>NZ_JBPPGJ010000015.1:0-174204 GCF_051594765.1 Oryzibacillus soli
CAGATTATTCTCCTTTACGAATGCCTTCACCTGTTCTTTACTAAACCGTGCCACCTGTGTCATCCTCTCAAACCGACCTTTCCTTCTAGTTTACTAGATTTGGTTTTGAGAGTTTACACAAAATATTTTACAGACTCATTATCCCCTTTACTCAGGATAAAAAAAGGATCATTTTGGAAAATCAGCACTGGAAACGGGAACATTTGTTTGGTATAATCTAACTATAGGAACAAACACTCCCGTCTCCAGATCTATCTCGTGATCCAACCGGCCATTCCCTGCCTCGTTGCAATTGGATATCACTACGTTTGATCCCGTTACATCGGCTTCCAAGCCCTGTTTTTATTCGCATCTATGTGAAGGGTGGTGCAGCTCTTGAGCTTTCCTTTCGAATATGTGACGTCTGAATTGAAGACGGAGTCTGCATGCATCCAGTATTTATACCACCACAAGTGGCCCCACGGGTTTTCTTGTCCGGCGTGCGGGCACTGGCGAGCTTACACCATATCCACGCGCAAGCTTCCCTTGTACGAATGCAGCTGCTGCAAGCATCAGACCTCTCTCCTATCCGGGACGGTTATGGAAGGCAGCCGCACCTCCCTTGTGAAGTGGTTCCAAGCCATCCAGCTCATATCGGATCCGGAGCACGGCATAAGCGCCTTAACCCTTTGTCGCATCCTCTGTGTGACCTATAAGACAGCATGGAGCATGCTCCATAAGATTCGCTATGCCATGGGACGCGCCGAAGCCGAGGAGCCTCTCCACGGACAAGTGGTTATCCATGACGCCTGTTATGGGAGACCCCACAATTCAACCGTTTTCCAGCATCCCGAGGAATCGCCCGTTGTGGTAGGTTCAGTTGTATCGGAAGATCAGCCATCCCGTATTATGTTTCGGATGGTGCCGACGGAGTGGATGTTGGGCCGCCAAATTCTCCCGATCGCCGCCCGCTCCTTTATTCGGGACCACGTCAGCGAATCTTCAAAACGTTCCTGCTCCATTCATCTGCTTCGTTTCGCTCCCGCTCGAACCAAGATTGCTCGGCCGCTCTTTCGGGGAGCTTGTCTTTGGCTGAACCAGACCTTCCGCGGAATCGGCAAGAAACATCTTCAAGCCTACTTGGATGAATTCTGCTGCCGCACCAATCTTACTCTAAGCTCTGCCCCCATCTTTGCAGGTATAAGTCACATCTGCGCCGCTTTCGGTACCATTACCTACCGGGCCCTCACAACCAAGCCGGTTATTTCGAAGCAACAGATCGCGCTCCTATACCGCAAAGCGGGATAAGTCTGCCTGCACTTTTATGTCGCTCTAGCACTTACCTCCGCTGCTTCTGCTGCCATTTCGATTCCACTTTTCATTCATGGTGAGAGGGGGAACTTTCCTCATGCATACTTCTACATCCGATCAGATTATCATCAGCCATACGCAACTTCTAATGAGCTCAGATCCCCTGGTCTCTCCCCTTTTCCTGAGCGAGTGGGATAATGGACAGAAGTATCCGTTGGGAGCACCATCACCTCCGCCACCTCCGCCACCTCCGCCACCTCCACCACCTCCACCACCTTCATCACCTTCACCATCTCTATCACTTCTACCACCTACCACCTTCTCCACCAGCATCCTCTCATGTCGACTCTAACAGCAGCAACCTTCTCTACTCCCCTTCCCTCAATCCATATTCAACAAAAAACACCGTTTCCGGCCCTAAAGGGCTGAAAACGGTGTTCGCATAACTGATAAAATTCGACGATCAGATTAAAGAGACAGGCGGGCTGCCAGTTGGTACAGCTCCGTGTTGAACTCCTTCTTGGTGGTGACTACCTTGTGAATATCCGTAGCCACAAGCTCGCCCTTGATGACGCCGCAGGCTTTGCCGGAGTCGCCTTCGATCAGGCGGCGGACGGCGAAGTCGCCGAGGCGGCTGGCCAGAATCCGGTCGTTGTGGGTCGGCGTACCGCCGCGCTGGATGTGGCCCAGTACGGTCAGACGGGCGTCGATGTTGACTCGGGTGGTGATGGACTTGGCGATTTCTTCGCCGCTGCCCACACCCTCGGCCAGGACGACGATGGAGTGGCGTTTGCCGTTATCGAAGTTCTCCTTCATCCGGTCTGCGACCTCGTCCAGGTTGAACGGTACTTCCGGCACAAGGATGGATTCGGCGCCGCTGGCCAAGCCGGCATAGAGGGCGATGTCGCCGCAGTGGCGGCCCATGACCTCGACGATAGAAGCCCGCTCATGGGAGGACATGGTATCGCGCAGCTTGTTGATCGCATCCACCACAATGCTGACGGCGGTATCGAAGCCGATGGTGAAGTCCGTGAAGGAAATGTCGTTGTCGATGGTTCCCGGCAGACCCATGGTCTTGATGCCCAGCTGGCTCAGCTTGTCAGCGCCTTGATAGGACCCGTCTCCGCCGACGACCACCAGGCCGTCGATGCCGTGCTTGCGGAGGTTGTCCGCTGCGGTCTGCTGGCCTTCCAGTGTCATCATTTCCTTACAGCGAGCAGTCTGGAGAATGGTGCCGCCGCGCTGGATGATGTCGCCCACGCTGCGAAGATCCATCTTGCGGATGTCGCCGTGGATCAGGCCGTAATAGCCGCGCTGGATCGCATAGACCTCCAGACCGTTAAAAAGAGCACTCCGGACAACGGCGCGGACGGCCGCGTTCATCCCTTGGGAGTCGCCACCGCTTGTAAGCACTGCAATGGATTTAACTGCGCTCATAATTGTACCTCCTGAATGGATTTTGCCCATATAAAAGGCTGTTAAGCGTATGTCAATGGATACCCGAATTCCTCTTGCCGCGTAATACGTTCTGTCAGGAAGAAGAGAACCGAATCCAAACGCTATTGACCCAGAAAAACATTCTCGTCATGGGGCTGCGCTTCATCAGCTGCTTGGTGATCCGTCTGACGTCGGCTTGGGAACGCACCTTGGGGTCGGACAGATACAAGGCGATGAGGCCTTCGATAATCATGCGGTGGAAGGAGGGGGCGGACAGTTTAGTCACCTTGCCCCGCGCTTCCCGGACGACCATGGAGATGCGTTCCACGGCAGCCTGCTGGCCGCCATAGTAGTTGCAGAAGTTCAAATCTCCACCGATCCGGTCTTCTTCCTGGTCGATCAGATAATCCAGAAGAATATGCAGCCCGCATACGTATGGGAAATAAGCTTCCCGAATGGCTTCTACCTCATCCGCCGTCAGCTCCGGATCCGTCGCTGCCAGGAACAGCATGAACACGCCTAGGGTAGAGCCAGTGGCGGCTGCGAATTCGTTCCATTGCAGATACCGGAACCGTTCCTGGTGCTCCTCCCACCATCGGAGCAGTTCCTTCTCCCGGCAGTCGTGACGGATATGCTTATAGACCTGGAGATCGCAGTACAAGGAGACCAGCTCGCGGATGGGAGCAGCGACCAGTGAATAGGACGGAAGCAGGCAGATGCAGGATTGGCAAGTCGAGACCAGCTGTGCCAGATATCCGCCGTCCTCCTTCTCCTGCCGGAAGGCGTAATAATCCTTCAGCGGTTCCCGGGGATCAACGGCGTCCAGCATGGATTGGTGCAGCATCCGGAAGTCCTCCGGATCCATCGACGTGCTGCGGTCGCACAGGTTGTCCAGATAATCGCTGATGGTCTGGAATGCGACGATCAAGGGGATCAGTACATGGCGCTGCTCCAGATTGGCGGTGGCGTAGACGGCTCCGCCCTGGCAATGGAACTCCTTGTCCGTCATGCTGGCCAAGGCTTGGCGCCGCAGCTCCTCATCCGCCATCCGCTCGGCGGTGCTGCGCCAATGATTCAATTGGCTCCGCACCTCCGGAAGCACGTAACGGTATACCCGCTGCATGAGGCGCAGCGGATTGCGGGGATACGGCTTGGCTTTATCGGTTAAACGGTTCAAGACTATGCCCTCCGCTTGCGTTACGGTATGAATATTCCAATAAACCCACAATCTCGTGCTTCTGCAGAGCGGTCAAGAGGCGTTCCAGCTTCAGCTCATGCCCCGAGGTTACCGTTCCCTGCACCAGATCGATGAAGAGGCAGGGATCCCATGTCCGCTGGAGATAGAATTGGTGCAGGCTCACCCGAAGCTCTACCGCCTCGACCTGCTCCCAATCGCCGTTCCTGAGCAGCTCCGACTTCACCGTCTGAAGGCGCTCGAAAACCGGATGAGGACCTGCTTGAACCATCCAGTACTTGGCGTTCTCATAGTCTCCCTCCATCCGGTGCATGATGCCGTGCCAATAGCTGCCGGTCGGATTATGGATATCCTGGGACAGCACGTGGGACCGGTTCAGGCTCTCATTCCACAGATGCAGTCCGGCCTTGACCGCCAATCCGAAAGCCAGATCGAAACGGGACCGGTCCTCCGCCAGGTCGGAGGTGATCAGATCGGCGATTCTCCGGTCCAGCCCTTCGTCCCATATACCTGTCGGGAATAAGCTTGGATCCCGGTCACGCAAACGTTCGACCAAACGGATGAACGGTTGATCATTCATGGATGCTTCACTCCAATCCGCCGCCGGGACGAGCCGTCGTTGACGGCATCGCCATTTTTACGAAATTTCATTCTTTCATTATATATCAAAGTTTGGCCAAAACACTGCGAAGAATTCCCGAACTTTTGGCAGATCAGCCCGTACGGAACCAGATGTTCAGATCGTTCACTCTGCTGGCCAGCTCGGAGATCTCCCCGTTGAGCCTGCAGCTCTCGTCGAAGGAATCCTCCAACCCCAGCCGCTCCTGCATTTCGATGATGAGGCGCTCGAAGGCCATGATCCGGTCCGGAATGCGCCCGCGGATCTCCTCCCATTCCGTCAGGATGGCGAACTGCTCTTCCGCGGAGTACATTTCCCATTCCTTCGCAAGCCGCGGCACCGGGATTCCCAGTCGTTCGTCATAGCGGAAAAACGGCATCAAAATCCCCATTCCCCTTTTCGTGTCGGCTTTGTTAAGCATTATATTTTAATCTCCCGCTGCCCGTCAATCATGATATACTATGCTTTAATACTTAAATAACCAGACAGGAGCACCTATGGAAAGAGCAAACGCACCTCAACCGAACGTCACCTTAGCCCAAATGTTCGCCTTTTTCATTCCCCTCGGCTTGTCATCCAGCCTGGTTACCATATCCCACGTCATCATCAACGGCACCTTGACCCGCTCCGCCCATCCCGAGGCCGTGCTCTCCAGCTACGCCGTGGCCATGAGCCTTCTCGGCATTACCGAGAAGCCTGCCGTGCTCTTGAGACAGACCTGCTCCGCCCTGGTGCGGGACCGGATCTCCTTTCGGGCCATCTCACTGGTATTCGTCTATCTATTGATCGGGATTCTCGTCGTCGGCGGTCTGGTGTCCTACTCAGACGTAGGCCGTCTTGTCTTCGGCGGCCTGTACGGAGCGTCTCCGGACGAGGTGGAGCCGATCATGCACGTCTACCGGGTGCTGATGTTCGTCAGTATCTTCTCCGGTCTGCGCTGCCTGTTCCATGGGGTCATCATCTTCAATAAAAGAACGCTGTGGCTCACCCTTGGCATGGTGGTTCGGCTGGTCGGCATGTACGCCCTCTCCCAATATTATCTGTCCAAGGGTGTGGAGAGCGGCCAGGTTGGCGCCGTCATCTTCCTGGTGGGCATGGTGGTGGAGGCCGTTGTAGCCGTATGGGAAGGGCTTCGCTTATACCGCAAAGAGCTCCCGGAGAAGAAACCGGACCATCCTTATGAGAAGCCCAGCCAGATCTTCTCCTTCTACCGGCCGCTGCTTTTCTCTTCCTTTATTGCCGTCATCATCGCACCGGCCATCAACATCTGCTTGGGCCAGACGCCGGAATCCCAGCGGTCCATCGCCGCCTTCGCCCTGGCCGGCAGCGTCTGCCAGCTGGTGATCAGCTTCTTCTCTTATCTGCACCAGATCGTCTTGAACTTCTATCGTACGGATGCCCGCAAGGTACGTCAGTTCACCCTGCTGATGGCCTTCATTCCAACCCTTCTGTTGGGGCTCCTAAGCTTTACCCCGCTTGGGTCCTGGGTCATGACGGTTGTTCTCGGCGCCAAGTCCCAATTGCTGCATGAAAGTCTTCTAACCCTGCGGTTCTTCATGATTATGACCCTGGCCTTCACGTGGCTGGACTATTCCAACGGTCTGCTCATGCTCCGCGGCGAGACCAAGGTTATGGTCTGGTCCCAGGCCTCCAACGTGCTGGTCACCGTCCTGATTCTGATCGGCGGGCTCCTGGCCGCTCCCGGCTTGAACAGCCGCATCGGTGTTCTGGCCCAATCCTTCGGAGTGGTGGCGGAGCTCGCGGTGGTGACCTGGTCTCTTCGCTTATCCGCCAAAAACAGCGCCCGGATCCGTCCGGCCGAGCAGCTTCGGGGATAAGAGGCCGCAGGGTCCTATCTCCTAGAAAGGCAAGGTGTTTATCCGCATGTCTCAAGAACCGGTGATCAAGACCTTTTCCTTCTCCTACTTCATGACCATGGCACTGGTGATCTCCTTCTTCCCGTTATACTTCGACTCCCTGGGCTACAGCAAGCTGCAGATCGGCTCCCTGTACTCCATAGGGCCGGCTATGGGCATCGTCTCCAATCTGGTATGGGGGCTTCTGAGCGACCGCTTCCAGACGCTGAAGAAAACCATCCTTGCCGTCCTGGCGGGCCAGCTGATCATGGTCCTCCTGCTGTTCCGGACCGACGTCTACAGCATTCTGTTCATCATCATGACCGGATTCTATTTCTTCCAGACCCCGCTGAACGGCTTGAACGACAGCCAGATCCTGCTCCATGTCAAGTCGACGGGCAAGAGCTATGCCGGCTTCCGTATCTTCGGCTCCATGGGCTTCGCCTTCGCCGCCGTTCTCTGCGGGTTCGTCCTGACCAGCATGGGAGTAAGCGTCATCGCTTACCTGACCATCGGCAGCGTCTCTCTATCCCTGCTCCTGGCACTCTTCCTGAAGGATAATCGGGCGGGGATGAAGCGGATGGAGCTCTCCGGCGTATGGAAAGTGGTGTTCTCGAAACGTTTCCTCTTGTTCCTGGTGCTGATTCTGGTCATGTCCATCGCCCACCGCAGCAACGACGGCTTCCTGGCCTTGTATATGAAGGACTTGGGGGCGGACAAAGATCTGGTCGGCCTGGCATGGATGGCCTCGGCGGTCAGCGAGATCCCGGTGCTGTTCTACTTGAGCAAGCACGGCCACAAGTACAAGGAGCTGCCCCTGCTTGCCGTCGCTTGTGCGGTCTATGCGATCCGATTCTTCCTGATGAGTCTCGCGCAGGGTCCCGGCTGGATCATCGCAATCCAGGCCATGCACAGCCTGTCGTTCGGCATCTTCCTGGTCACGGCGCTCCGCTACATTCAGCAGATCGTACCGGATGAATACCGGGCCACGGGGCAGGCGGTCTACAATATCGCTTGGAGCGGCGCAGCCGGACTAATCAGCGGCTTTGCCGGAGGCCACATCTACGATCTATGGGGCGGAGTGATCCTATACCGCTTCGCGGCCGCTACCGCCGTTCTGGCCGGCATCGGCTTTGTCACCACCCACTTCCTGCAGAGGAATACGGGCGATGTCCCGATTACCATATCGAAAGGGGAATCCGTATGAACCAAGAAATCGAACGCAAATACCTTTTGAACGCTTTCCCGAAGCGCGAAATCGATAGCGGCGAATTGAAGGTGGTCAGCCGCCGGACGATCGAGCAGACCTACCTGGCTCTTACGGAGACGGAGGAAATCCGGGTCCGCAAGCTCTTCGCGGAAGGCAGCAAGCCGGTCTTCACCCACACCTTCAAGAAAGGGCACGGCCTCTCCCGCGGGGAAGTGGAGTATGAGATCAGCGCCGAGATCTATCATCAGCTCCTGGACGACTCCGGCTACTCTCCTCTGATCAAGACCCGCACCAAGGTGCAGGATCCGTCGGGGCGATTGATCGAGATCGACGAATACCACCAATTCGATCTGCTGACCGTGGAGACGGAGTTTCAGTCGGAGGAAGAAGCGCTGGCCTTCGTGGCGCCGGCATGGTTCGGCCCCGAAATCGGCAGCGAGCTCGAATACCGCAACAAGCGGCTGTGGTCCTCTGTCCAGCGCAGGCCTGAGACGGGACTGGGGGATTAAATGCGCACCGCAGACCAAATAAAGCCGATTCCCCCCAACAGGAGAATCGGCTTCTTTAGATTCTACCAAACATATAAAAACGGCTCTCCGTGGAGAGCCGTGGGATTTCGGAAAGTCTCTTACAGTTTAACCACGTTAGCGGCTTGCGGCCCGCGGTTGCCTTGAGTGATGTCGAATTCCACTTGTTGGCCTTCCTCGAGCGTCTTGAAGCCGTCGCCAGTGATGGCGGAGTAGTGCACGAATACATCGTTGCCTTGATCAACTTGGATGAAGCCGTAGCCTTTCTCTGCGTTAAACCATTTCACTGTACCCTTCAAATGAATAACCTCCTATGCTTCCCGCTTAAGCGGAAAAGCATGCCCCGACCGGGCATATAAATGTATATCGCCACGGAAGTGACGAGTAGTTAAATTATACCATGTGGCTAGGGGTTAATCAACGATTTCCTGCCGGGGTTGACTACCCGGAGGAGCCGGACAGAGCCTGGAATAAAGGGCAGCCCGGACTCTATCAGGTCCGGTTCCAGCCCGCTGTAACGCAGCTCAGCCATCAGGTCATCCAAGCGTTCATAGGGCCGCTGCTTCAGATCCAGCAGCGGATAGATCCGCAGCTCTCCCCCCGGCTTGCACACCCGGGCCATCTCCAACAGGGCGCTGAGATGGAACTCATACGGCAGGGATTCTGCATACAGGAACAGGAAGTGGCTGCAGAATACGTAGTCGAAGGCTCCCGACTCAAAAGGCAGCTCGGGCAACCCGGCCCGAACATAGGCACCCGTGCCTTGCATGGCCATATAATCCTGCAGGAACAAGTTCAAGGATTCCCTCCTGCGCCTCGTATGCTCCTCCAGGGAGCCGTAATACGTCCAATCGAACTTATGGGTCAGCCCGGCCAGCTTGCCCGCCGCTTCCTCCAGCTCCCGAAGGCCATGGGCCTCCATCTCCTCCGCCGACAGACCGTACAGCGGGTCTGCCGCAACGGCATGGAGTCCCTTCTGCCGGGCGCCTGCCCCGAAGGAGGAAGCTCCCCCGGCCACATCCAACACGCGTGCACCTTCCCGTAGCGACGGATCGCAGGCGAACATCCGGACATATTCCGGATAAGACCTGCACGTCATCGCAAAGCCATGCTGCTCGTAATACTCCTTGTTTCCCATCGGTATCGCTCCTCTGCTCCGCTCATTCTGCCCCCGGGCAAGCTCTCTTCCCCGGCGGGATCCTCCGGTATCCGGAGGTAACCCGGATTGTAGCATCTTTTCCATCTACTGGCAATCCCTGAACTGCGACACTTGAATGAAACCTCCTACCTGGGGTATAGTAGAAAAACGATGGAAAAGGCCGCAGGGTCAAGAAACGGAGCCGATTAACATGATCAAGAAGGTTGAGATTTACAAGAAGGACAAATGGAACATGCTGACCGTGGAGATTAACGGAAAAACCCTGATTCTCCGGGAAATCTCCGATCAATGGGGCGAGGACTGCCATACTTTCCTGAGCCGTCCGGCCATGATGCAGTGGGCCGAGGAGCGCTTCTCGAAGGAAGCCTACGACGGAAGCGAAGAAGAACGGCAGCAAATTTTGCAAGCTTTCCGCCAAGTTTAGGGATTGACAACCGAATTTGTCTCTTGTTATGATAAGTGTAACAACAGAATACCTCCAAAGGGGAGTAGCTTTACGATATAGTCGTCAGTTCGGGATTCACCATCCCCGGCTATATCAACAACGTGAGTTGTTGCAAGACCTTTGCCTGCCTGAGCGGGTAAAGGTCTTTTTTGATGAAAAAGAGACCGGACCTTATCCGCCAGGGATGAGGTCCTTTTTATTTTTCACCGGGAAGGGGGACGGCAAGACGGGCTTCATGGGTCAGGCATAAGGCGTGGCAAAAGAAAGAAAGATATAAAAACTCGGATATCTGGAGGAAATGCATATGGAATTGTTAAGCGTAGAATGGTTCTCGGCTTTGTTAAGCATCATCCTGATCGACCTGGTCCTGGCGGGAGACAACGCCATCGTCATCGGCATGGCGGCACGCAACGTCCCGAAGGACAACCAGCGGAAAGTCATCTTCTGGGGAACGGCCGGCGCCATCGTGATCCGGATCATCTCCACCATTGCCGTCGTCTGGCTGCTCAAAATTCCAGGCCTTCTGGCGGCCGGCGGCCTGCTGCTCCTGTGGATCGCCTACAAGCTCCTGGCCGATGACAAGGATCATGAAATCGAGGCGAAGAACAGCGTAATGGCCGCCATCCGGACCATCATCATCGCCGACGCCGTCATGGGCATCGATAACGTGCTGGCCGTTGCCGGCGCCTCCCACGGTTCCTTCCTGCTGGTCGTAATCGGCCTGTTGGTCAGCGTTCCGATTGTCGTATGGGGCAGCACCCTGTTCATCACCCTGGTAAAACGGTTCCCCATCATCGTCTATGCCGGCGCCGGCGTCTTGGCCTTCACGGCCATCAAGATGATTATGAGCGAGCCCATACTGAAGGGCTTCACCGAGGACTTGTCCTGGGGGAAATGGATCGTAGTCGCCGCCGGCGTCGCCGCCACCCTGTGGCTGGGCAAGCGCAAGAAGGACCGGTCCGCTGTCCCGGCCCACGGCCAAGCATAATCTTGAATCTTCGAAACGATTTCCTGTATATGCATAAAATGCCGTCTTCCGATCAAACTAATAACGGAAGTGACCATTCGGAAGACGGAGGTATGCGACATGCAAAATTCGCAAAACCAGCGTTACGGCATCCAGCCGGAAAGCAATCAGGCTGCTGATGCGTCCAAGGATTACGGAACCCGCAGCACCGCTGCCGGCTCCGGCACATCGCAAGAATATGGGAATGCGACAAGCAGCTACACCGGCCTGAACGACCGCAATACAACCGCTTACGGCACCGCGACGGGAGCCGGAACATCCGGCACGGTTCAGAGCACGTACACCGGAAGTCCCGTTCAGAGCTCCTACACCGGCACTCCCGTTCAAAGCTCTTATTCCGGCACTCCCGTTCAGAGCAGCTACACCGGCTCCTATGGAACCACAGGGACGGGAGCTGGCTATGGCAATCCGGTCAACACCGGTTACACCTCCGGAAGCTATGGCACTCAAGCAGGCCAAACCGGACTGCAGCAGCAGCCGATGAACCTGACCCAGGCCGGCGTCAGCAATTTCTCCCAACAGGTGAACACCGCTTACCAGCATCTGCAGCAGGTGCAGCGCGAGCTGACCCAGACTCAGAACCAGATCGAGGTGCAAGCCCAAGCCCAGATCCGCCAGATCCGTCAGCTGCAGCAGCTTATCGATACGGCGGGCACGGAGATCCAGCAGATCGAAGCCTTGTCCCGGACCTCCAATGCGGCCGGACGGAATTACATGTCTTAGGAATGAAAAACGGTTGGATCCGGGAGTTATCCCGGTCCAACCGTTTTTTTGGTGATGCTGCGGTGCGGGAATCAGAGCTTCGTATGCGGCACCCGGTCCGGTGCGGTGCGGACCTGGATCAGGGACGGCCCCCGCGCCTGCAGGGATTGGAGCAGTGCTTCCTCCAGCTCCGCCGCCGTCTGCACCCGGTACCCCTTGCCGCCGCATGCCTCCGCCACTCCGGCGAAATCCGGGTTGCGGATGGCGCTGCCCAGCGGAATCAGCGCCGCCCCTTCCATCCGGTTGCGCTCCATGGCGTAAGCGCCGTTGTCGATGATGAGGAGAACCAGCGGGAGCTCCAGCTCCACCGCCGTCTGGAACTCCATCAGCGTCTGAACGGCCCCTCCGTCTCCGGCGATCGCGAGGACCCGGCGCTCCGGTTCCGCCAGGGAAGCCGCCACGGCCGCCGGCAGCGCGAAGCCCAAGGTGCGCCACCGACCGGATACCAGCACCCGCTGGCCCGGCTTGGCCTGGAAGATCCGGTCGAACCACAGCGTGTGGTCGCCCGTGTCCACGCACAGCACGGCGCCCTCCGGCGCAGCGTCGCTGACCGCCTTCATCACCCGCTGCGGCGGCACGGGTGAGCCATCCTTGGCCGCCTCCTCCGTGATGGCGGCCTTCCACGCCTTCGCCTCCCGGGCGATGCGCTCCGCCCAGGGCGCCCGGTCCGGGGGAGCCGCCATAGTCCCGGCTCCCCCCTGCCCTTGCCGCAGGGCGGCGATCAGGCGCGGGAGCACCTCCCGGAGGTCGCCGACGATGCCGTGGTGCAGGGGATGGCCCATGCCGAGCTGCTCCCGCGCTGCGTCCACCTGGACGACGGTGCCCCGGACATCCGCCGGGGCGTAATCGTCGGGCCACCAGGTGGCGCCCAGCAGGAGGAGCAGATCGGCCTCGGCCATTAAGACGCTGGCGGCCTCACTGCCCGCTTGCCCGAGACCACCCGCGTAGAGCGGGTGGTCATTCGGGAAGAGCGGGCGGGCCGGCAGCGTCGTCACCACGGCAGCGGAGGCGAGCTCCGCCAGCTCCCGCGCCTCCGGCGCCGCCGAAGCAATGCCCCGGCCCAGGTACAGGAGGGGCCGGGACGCTTGCCGGAGAAGGGCGGCAGCCTTCTCCACCGGATCATTCGGCACCTGCATGCTCTGGTGCAGGTGCGCGGGATACCCGGCGGTGACGCCCTTCACCGTCATCCGCCACAGATCCCTCGGCACCGACAGATGAGCCACGGTGCCGGCCGTCACCGCCTCCGTCAGCAGCCGCTGCAGCGTCTCCGGCAGAGCGTCCGGATGGGCCAGCAGCTCCGTCGCCGCCGTGATTCCGCCCATCAAACGCTGCTGGTCGATGTACTGCTTCGTCCGCGTCCCCATCTTGGCCGTATCCACCTGGCCGGTAATCGCCATCACCGGCACCTTGTCCGCCGCCGCATCCGCCAGGCCGTTCATCAGATTCACGATGCCCGGTCCGCTGGTGGCCATGCAGACCGCGAGCTTCCCGGTCAGCTTGGCCTCCGCCGAGGCCATCAGAGCCGCCGCTTCTTCGTGCCGGCACGGGACGTACCGAATCCGGTTCTGCTTCGCCATCTCGTCCAATACATATAGGGTAGCGTCACCGATGACCCCATAGATCCGCTCCACGCCCCACTCCGCCAGCTGCTTCAACACATATTGGGCGGCATTTAGGCCCTCTGCCGGGGACGTTTGCCCTGAGTTGACAGGCCGCCATTCCGTGGCCGCCGTGGTCCCGGCCGCATCCGCCTTCTTTTCCATCACCGTCTGTCCCATTTCCCCCGTCCTTTACAATGGTTTCGGCCGGCAGCTTCCGGCCCTACCGGATATGGTTCCCTGCAACGGGAAGGAATCGCTCCGGAAAAAAGGAATTTTCCTCCCGGACGGCGAACACAATAAGAACCGGGGAATGGTGGCATTTTCCAGCGGGCCTCGAGGTCTGCGAGTGAAGGAGCCGGCGGAATGGAATTGTCAGGCGGAAAGGTGAATGTCCATGTCGGATATCGGAACCATTACGACGTTTGTAATCATCTCGTTTAGCTTTGCATTGATCCTGATCATGAAGAAGGATACGCTTCACCCCTCCTTCAAGAGAGGCTTGGCCCTCATGGCGGCGGTCATGATGGCGTTCTCCTTTTTCCTGATCGTCTACAGTCTCTTCACCATGGGATAATCCCGAATAATTGCCAACCGAACGGGCGCATACTAACCTCTAAAACTCGTGCCGCTTCCCAACGGAATGCCGAGCGCCGCCAACGGCGCGTCTCGCGCTTCCGGCAGCGGCCGGAACAAGGAGGCTCCGACCGTATGCACCGGCGCATGCTGCTCTTCACGCTTACCTTCAGCCTGCTTGCGGCCTGTGCCGCACCGGCTGTTCCTACCGCCGTCCATTCGGGCGGCAAACCCAATACGAACAGGAGGGTTCCCATGAACCAAGTTATGAAACGTTCCGAAGTTCCCGCAGAGCACCGCTGGCGGCTGGAGGATCTATTCGCCGACCAGGCGGCCTGGGATAAGGAATACAACGAAGTCAAGGAGCTGCTGAAGAAAGCGGCCGGCTTCCAGGGCAAGCTGGACAACGCCCAGGCGATCAAGGATGTGTTCGCGCTGGAGGACGAAATCTCCCTCCACTCGGAGCGCCTCTACGTCTATGCCAACATGCGGCATCACGAGGATACCGCCGAGCCCACCTATATGGCCTTATCCGAGAAATCCAAGAAGCTCTCCGTCGAAACCGGCGAAGCGCTGTCCTTCATCACGCCGGAAATCCTGAGCCTGTCCGATGAGCAGCTGAACGCCCTGGTGAACGACCCGGTGCTCAGCTTCTACAAGCTGACGCTGGAGGAGATGGTCCGCCAGAAGGCCCACGTTCTGTCGAAGGCCGAGGAGTCTCTGATGGCCCAGGTGGGCAACATCTCCACGGCGCCCGGCACCATCTTCTCCATGCTGAACAATGCCGACATGAAGTTCCCGAAGGTGAAGAACGAGAACGGCGAAGAGGTGGAGCTGACCCACGGACGGTACATCCAGTTCCTGGAGTCCAAGAACCGGGAAGTCCGCGCGGCTGCCTTCAAGGCCATGTACGACACCTACGCCAAGCAGAAGAACACCATCGCCTCCACCCTGAGCGCCAACGTGACGAAGAACATCTTCTACGCGCGGGCCCGCAAGTATCCTTCGGCTCTCGAGATGTCGCTCTTCGGAGACAACATCGACAAGGCCGTCTATACGAATCTGATCGATACGATCCATGAGTCTCTGCCCCTGCTGCACCGGTACATGAAGCTCCGCAAGCGGCTGCTTAAGGTCGATGAGCTTCATATGTACGATCTGTTCGCCCCGCTGGTCGAGGAGTTCGACATGAAGATCACCTACGACGAAGCGAAGGAAACGGTGAAGGACTCGCTGCAGCCGTTGGGTTCGGATTATCTGAAGGTACTGTCCGAGAGCTTCAGCCAAGGCTGGATCGACATCTACGAGAACGAGGGCAAGCGCAGCGGCGCTTACAGCTGGGGCGCATACGGCACCCACCCTTACGTGCTGCTGAACCATAAGGACAATCTGAACAGCATGTTCACCTTGGCGCACGAGATGGGCCATGCCATGCATTCCTATCTGTCCGACACGAACCAGGAGTACCGCTTCGCCCAATACACCATCTTCCTGGCGGAGGTGGCGTCTACGCTGAACGAGGCGCTGCTGATGGATTATCTGCTGAAGAAGTCCACCGACCCCAAGGAGAAAATGTACCTGCTCACCTACTACGCCGACCAGTTCCGCACCACTGTCTTCCGCCAGACCATGTTCGCGGAATTCGAGAAGCTGGTGCACGAGCGCGCCGAAGCCGGCGAAGCGCTCACCCCGCAGGATTTCAGCAAGATCTATTACGACTTGAATCTGAAGTACCACGGCTCCGAGATGGTGGTCGACAAGGACATCGAGATGGAATGGGCCCGGATTCCCCACTTTTACAACAGCTTCTACGTGTACAAATACGCCACCGGCTTTTCCGCCGCCACCAGCTTCTCCAAGCAGATCCTGGATGAGGGCCAGCCGGCCGTGGACCGCTATCTGGGCTTCCTGAAGTCCGGCGGCAGCGACTTCTCCATCAACATCCTGAAGAAGGCCGGAGTCGACATGTCCTCGCCGGAGCCGATCCGTCAAGCCATGGACGTATTCAAGAGCCTGATCGAGCAGATGGAAGAATTGACCAAATAATGTCCCTTTTCAGCCTTCGAGCACCGGTTATCCGGCGTTCGGAGGTTTTTTTGGCGTACGGTGGGAAATCCGCTGCAACCTTCCAGCTCTTGCGCTCGTCAGAGAGGCCAAACAGGAACGTGCACATCCTGCCAATCCAAGTACCCGAGGAGGTCCACTCTCCATGAAATCCCGCACCCTGCTCACCGCTGCCTTGAGCGCGGCCCTATTGGCGGGAGCCTACGGCGTCGCCGCCCAGATGAGAACCGCTGACGCCGCCGATCACGGAGGCTCGCCGCAGATTCCGGCTGATGGCTCCTATGCCATCATCGTCAACGGAAGCGGGCTGGTTCTCGATACCCCCGCCCGTCTAGAGGGCAGCACCATGCTGGTGCCGCTCCGCAACATCGCTGAGGCACTGGGCGCTACCGTCCGCTACGAGGAGGAAACGGAGTCCGTCACCGCCATCCAAGGCGAGACGTCCGTCACCTTCCGCATCGGCAGCACCCAAGCCATGAGGAACGGCAAGCCCCTCGAGCTGGGCACCGCCGCCGTCATGGACGGTACGTACACCATGGTTCCCGTCCGTTTCTTCAGCGAAGCCTTCGGCACGGTCGTCAAGTGGGACGGCACCAACCGCCTGGTAACCATCGATCATGAATCCAAGCTGATTCCCGCCGTGGAGTCCTATTCCAATCTGAAGAAGCTTCTGAAGGAAAGCCAAGCCAGTATGGAGGTCTACGGCAAAGCCGTCACCATGGGCAGAGAAGCGGTTGCCGTTCCGGCTGCAGGAGCGGCATTGGAAAAGGGATCTGCGCCGGCAGCGGAGAGCAAGGCCAAATCCTCTGCCGATTACTCCACGACCAACGTCCAAGTACAAGGCGTCGATGAAGCCGACGTCGTCAAGACGGACGGGGAGTTCATCTACCGGGTGAACCGGGATCAAGTCATCATCGCACGGGCATACCCGGCGGACCGGCTGGAGCTGGTATCGGCGATTCCCATGAACACCAAGGAGCTTCAGCCCATCGAGCTGTATGTGGATGGCGGACGCTTGACGGTCATCGGCATGTCCTATGATGAACCGGCCGGCATCTCCTCTTCTTCTCCACTGATGGAGAAGAAGAGAATGATCGCTCCCAATCGCAGCTCCTCCGTCAAAACCTTGGTCTACGACATCTCTACGCCTTCGGCCCCCAAAGTGGTGAAGGAGGTATCCATGGAAGGCCGGTACGTGACGTCCCGCAAGATCGGCAGCCAGCTGTATGTTCTATCCGATCAGACCGCCGACCGATACACCATCCTGAACGGCGACAAGGAGCTGCCCGCTCCCTCTTACCGCGACACCGCCGTACCGGAAGGCCCGGTTGCGCTGGATTACAGCCGCATCCGGTATTTTCCGGAGTCTCCCATGGATTCGTATCTCGTCATCGCCGGTATCGACATCGCCCAGCCGGAGAAGAAGGCACAGGTCTCCGCCTACCTGGGATCCGCCCAGAACGTGTACGCCTCCGAGAAGAATCTGTACGTTGCCGTCTCCCGGTATAAGCCCATTCCCCGGGTCATGGGGGAAGGCACGAGCACCTCGTCCAAGGAGTCCGTCGCCGTGGCGCCGGAGCATACCACCACCCTCTTCAAGTTCCGGATGGACGAAGGCCAGGTCCGGTTCAGCGCCGAAGGCAGCGTACCCGGGAACATCCTGAATCAATTCTCCATGGATGAGCACGGGGGCTTCTTCCGGATCGCCACCACCAAGGGGGAGAGCTGGAGAAACGACGAATACACCTCCAAGAACAATGTGTATGTCCTGGATGAGTCGCTTAACGTGACCGGCAAGGTGGAGGATATTGCACCCGGCGAGCGCATCTACTCGGTCCGGTTCATGGGTGGGCGGGGGTACATGGTGACCTTCAAGCAGGTGGACCCTCTCTTCGTGCTGGATCTGGCAGACCCGCACCACCCTACTATTCTGGGGAAACTGAAGATTCCCGGATACAGCGACTACCTCCATCCTTATGACGAGACTCATCTTATCGGCTTCGGCAAAGACGCCGTAGCCTCCAAGGATGGCAATGCCGCCTATTATCAAGGCATGAAGATCGCGATGTTCGACGTCAGCGATGTCGCAAACCCGAAGGAGCTGTTCAAGACGTCCATCGGCGACCGGGGGACCGATTCGGAGCTGCTCCGCAATCATAAGGCACTGCTCTTCTCCAAGGAGAAGGGGCTAATGGCCTTCCCCGTGACGGTGATGAACGTATCGGAGGAAGCGAAGAAGAAGCAAGGGTCCTCCGCATACGGCCAGTTCGCTTTCCAAGGCGCCTATATCTATAGAGTGGATCTGCAGGACGGCTTCCAGCTCCGCGGCACCTTAACGCACCTGTCGGAGGACGATCAGCTGAAGTCCGGGGACGTCTGGTACGACGGCTCCCGCTCCATCGACCGCCTCCTCTATATCAGCGACTCCCTCTACACCCTGTCACCCTCCGAGATCCGCGCCCATGAGCTGGGCTCGCTGAAGGAGCAGGGAAGGCTGGTCCTGCCATAAAGCATTTTCATAATCAAACGGCTGGTGCAGGTCCTCCTGCCCAGCCGTTTTGTCGGTGAATCGGTTACAGACGCGCGAATCTTGAAGAAAAATATCGAATGGTCGGAAGGATTTGGACCGTCAATGGGGAAGTATACATAAATTGGACACATCTATCTTCCCAGGGGAGGGGCACCGTTGACGACCCGTGATGAACACGTTATCGAATCCAAAGTAAAACACGATCTGCAGCCGGAGGAAATGCTGCGCGTCATCTTCGACTATACGGCGAAAATCGCCAACGAGCGCCACCTGGACCGGGTGCTGATGCTCATGGCCAACATGGGACGGGAGATGATCGTCTCGGACCGGTGCAGCGTCTGGCTGGTGGACCGGCACCGCAATGAGCTGTACACCACGGTCGCCCATGGCGTAAGCGGCATCCGCATTCCTCTCACCGCCGGGCTGGTCGGTCATGCCATCGGCACGGGCGAGCCCATCTTCATCGATGATGCCTACACGAACGAACCCTATAAGATGGTCCTCGCCACCGGCGCCCTGGCTACCGATAAGACGACCGGCTACCGGACCAAAGCGCTGATGGTCGTCCCCTTCCGCAACAATGACGGGGAGATCATCGGGGCCTACCAGGCCGTCAACAAGCTGACCGAATCCGAGGTGTTCTCCGCGAAGGACCTGGAGTATCTGACCCTCGCCGCTTCCTACGCAGGCAAGTCGCTGGAATCCGTTCAGCTGCATACCGAGATCGAGGAGACCCAGAAGGAGATCATCTTCACCATGGGCGAGATCGGCGAAAGCCGGTCCAAGGAGACGGGCAACCACGTCAAGCGCGTAGCGGAATATTCCTATGTTCTGGCTATTGGATTAGGGATGCCCCGGGAAGAAGCCGAGCTCTTGAAGATGGCCTCCCCCATGCACGACATCGGCAAAGTGGCCATTCCCGACTCGGTGCTGAAGAAGCCGGGGAAGCTGACGGACGAGGAATTCGACATCATGAAGTCCCATACGGACATCGGCTATTCGCTTCTCCGAAATTCGTCCCGCCGGATTCTGAAGACCGCCGCTATTGTGGCCTACGAGCACCACGAGAAGTGGAACGGCAAGGGCTATCCCCGGGGGCTTCGGGGGGAGGAGATCCATCTGTACGGCAGAATCACCGCCATCGCAGACGTATTCGATGCCCTAGCCAGCGACCGGGTCTATAAGAAGGCGTGGGAGCTGGACCGCATTCTGAACCTGTTCCACGAGGAGCGGGGCAGCCACTTCGATCCGGCTGTCGTCGACGCTTTTTTCGCCAACCTGCCTAGGATTCTGGAGATCCGGGAGGAATACCGGGATGAGATGCTGGAGGAGACGGCCAAGAGCTGATGTCTGCTTCTCCGGTTACAACAACAGCGGCTGTCCGAGACCTGTCAGGTCCGGGCAGCCGCTGTTTTTTTGAGGTGGGGCCTTCCATCAACGGATTACATCTATACCAGCTTGATCGAGCAGGAGCCTGCCGGCTCGCCGCCCCAAGCCAGCTCGAAGCGGTCCCCGTCCTGTACGGCGCCGACGCCCTCCGGCGTTCCGGTGTAGATAACATCGCCGGGGCCGATCCCATAATGCTCTGCGCAGAAGTCGAGGATGGTCTGGATGTCGAAGATCATGCGGGACACATTGCCCCGTTGAACCTCGATCCCGTTCCTCGTCAAGGTGAAGTCCTTCTCCGCCAGCGCCGCGGTCCCGGGGAACGGCATCCACTCCCCCAGGGTGGCGGAGCGCAGGAACCCCTTGGCAGGCAGCCACGGAGTACCCTTCGATTTGATGACGGACTGGACGTCCCTCAGGGTCAGGTCCAGCCCGAAGGCGAAGCGGTCGACCAACAGGTCCGCCCGCTTGCCCGGCTCATAGGCGCTGCCGATATGAAGCACCAGCTCCGCCTCGTAATGGACCTCTCCCCGGTTGCCCGGAACGGGGATCGTCCCTCCGTCCATCGCCGTCAAGGCATGGGTCGGCTTCGTGAAGAGCATCGGCTCCTTCGGCAGCTCATTGCCCAGCTCTTCGGCATGGGCCTTATAGTTTCTTCCCACACAATACACGTTCCGAATGCTATCCCACATGTCCATAAGTCCCGCCTTAGTCAGATTTGAGAAATTGGGTGGTGAACGATTGTTTGTCCAGCGCGGCGAACCGGAAGCCCATGTCCTTGAGCCCCCGGATGACCTCGGGCAGCGCTTCGACGGTTGTCTTCTTGACCGTCACGTCGTGCATCAGGACAATAATCCGCTCCTTGCCCCGGGCCAGCGCCATGACGGACGAGATGATGTCCGCCTTGGGCTGGACGGCCTGAGCGGCATCCGTCGAGGTGACGTTCCAGTCGAAGTATTGGTAGCCCTCCGCCCGCACCCGCTTCACCAGCTGGGGCATGATCCAGGGCTCCCCCTTCCGCCGGCCCAGCCGGGTATTGGAGCCGCCGGGGAACCGGAGGATGTCCGAGCCTTGGCCCACCGTTTCCTGCAGGAAGCGGTCCAGCCTCCGGACGTCCTCCATGAAAGCGCCCGGCTCCTTGTACAGCTTGGTGTAATCATGGGTGTATGTATGGTTGCCCAGCTTGTGCCCTTCGGCCGCTATTCTCCGGTAGAGCTCCTTATCCGTCTCGGACTCCTTGCCCGTGACGAAGAAGGTGGCCTTGATGCCGGATTCCCGGAGGATGCGGAGGATCGACTCCGTATTGCCGGAAGGACCGTCATCAAAGGTCAGATAGGCAATGCGGTCCGCCTCGGGCGGCCCGGCAGCAGGCTCACGCTGGGCATCGGCCCCGCTTGCCCCTACGTCCGGCTCCACCGGTACGGTCTGCGTCCCGGACGATCCCGGGGCCAATCCGGAGCCGGCAGCGGGAGACGGGTCGGCCTCGGCCTGATCTGCAGCCGGGGCCGGCATCGATTGGTCAGCGGAGGCGCCGGAGGGAGAAGGGCTTGCTCCTCCGGAATTGCCGGAGGAGGCGCCCTCCCGCCCGCAGCCGCTGACCAAGAAGGAGGCAGCCAGGATCGCCGCCGCGGTAACCGTCCATAACCTGGGGATTCTCGGTGTCATAACCCTCGGTCCTTTCCCTGGTGTTGGTACGGTTATTGTGTTCGCGATTCCCTTGCGCTATGGCTGCCAAATCATGCAAGCCGTCCCTTTACCGGGCGGCTCCGCTAGCCGCGGCTTCGATGCGTCCCTCACGGTCGACCTTCGCTCCGTAAGAGATGGAGGACAGCCGGTCGAACAGCTTATCTCCGTCCGCAGCCTCCATCCGGATGGGACGGGCGAATTTGTTCCACACCGGAACGGCGGACATCCTGCAGTCGCCGGTCTTCGAGCACTCCGCGTTCAGCACGACGGTCTCCCACGTGGCGGGCACCGTATTCGTGGTAAACAGGAAGTTGCCCAAGCTGTAGGCGATCCATCTCCCCTTGTACTGCTCGAAGCCCTGCAGGACGTGGGGATGGGAACCGATGATCAAGTCGGCGCCGGCGTCGATGAACTTATGCGCCATAGTGCGGTGGGTCTCCAGGGGCCGGTCCTTGCGTTCCTCGCCCCAGTGGGTCATCACCACCACCAGGTCCGCTTCCTTCTTGGCCTTGGCGATGGCCTCCAGAGCCGGCTTGGTATCATACAGCTGGGTGGTGCCGGGCTTCGTGGCCCCCGCCTTCCAGGAATTGTCCGGCACCTTATGGCTGAAGCCCAGAAAAGCGGTCTTGATCCCGTTCTTCTCCAGGATCACCGGCTGGTAGGCTTCGGCCACATTCTTGCCGGCGCCGGTCCGGTGGATGCCCTCCTGATCCAAAGCCTTCAAGGTGTCGAGCAGGCCGTCCACGCCGTAGTCCATGATGTGGTTATTGGCCAGATTCACTAGATCGAAGCCAGCTTCCTTGAAGGGCTTCAAGGCCTCGGGTCTGGATCGGTAGGTATACTCCTTCTTCTGCTCCTCTCCGCGGACGGAGATCGGAGTCTCCAGATTGGCTACAGTCCAATCCGGCTGCTGCAGCTCCTGCTTCAGCTCGCGGTAGGGATAATCATACCCCATCTGCTTCAGGGTCGTTTCGACCGTGCTGGCAAACAGGACGTCGCCGACAAAGGCCAGCTTCACGCTGCCTCCGGCAGAGGCCGGAACGCTCTCCGGCTTCGGAGTAACGGGCAGCCCTGCGGCCGCCGACGGAGACGGCTTGACCGAAGGGGCAGAGCTTGCCGCCGGCGTGCTGCTGGCGGCGGGTGAGGCCGGAGCGGTCTTCGCGGCGGTGGAAGCGGATGCACCGGGCGTCGTGCCGGGTGATGCATAGGAGCCGGAGACGGCGGCGGTCTCTTCGCTGCCCCGCTGGGCATAGATCCACACGCCTCCGGCACACACCGCCGCCGCAGCGGCAACGGCCAGCACGGCCCGAAGCGGCGGCCTCTTGCTGTTCCTTCGCGTCCGGCCATGACGTTCCGAACGGGATCTTTCCATGTTCGGGGATCACCTTCTTTATGAAATCAATCGATTAAACCTCCCCTATTATAGCAGAAAACCCGGGCTGCATACGCCGCAGCTCCGGGTTCTTTTCCACTTTTTAGCCACTCCCATGCAGGATTACTGCTGCAGGTTGCTGCTGTTGACATTGTTCATGGCGCTTCCCATGTCGGCGTTCCCGCTTCTCATGCTGCCGCCGCCGGCGCCCATACCGCCCATGGAGCCGGCAGGCATCTGCTGCTGCATGGAGCCCGGCTCGGAGTAACCGCGCTGGCCTTGGCCCTGCTGGCCGGCAGTCATCATGGATTCGTTCATCGGCTGATAGCTGTGAAGGAAGGCTTTGGCCGTATGGTCGTTCATGGTCGGCACTTGATAATAGCCCTGCTGATTCATCAGGATGAAACACTCATACGCTTGGTTCGCGCAGGTGACGGCTCCGTTGATCAGCATCTGGCGGATGTTCGGATCCGCGCACTCCAGGGAAGCATGCATATGGTTGCGGGCGCTGTTCTTGTGACAGGACAGCAGGGAGCCCAGAATCTGCTGGTCGTTCATTTGGCTCTGCTGGGTTTGGGGAGCCTGGTCCATCGGATTGCGGAGGCCGTACTGGATGTTTTGAGGCTGCACGCTTGGCATCCCGTAAGGACGCTGCATGCCGGACGCTGCATTGTAGTCATGGGTATAGCCGACCAGCTGGTCGTAGGACTGCATGGCGGTCTGCATGTGGCGTTCGATCATCTGGCGGAGCTGGCGGTCCTGCACCATTTGGGCATACATGCCGAAATGGTTGATCATGTTGATCTTCTCATTCAGAATCTCATGGACTTCCATCGTTTCGTGGGCACCGTAAGGCATGGTTTTGACATCTCCCTTATTTGGAAAATTTAGCATATTGCTCATACCGGAATATACTGTTCCCCAGTTCCCCCCTCTCTATGCACCGATTCTATGGTAAGATGAGAAAAGTGAACATCGGCGCACCGCAGCGCCGTGATAAGGAGGATGCTCATGCCCGCACCTGCGACCGTCGAACGCAAGCAAGCCCTTGCCCCCGGACAGTCAGGACGGATGGCGGTATTCGCCGCCGTGACCATCCTGTATTGGATCGGATTGTATACGTATGTTCCCGTGCTGTCCCCCTACCTGGAGGACCGGGGGTACTCCTACTCCGTCATCGGCATCGTTCTCGGCAGCTACGGCCTCGTCCAGATTCTTGTCCGCCTTCCCTTGGGCATCTGGTCCGACCGGCTCGGCGTCCGCAAGCCCTTCATCATCGCCGGGATGGCCGCCGCCACCGTCAGCTGCCTGCTGTTTCTCCTGCCTGGCTCCTGGGCCTGGTCCTTGGCCGCCCGGGCGATGGCCGGCGTCGCCGCCTCCACCTGGGTGGGCTTCACCGTCCTCTTCGCCAGCTATTACCCGAAGGAGGAAGCCACGCGGGCCATGGGTACCATCAGCTTCCTGACCGTCATCGGCCAGCTGGCGGGCATGGCGGTATCCGGCCTCCTGGCGGAGCGCTTCGGCTGGAACGCCACCTTCGTGGCCGGGGCATTGGCGGGAGCCGCCGGCATGTTAGCCTCATGGGCCATCCAGGAGCCTCCCGGGGATCCCGGCCGCGCCCCCATGCAGGCCAAGGATCTGGCCTCCGTCGTCCGGAGCCCCATGCTGCTGAAGGTATCCGTGCTCTCCATCCTGGCTCACGGCATTCTCTTCATCACCATGTTCGGCTTCACCCCGTCGCAGGCCATCCAGCTGGGCGCCGACAAAGCCGGCTTGACCCTGCTCAGCGTCTGCTTCATGGTCCCCCATGCGGTGACCGCTATCTTGTCCGGGAAGCGGTTCGCACCCCGGTACGGCCCGTGGAACACGGCCATGGCGGGTTTTGCCGTTAGCGCCTGCTGTACGGCCCTTATTCCCTTCGTCCCCAGCTTCGCCCTATTATGCGTCACCCAAGCCGTCAACGGCTTCGCGCAAGGCCTTCATATGCCGCTGCTCTTGGGGCTGGCCATTCAGGAGATTGAGCCTGCCAAGAGAGCCACCGCCATGGGCTTCTACCAAGCCGTTTATGCCCTGGGCATGTTCTCCGGTCCCTTCGTGGCCGGCTGGCTGAATGAAAGCTACGGATTGGCCGGCGGCTTCTGGCTCGGAGCGGCCATCGGCCTGTTCGCGACCCTATTGACGGCGGTATGGAAGCATTCCCGACCTTGATCATAAGGAGGACTGTGCATGACGGAAGCGCTGTGGCTGGACTGGTACCCGGAATTGCTGCATCACGTGTATTGGCACCGCAAGGAAGAGTTTCAATTGTCCTCCGACCGTTATGCGTATTGGACGCTGTTCGCCGTGGTGGATGGCCGGTTCGCCTACCGGATCGGCGGCCAGGAAGGCACTGCCAAATTCCCCGACTTGGTCCTCTGCCCCCCCGGGTCGGACTTCGAGCGCAGGGTGCTGGAGCCCCTGTCCTTCCACTTCCTCCAGTTCCATCTGGTCCACCGTCACGGCGGCTCCGCGAAGCCTTCGGAGCCTCCCTTCGTGAAGGCCTCCCTGACGGATGTGAAGCGGCTCGCCAATACATACAGCCACCTTCGCACGGCGGTCCGTCAATCCGACGCTTCCGCCGGCAGCTGGGCGGACCACCTGCTGAAGGACCTCTGGCACCAGCACCTGTTCGAGCAGCTGCGGTCCCCCGACTGTCTGTCGGACGATGCCGTCACGACGGAGGATCCGGTAATGGCGGAGGCGTACCGGGTGATCCGGGAGAGCGCCTGCACGCCCTTGAGCCTGTCCGCCGTGGCCGCTTCCTTGGGACTAACGCCGGTGCAGCTCACCCGCAAGTACCGGACGGCCTTCGGCTCCAGTCCCTCGGAGCACGTAACGGCCCTGCGGATGCAGAAGGCCAAGGCCCTTTTGTCCGGAACCTCCTACAGTCTGGAGAAGATTGCGATGGAGTGCGGGTACGAGAACGGCTTCTACTTGAGCCGCATCTTCTCCAAGCGCATGGGCATGAGCCCCTCCGCCTTCCGCAAGACCTACCGGATCTAAGGCAGGCCGTTTGGCGATCAGCTGGAAGTTCGGGTAGGATAAGAGGGACAACCCTTTAGACATGCGAGAGGAGCTTAGCGTCACGTGAATTGGAAAATCAACCTGGCCGTGCTGTGGGCCGGCAACTTCCTGGTCATGGCCGGCATGACCATGATCACGCCGTTCCTGCCGTTATACCTGAAGACGTTGGGTATGGCCGATACCCATCAGGTGGCCGTCTGGGGAAGCCTGATCTTCTCCGTCAACTTCTTATCGTCGTTCATCTTCCAGCCCATCTGGGGCAGTCTGGCCGACCGGTTCGGCAGGAAGATGATGCTGCTTCGCTCCGGCTTCGGCATGGCCGTCATCATGGCGCTCATGGGACTGGCCACCAACGCGTGGCATCTCCTGCTGCTCCGGTTCCTGAACGGCACCATCTCCGGCTTCGTTCCCGCCGCCATCGCACTATTGTCCGCCAACACGCCGAAGAACCGGATCGGCTTCGCCATGGGTACGCTGCAGTCCGGCAGCGTGGCCGGCACCATCCTCGGTCCGCTCATCGGCGGTTTTCTGGCGGATACGGTGGGCTACCGGCCCATCTTCTACATAACGGGCGGGCTCTTGTTCATCGCCTCTCTCCTGGCCATGCTGCTCGTCCGGGAAACCTTCGAACGCAAGGAGGTCCCGGCCGGCACGCCGAAGGTGTCCGCCGTCGATGGGTTCCGCCAGCTTCTGGCCATCCGGGAGCTGCCCTCCTTGTTCACCGTCTGCTTCGCCATCCAGTTCGCCAATCTGGCCAGCATGCCGATTATGGCCCTCTACGTGGAGGAGCTGCACGGCACCGCCGCCAATCTCGCCTTCATGGCCGGACTGGTCGGCTCGGTCAACGGCTTCTCGAATATGCTGGCTTCTCCGCTCCTGGGGCGGCTGAGCGACAAGATCGGAGCCCAGAAGGTGCTTATGCTGGCGCTGATCGGCGCCGCTCTGTCCCTCTATCCCCAATCCATGGCCGGGAATGTGTGGCAGCTCTTCGCCTGGAGGTTCCTGCTGGGCTTATTCCTGGGAGGCCTGCTGCCCTCGGTGTACGCGCTGATACGCAAATCGACGCCGGACGGAATGGAGAGCCGCTCGTACAGCCTGAACAGCAGCTTCCTGAGCCTCGGCAATCTGCTCGGTCCCATCACCGGCGGGCTGCTGTCCGGGTATATCGGCTTCCGCGGCATCTTCGTCCTGTCCGGGTCGCTTATGCTTGTGAACGCCCTCTGGGTGTTCGTAAGCTTGAACCGTCCCCGGCGGGAGAACGCCGGGGCTTGAAGAATAAGATCGCCCACCGCTGGCCCGATAGGGGGATGCGGGGCGATCTTTTCTTTTTTCGTTATCTCGCAGGCCGGAGTTACGTTAATAGAATGATAGAGATAAACCGGTAGAGTGGAGGCATTAAGATTGAACAGGATAACGGGGATTGGCCTGACGGCGGCATTGGCTGCAGGACTGCTTGCGGGATGCAGCGGCTCGGACGGAGATGAGGCTGTGGCCGGCATGAAGAAGCTGGGCAAGGACGAGCAGGCTACGGTCAAAATCATGTATTACGATGAGCAATCGTTCTACTCCAAGTACGGCAATTTGTTCTTGTCCAAGTTTCCGAACATTGACCTGCAGGTGGTCAGCACCAGCGGGCTCTATAAGCCGAATATGGATTACGACAAGGCCGTCGAGAGCTTTATCGAGGAGCAGCAGCCGGACCTCATCATGCTTCAGGAGAACCAGTATGAGAAGTATGCGGCGGAAGGCAAGCTCCTGGAGCTGGACGGCGTCGTCAAGCAGGAGAAATTCGATACGGCCGGCATCCACCCGGGGATTCTGGAGCTTCTCCGCTCCAAGGGCGGGGGCAAGCTGTATGGCTTGGCCCCTGATTTTTACAGCCAGGCCGTCTTCTACAATAAGACCGTCTTCGATCAATATGGCGTGCCTTACCCTAAGGATCAGATGAGCTGGGAGGACCTCTTGAATCTGGCCAAGCGTTTCCCCACCGACGGCGACAAGGAGAAGCGCATCTACGGGCTGTATCAGGCCTACGACCAGGGCTTGTTCGGCTTGGGCTCCCAGATCGGACATACGAACGGCCTGGCCTTCGTCGATGCAGGGGCCATGAAGATGACCATCCAGTCGGACAGCTGGAAGAAGGTCTTCCAGACCGCTATTGATGCTGCCCAATCCAAGGCGATCTATAAGCCTGAGCCGGGGCAGGATGGATTCCGGGGCGGCTCCATGGAAGAATATCTCAAGAGCAATCTGTTCATCGCGGGCCGTGCGGCCATGACGATCGACGGCGGTTATTTTCTGGAAAACCTGAACCGGGCCAAGGATGCTTTGAAGGATACCCCCTTGCCGCAATGGGAGGTCGTCACGGTGCCGGTGGATCCCGCACACCCGGATACGGGGCTGGGACTCTCCCTGAATCAGATTTTTGCGGTGAACGCCAAGTCGCCCAACCTCCGCGCCACTTGGGAGCTGCTGAAGTATATCAGCGGAGACGAATATGCCAAGATTATGTCCCGTTCGTCCTTATCCGGAGGCATGCTGGCCCGAACCGGATACATCAAGGACAAGAACGGCCACAATCTCGAAGCCTTCTATAAGCTGAAGCCGATCTCCGGCACCTTGTACCAGGACTATCAGAAGCTTCCGAACAGCTTCTTCCCCATGTTCCAGGCTATGGCCGAGAAGGAGCTCTCCGAGGTGCTGAATCAGAACAAAACCTTGGATGCCGTTCTCCAGATCCTCCAGACCCAAGGCCAAGCCACGCTGAATCAAACGAAGGAAGAGCAAGAGAAGCAGGCAGCCGCCAAACCGTAATGTCATTGCCACCGGCGATGGGCTAGGCGGGCTAGCGCATGAAGAGGGGCAGGTCAAGAGGCCCCTTTTCACCGACTCACTCGTTAACCGCAACCTTCCGTCAGATCAACGGCATATTGGCCCTTCATTCATCATTTCCCCCTTCATCAGAGTCGATGGAAGGCATTTTTGCCTTTGATTGGGGGCGAGAGCCCCCTCGATCCCTTCTATATGGCAACCGACGGCACATTTGCCCTTGGTCTCGGAGGCTTGTTTTTATCCGGACAAACCAGAGGCATATGTGCCGTTGGCTGCGTTAAGCCCTCGGGACCGAGTTCAGCTTTCTTGAAGCCCCTTATGCAAAAAGGAAACGGTCCCCTCGACGAAGGGACCGTTTCTTTTGTCGGGCCGTGCGTGGCGCTGGCCTGCGCGCCGATTAAAGGCCTCCCTTGGCCTTCATCCCTCCGCCGCCGCATCAACCGCGCGCCCTCGCGTGGGTCAAGGCCTACCGCCACGGTTCCTGCTGTTCGCCAGCAACTCCTCCGCGAAGGCCTCGACCCCGCAGGACCGCGTCTGCTCCGCCCCCCGCTCCCGGATGCTTACACAGCCGGAGGCTGCCTCTTGGTCTCCGACGACCGCCAGATACGGAATCTTCTGGACCTGCGCCTCCCGGATCCGGTAGCCCAGCTTCTCGCCGCGGCCGTCCACCTCCGCTCGGATGCCTGCCTTCTCCAGCCTCCCGCATACCTCTTCCGCATAACCCGCATGGCTTCCTGCCACGGGAAGGATCCGAACCTGAACCGGCGCCAGCCAGACCGGGAAAGCCCCGGCATAATGCTCGATCAGGATGCCCAGGAAGCGGTCGATGGACCCGTACACGGCGCGGTGGATGACAATAGGGGTCTTCCTATCGTTGGATTCATCCACATAGGAGAGCCCGAATTTGTCCGGCATCTGGAAATCCAGCTGGATCGTCCCGCATTGGTGGCTTCTCCGGAGCGCGTCGCGGATATGAAAATCAATCTTGGGCCCGTAGAAGGCCCCGTCCCCCGGATTGACGCGATACGGCAATCCCGCTTCGTCCAGCACCCGGGAGAGCACTGCCTCCGCCTCCGCCCACTGCTCGTCGCTGCCCAAGGATTCCGAAGGGCGAGTTGACAGCTCCAGACTGTACTCGAAGCCGAATATCCCGTACATCTCCTTGATCAGCTCGATGGCCCGGCCCACCTCATGCCCGATCTGCTCCGGTGTCGCGAAGATGTGGGCATCGTCCTGGCAGAACGTACGGACGCGGAACAGTCCGTTCAGGGCTCCGCTGTACTCATACCGGTGGACCTGGCCGAATTCCGCCAGCCGGAGGGGCAGGTCCCGGTAGGAGCGCTGCCGATTCCGGTACACCAGCATGTGCCCCGGACAGTTCATGGGCTTAACGGCATACTGGCGCCCGTCCAGCTCTGAGAAGTACATGTTCTCCCGGTAATGGTCCCAATGACCGGACTGCTCCCACATCTGGCGGTCCATGATAAGCGGGGTGCGGATCTCCTGGTAGCCATACTTCGCCAGGAATTCCCGCGACAGATTCTCCAACGCATTGCGGAGCAGCGTCCCCTTCGGCAGGTAGAAGGGCATACCCGGAGCCTCCTCCGCGAACATGAACAGCTCCAGCTGCTTGCCGAGCTTGCGGTGGTCCCGCTTCTGAGCTTCCTCCTGCCATTGCAGGTACGCTTCCAGCTCCTCGGGTGCGGCAAAGGCCGCGCCGTAAATCCGCTGCAGCACCTCTCTGCTGCTGTCTCCCTGCCAGTAGGCGCCTGCGACGCCCTGCAGCTTGAAGGCCGGTGCTTCCGGAGGCAGCTCCGGAAGTCCGCCGATTGCAGAAGCATCGAGGAAATCCTCCTGCTCCCAGAGGCCTACCGGCTCCTCCGGAGGAAGTGCCTGGAGCCATTCAACTTTCCACTTCTCGCCACGGGATTCCAGCACGCGGATGGCTTCCTCCCGGGATGCCTGCCGGTAGGCCGGTCTCCAGCCCTCGGCAGCAAGCCGCTTCATCTCCGCTTCCAGGGGAGCCAGGTCCGACTCGCTGAGAGGCCGGGGCACATCCAAGTCATAGTGGAAGCCCTCCCCCGCGGTGGCTCCCTGCCCGAGCTTGGCGCCGGGAAAGGTGCGCTGCACCGCACGGGCCAGCAGCAGGGCGGCAAACTGTCGGATTGCTTCTTGATTCCATTCTTCTTTCATGTTCCATCTCTCCTCGTAGGGTCATCTATGAACAAGGGCTGCGTTCAGCGCACCTGCAGCTGTCCGCACCCGACGTTCCACGGCAAAAAGCCCGCTATCCCAATAGGGACGAGCGAGCTCGTGGTTCCACCCTGTTTCAGCCTGCCGGCAGTGCGTCACGCATGGGCGGCAGACCCTTCAGTCCTTCGGTAACGGGAAGTCCCGGCAGCCCCTACACTCCTGCCATCACAGGATTTCGAAGCTGCAGCTCCAAGGGGGTAAACGGTCCGCGCTCTGCCGAAGGGGATCTCAGCCCATGTCCCCTTTCTCTGTCCGGCCGCCATTCGAAGGTTCGTGTCCTTGGTTATCGCTGTTCGCAGTTCTAACACGCCAAAAAGCCCGCTATCCGCAAAGGGACGAGCGAGCTCGTGGTTCCACCCTGTTTCAGCCTGCCGGCAGTACGTTCATGCATGGGCGGCAGGCCCTTCAGTCCTTCGGTAACGGGAAGTCCCGGCAGCCCCTACACCCCTGCGTTCACAGGATTTCGAAGCTGCAGCTCCAAGGGGGTAAATGCCACCCGCTCTGCCGAAGGGGATCTCAGCCCGTGTCCCCTCTCTCTGTCCGGCCGCTTCCGGTAACACTCATGTCCTTGATCAACGCTGTTCCTAACACATCCGCATACATCAAAAAAAGCCCGCTGTCCGCAAAGGGACGAGCGAGCTCGTGGTTCCACCCAATTTCAGTCTGCCAGCACTCGATACAGTACCCGGCGGCAAACCCTTCGGTCCTTCGGTAACGGGAAAGTCCCGGCGGCGCCTACACTCCTGCCGATGCAGAATTTCGATGCCGCAGCTACAAGGGGGTAAATGCATCCGATCTCCGAAGGGGGTTTCAGCCGGGCCCCCTCTCTCTAGGCGGTATCCAGTAGCACTCGTGTCCTTGATCCTTGCTTGAATATGGTTCCTAATTATAGGCGTGAAGAAATGGATTGCAATTGCTGTTCTCAAAAAAATCCGGATCCGGATACGTATAAGGCGAGGCAGGAGCAGGAGTCTTCTCCACCTTGGAGGCCTCCAGCTTCATAATGTCGTTCCCTCTGTACAAGGTATGGCTCAGGGTACCGGTCACCTTGATCCAAGTGTCCTTCTTCAGCTCCTTGCCGCTTCCCGCTTCCACCAGCAGCCCGTAAGGCGCCGAATCCGCCGAGCAGCATTGGACCGCGAACCGGGCCACGACCAGCTGGTTCTCCTCCATATCCTCCTCCCGGTATACGAACCCGCTGATCTCCACCTTCTTGCCCAGGAACCGGTTCATGTAGAAATCCATGGCCGTCAAGGTTTCCATGAAGCCCTTGTCGGATATCGTGATCCGCTCCTTCTGGTACAGCTTCTTCCCCAGCTTGGCCAGATCCTCCGAGAACGTGTCGTATGGAAAAAGCTGGTCGACCGAATCCCCGGCCGCCGCAGGAGGTGAAGCCACGGATCCTGGGGCGGGTGAGGCCGCCGGGGCGGATGGAACGGGAACAGACGGCGCCGGGGCCGGGCGCTGAGCTTGGGATTGGGCTTGTGGGGCTGGGTTCATGGACAGGCTCATTCCTTTTTTCTCCGCCAGGGTGCTGTTAAGGGCCGTATCGGGAAGAGCTAGTCCCAGCAACAGCGGAATGGCGAATAAGCCGTACAGGAAGAGGCTCCCCCAACCGCTCTTGGAGACCGGGGTGCAGGCGCCGCAGGCGCAATCCTCCCCGTCACGGCTGCTCCACAGCGTCAGGAAGGCCACGTACAGCTGAAGCACCGCCAACCCGTAGAAGCCGATAGCTGCCAGCTTCACATACAGCTCCATTCGGGGGGCAATGTAGTAAACCAAGGTACCTTCCCGGACCAGGTGCAGGATGTAATAGGCGAAGAAGGCCAATAGGCCGGTTCTGGCAAAATAATGGACAGCCAAACGTCGATGGGTCATCGTCATCCCCCTCCTTATCCTAAGCCGGCCGCCAAGGCGGAGCCGAACCATACCAAAACGACGATCAGTGCCATGAGCCCCACCACGAAACGGAAGCGGAAGGAAGAGAACAGCATCAGCGTCGACTTCAGATCCAGCATCGGCCCCATGACCATAAATGCCAACAGCGGTCCTTGTCCGAAGGTACCGTAGAAGGAGGCGGCAACGAAAGCGTCGGAGGTGGAGCATAACGACAGCACATAGGCCAGTCCCATCATGAACGGGTACGCGGTCCAGGAATGCTGGCCCAGCTCGAGAAGCGCTGCACGGGAAACGAAGGTCTGGATGGCGGAAGCAATCGTGATGCCGAACAGCAGATACTTGCCCATCTCGAAAAATTCACCCAGCATATGCTCCAGCCACCCGATCCAGCCTCGGGGATTGCCTGCGCTTTCCTGCTGGTCGGAGAAGGAATCCGTACGGTGCTTGAGTGGCTGCCTATGGCAGAACAGATGCACCGCCAAACCGGCCGCCAGCGCCACGGCCAGGGCCAGTCCCATCCTCGGGTATAGATATCCCGGCCTCCCCCGGAACGCATAGGAGGTGGCCAGGAACACCACCGGATTCAGCACCGGCGCAGCCAGAAGATAGGTCACTCCCATGGAGGGAGGCATACCCTTGCGGATCAGCCTCCGCACTACCGGAATCATGCCGCATTCGCATACGGGAAGAAGAATGCCGGCGGATGCCGCAGCCAGAAGCCCCAGCAGCGGACTGCGGGGCAGAAGCTTCCTGAGCCGCTCCTCGGTCACGGCGATCTGCAGCACCGAGGATACGAACACACCCAGGAGCAGGAAGGGAACGGCCTCCAGCAGGATGCCGATGAACATGGTTTTGAAGGATGCCAGCTCTGACAAGGTCATGAAAGCTCCTTCCACCTCGCCAAAACCGTCTCCGGATCCAGCTCCAGCCCGATCAGGACCAGGAACGGAGCTCCCGCATACTCCGATGCCGCCCATTGGACGCGCCCCCCGGCGTAATGCAGAGACACCCTATCATCCGGCTGGTGAGACTGAAGCTGGAGATACCCCTTCGCACGCAGCAGGCGTGGCTTCCAAGATGCAAGATAAGCTTCAACAGTCCGCCGGTCCAGCGGCTTGCCCCCCGGCAGCTCCAGGGTAACCAGCCGGGAATAGGACTTGGCCTCGGCTGCTGGGCTGGCCGTGGCCGTCGCCGCCGACGCTTCCCCCTGCCGGACGATCCGGAAGCGCGGACCTCCACTGATAACCGATCCATCGCGCCTATCAAGCGGCTTCCAGGCGGACAGGAGCGTATGGAAGGGAAAGTCGCAGTTCGTGGTGAGATGCAGCTCGGACCGTCCGTTCAGCTTCCGCACGGTATCCGTCACCTTGCGCAGCTTGGCTTCCTTCACCAGATCCGTCTTGTTGACCAGAACAATATCCGCCAGCTCGACCTGGCTTCGAAGTGTGCGCACCAGCGCACGGTCGGACGAGAAGATGCTGTTGTACTCCAAGACATGCTCGGCGTCCAGTACGGTTATGACCGTTTCCAGACGGACCCGCTCCTTCAGCTTCGGCTCCGTCAGACACTCCGCAATTTCCGCGGGATCGGCCACTCCTGTCAGCTCCATCAGGATGACATCGGGAGAGCCGGCCATCAACCGGAGCATGCAGTCTGCGACATCCTCCTTCCGGTCACAGCAGATGCAGCCGTCGAAGAGCTTCTCTAGCGCCAGACCCGGCATCTTCTCCTGAAGGGTCAACCCATCTACATCCCGCCTACCCAGCTCATTCATCAGCACCCCCGCCTGCAGTCCTCGGGCAGAGGCTTCAGCCAGCAGCTTCAGCAGCAGGGTGGTCTTGCCGCTGCCCAAGAAGCCCGTCAGGATCACTACTGGTATTTTGCCCATGAAACCGGCCTCCTTCCTCATATCCACCATCATACAATTAGTAATCATTACGATCAATAGGACCAAAAAAAGAAATAAACGACAAAATAAAGGGTTGACTCTCTCGTTTGTTATGGGGTAGAGTATGGATCATCCGATCTTAATAGTAATTATTACGATTAAGTCGATACCATCATTCCCAGGGTTCGTACACCTTGGCAAGGAGGACATGTTGCATGAATGGACGTATTCGTAATCTGGGACTGCTAGCCGCCGCCTTCATAATGATCACCGCCGGCTGCAGCCGCAATGCCGCTTCTCCGGCGGAGGGCGTTGGAGACCGGCGTCTGCAGGTAGTCGCCACCTTTTATCCCATGGCGGAATTTGCCCGTCAAGTCGCCGGGGACCGGGCAGAGATCATCACATTGCTGCCGCCGGGAACCGAACCCCATGATTGGGAGCCCAACACCAAGCAGATGAAGCGGGTCCGGAACGCGGATCTTTTCGTTTATAACGGAGCCGGCTTCGAGCATTGGGCGACGAAGGCGCTTAAGAGCATGAAGAAGGATGCATCGAAGGTCGTGGAAGCCGCCGTCGGACTTGAGCTGATGGAGGGCTTGCCGGAGGAGGAAGAGGAACATGGGAAGGAGCACAAGCGCGGTAAGAAGGACGCACAGGAGCCGGATACGAGTTGGGATCCCCATGTTTGGCTGGATCCGGTGTTGGCTCAGCAGCAGGTCCGGTCCATCCAATCCGCCTTGGAGCGGATCGACCCCGGACACGCGGAGATCTACCGCGCCAACGGCGATACCTATGTCGGCAAGCTGCAGGAGCTTGACGCCTCCTATCGGCGGGAGCTTGGCCAGACCCGCCGCAAGGATTTTATCACCCAGCATGCAGCCTTCGGTTACTTGGCCAAGAGGTACGGGCTGACCCAGGTGCCCATCGCCGGCCTCTCGCCTCTTCAGGAGCCGCTGCCCGCCCGGATGAGCGAGATCATCCGGTTCGCCAAGGAGCATGAGGTCCGGACCATCTTTTTCGAGACGCTGGTGGCCCCTAACGTTGCGGCGGCTGTTGCCCGGGAGGTAGGAGCCAACACCTCCGTCCTGAATCCGCTCGAGGGACTCACGGAGGAGGAACAGAAGCAGAATCTGGACTACATTGGCATTATGCAGATGAATCTGAAGGCATTGGTGAAAGCATTGAACGAATAAAGAGACACAGACGCATAACCGGCTTCCATATGGAAGCCGGTCCATGCGTTTCACAGTCACCGGGCGGAAAAATACTTAGGCAGGTACCGTCCCGCCGCACCCAAGAGCTCTGCGTCCGACAAGCTGGTGGTTCGGCCGTCCTTGTACTGCTCCGCCACCCATTCGGTCATCCGCTTGATGCCCTCGTGGCGCTTATCGACCCGGGCCTCCCCCTCCAGCTTCAGTTGGCGGTTCACCCAGAAGGCCACGCCGGCGGCGCCCGCCTTATCCGTCACATGTACGCCCAACGGACGGTTCAGCAGCTTGCCGGTATCGAAGATATTGTAGATCTCTTCATTCTTGACCACGCCGTCCGCATGAATGCCCGCAGAGGTCACATTGAACTGCCTGCCCACGAAGGGCGTCATCGGCGGCACCTCGTAGCCCAGCTCCCGCTCGAAAAATTCCGCCATCTCCGTAATGACCGTCGTGTCAATGGAGGTATCCCCAGTAAAGCCCATGTACTCGATCAGGAGCGCCTCGATAGGCGTATTGCCGGTCCGCTCGCCGAAGCCGAGCAGCGTGCCGTTGATGCCGCCCACTCCGTACAGCCAGGCTGTCCCCGCATTGGTCAGCACCTTATAGAAGTCGTTATGGCCATGCCATTCCAGGAGGTCGCCGGTAATCCCCGTCTCCATCCGGAGAGCGTGAACCAGCTTCGGCACACTTCTTGGCAGCGCCGCTCCCGGGTAGGACACCCCGAGCCCCATCGTGTCGCAGAGGCGCACCTTCACCGGTATGCCGCTTTCCTTGGACAGCTCCGTCAGTCGTTTCACGAAGGGGATCACCATGCCGGGGATATCGGCGCGGGTCACATCCTCCAAGTGGCAGCGGGGACGGATGCCGGCGGCCAAGGCCGCTTCGACGATGTCCAGGTACTGCCTCATGGCCTGCTCCCGGGTCATGCCGAGCTTTTGGAAGATATGGTAGTCCGAGATGGAGGTCAGAATGCCCGTTTCCTTCACGCCCATCTCCTTCACCAGGGCAAAGTCCTGCTTCACCGCCCGGATCCATGCGGTCACCTCCGGGAAACGGTAGCCCTTCTCCATACACCGGTAAGCCGCCTCCCGGTCCTTGGGACTGTAGAGGAAAAATTCCGATTGGCGAATGACGCCGTTCGGACCGGACAACCGGTGAAGTAAATCGAACAGCGCGCTGATCTGATCCACGGTATAAGGCGGGCGGGCCTGCTGCCCGTCTCGGAAGGTGGTGTCCGTAATGAAGATGTCATCCGGCAGGGCCGTCGGGACATCCCCACCGTCGAATACGATACGCGGAGGCGCCGTGTAAGGAAACTGATCCCGGAACAATTCGGGTTGAGCGGTCATCTGGCATCATCGCCCTTCTAGAAGTTCTTCATGACATTCTATGTCTCTCAAAACGATTAGTATAATGAATTATATGTATAATTATGATCAAATTTCATTATCGACATGTCGATTAATGTCGTTAAGTTTTTCCTGTACCGGGTGAACCTTTTCTCCCTTCGCTGCGTCTATATAGGAGGGGTGGAGAGCATGAATTCCAATGTGAATACGAATACAGGTGCCTACAACTTCGAGTACCTGAAATATATAACCGAAACAACCGATACCCGGGCAATCCTCCGGGATCTGATGGCCGCCTATGGGGACCACGTCTGGAACTACGCCTACAGCCTATGCCGCAATTCGGACCAGGCCGACGACATTACGCAAGACGTCTTCCTGAAGGTGTACCGCAAGCTCGGCACCTTCCGCGGGGAATCCTCCGTCAAGACCTGGATTCTGACCATTACCCGCAATACGGCTTATGATATGAAGCGAAGCTCGTTTTGGAATCGGGTGAAGTCTCTGGATTTCTTCCAGCCTGTCAGCACCCAGCCTTCCGCGGAGCATGAGGCCATCGAGAATATGGCCGTCAACGATCTGTGGAAGCAAGTGATGAATCTTCCGGTCAAGTACCGGGAGGTGGTCATCCTGTATGCCCATTATCAATTGTCCATGAAGGAGATGGGCCGCATCTTGAACCTGTCCGAGGGGACGGTCAAGTCCCGGCTGTTCCACGCCCGCGCCAGGCTTGTGAAGATGAAGGAGCGTGACTCCCTTGACGCATCCGAATGATCCCGACTGGAGAAAAGATCTCTCCCCGCCGCCTCTAGCGGGGAGAGGCTTCGACGAGAATCTGCGCCGCCGGATCGAGGAGCAGCTGGACCGCAAGGAGGCCCGGCGCCGGAAGCGGCTGTGGCTCTGGCCGGCGGCCGTCTGCGGTTGCGCCGTGCTGATGGGCGCCGGACTCTGGCAGACCGGTGCGCTGCCCTGGACGCCTTCCGGCGGCCAAGCGGCAGCCGCCGCCGACTCGTCGGCGCTGCTGGCCGCAGGCGACCCGGAAGCGCTGACGGTTCCGGCCGGCCCCGAAGTGGCCGCCGTCGCCCTGCGCTCCGGCGTGCTCATCGGCCTCCGCGAGGACGCGGCCGGCGGCACGGCGGAGAACAGCGCCCGCGACGCAGCCGCCAGCCGCTACCGCACGCTGATGGTCGCTCCGGTGGACGGGCGCGTCCAGGTGGCGGCGGAGGGCAGCGGCATTCTCGTGCCATACGGCCAGAAGTTCTGGAAGATCGATTCGGTCGTCCAAGCGACCGATACCGATCTGATCCAGGTGCTGGCCGCCCATCCGGCCGAGAAGGCCGCCGACCCACTGCCGCCGGTTGCGGACAATCCCAAGGAGCGGGTGGTGCACGCCGAGAAACTGGTCTTCGCCGGCAACCAGTACCTCTCCGTGGCCGAACAGGATCAGGTCAGTACGAGCCGCAGCAACACGATTACCGGCCGCACCTGGGTGCGGAAGCTGAGCCAGATGCCGGGGGCGGGCTCGAACGGCACCAGCGCCGCCTCAGGCTCCAATGCGATGCCGGTCCCCAGCGGCTCCGGCCCGAGCCCTTCTTCCTCCGTCGCGAACAACGCCGCTTCCCGGTACGTTTCCATCCTGGACATTTATGGCGAAGGGGCGGCCTCGACCTTGAAGGAGCTCCTCGGCACCTTCATCGTGCAGGACCGGAAGCTCCAAGCCGCCACGGCGAACAAGCCCTTGGAAGACGCTCCTGCCATCAAGATGAGCGACGCCTCCTTCATGAACTGGACCATCACCCGCAAGCCGGGCCGCTGGACCGCGCAGGTGGCGGCGCCATCAACCGCCTCGGATGGCGGCATGCCCGGATACCGTCTGGCCGATTATCCGACGGCCCTGCCCGAGACGGTGACCGCCCACGACCAGGTGTGCTGCACCTGGGGTCAGGTCCGGAGCCTGCAGCCGGATGCCAAAGATCTGCTGTCCTCCCCGCTGGAGGATATCATGGTGGTCATCACGGACAAGGAAATGTCCGTCTACTATGCGGGCAGCCCGAGCTCCGGCGCCAGCACCAAGCCGCTTCTGCGGGTCCCGCTCAAGCCGGGCGAGAAGCTGGTGTCCGCCCAATGGGCCACCGGTAGCTACGTCCCCGCCTGGGTGGAGAAGACCCGCAAGCTCCTGGAGCCCCAGCCTGCCGCCGAAGCTGCGGTTGGCTATTGATGCGCAAAAAGGCCCCGATCGATGAGATCGAGGGCCTTTTTGGTCTCTAATAATCTGATTAAAATACAAGTGTTGTCATCACGGCGGTAAAAAAGAAACCTTGAAAGGCAAGAAGACAATCAAGGTCCTCTTCTTAAAAACTCACAACCCTCTAAAAGAAAGACATAAACAATTATCGGTCGTACACTTCACTTTGTAGGAATTCCCATTTCTGATGTAAATCAATTTCCCATTACACCTGAGGCATTTTCTCGAAGTATCACCAGTTTTATCCAATTCTTCAGTGGCTTTATTTACATTTTCAAGTTCAGCATCTTCAAACTCTTGGCTACCAATCTTAATATCCATACAAAATACTCCTCATAAAATTATAGTTTTTGATAGGTACCCCTGCTTCTTGAGCTCGAGAAATAGCATCTTGGATTAGGTGATACCGATCAATTTCTGAAAGATTTGGTGTATTCTTAGCCGCCATATAACTAGCCCTGAATTCGTCATTCCAAGAACCTGGGTCTAATCTCGTGCCTCGATATGCAGCATGACCATATTCTTCATGAGCAAGAACTGCTCGCACACTCATTTGTGAACGAGGATGGGCAACATTCTCAAGTGGAAATACATCTCCTCGTACCTGAATAATATTTTTGCTATCCACATAGCTTGTTCCCGATCCTTGATTGAATCGTAACTTGTTTATGTCACCACCAATTTCTGAGAATTCTTGTTTTACAAAGTCAATATCATGTTGATTAAGTTCATTATATGCAGATAGTCTTTGACCTCCGGATTGTCTCGGCCCCTTAGTTCCTCCAAATAACTGCTGGTTTAACTTTGATGTATACCTGCTGGTGGCAGCCTTCTCTACGCCTTCTATTGCTGATTTCTCTGCCACGGTTGTTAATTGTGTGGCTGCCTTAGCTTCCCCTCCCCCTGTAAACAGCGATGCAATTTCAAAAGTTGCACCACCCGCAAATCGAGAACGGCTCTCCAAGTCTCCGTTTATTACATCGTAATAGATGGCATCGCCAATATTCTGACCGATCGCATTGGTTGTGTCTATTGGATGCAGAATCGCATGAACCATTGCTTGATTTTTTTCAAACTGCCCTACAGGATTGGTCAGCCATAGGTACGATTGTACTAGAGGGCTTTGTTCAAATAGAGCTTTAGCTGTCCCCCATGCGGCCTTGGCCGCACCAATTGTAAAATACTTGGCAATGTTACCCGCATCACCAAGGGAAAAAGTGCTCTCTTCCCTACTCAACCCAAACGGGTCAACGAAGCTGATCGGATTCCCGTTCACATAGGCATAGCGGTTCAGGGTTTGCCCTTCGGCTACACTGCCTGCCACTACATCCCGGTTCATAAAACGTTTGATCTCCGGGTTGTAGTATCGGGCTCGCATGTAGTACAGGCCATTCGGGTCGGTCATGACCCCGTCCCGTCCATTGTACAAGAATGGATTCGCCGTGTCTCCCTCTCGGCTCAGGACTTCGCCATATACGCCGTAGGTGTAGCGGTCGGTTATGGCTCCTGTTTCATTGGTAAGAGCCACCGTACTGCAGCGGCGGTCATAGTGATAGACCGAATACCGGCCGCTTGCATCCTCCCGACCGATGAGACCCAGACCATAGAGGTAGGCGGCTTGTGCCTTGCCATCTTCGTCTGTTTCCATGAGCAGCTGGCTGAAGTATGCTTCCGGGTCCGTCACATAGTAGGTGGTTCCCGCATCAGTCGTCATGGAGATCCGGTGGTTCTCCGCATCATACTTATAGCGGGTATCGCCTGCCTGGATCAGGCGATTCCGTACATCGTAGAGGTGCTGCTGCAGCTTCCCGTCCAGCGGGCCGGCCGTCAGATTGCCATCTGCGTCGTAGGTGACCGGTTGTCCGTTCACCGTCGCCAGCCGATTGTCCTTGGTGTAGGTCATGATGTAGTCGCTGCCGATGCTCGTCAGGTTCCCCGCTGCGTCGTAGGCATAGGACATGCCGTTAGCTTCGGTCAAGCGGTTATTGGCGTCATAGCTGTAGCTGCTGCTCTTCTCTTGGGTGACATTCCCGGCTTCGTCGTAGCTGTACCCGTCCTCGACCAGAACGGTACCGTCGGCTGCCACATCCTGGATCAGGAGCAACTGTCCGGCCGCATCATACGTCCTCGTTTCAACGGAGCCGTCTGGACGGGTCGTGGTGTGCAATCGACCATTCGTGTCGTAGGTGTAACGGGTTGTGCGTCCGGCCCAATCCGTGACGCCGGTCATCCGGTTGGCTGCGTCATAGGTGTACTGAACACTTCTCCCGTCCGGATACGTCAGCTTGGTCCGGTTGCCTGCTGCATCATAGGTATAGGAGACTGTGTTGCCTCTTGCATCGGTGTACGACACCACCCGGTTCAAAGCATCATAGGTACGAGTGATGGTTTGCCCGTTTTCCCCGATGGAAGTGGGGTTGCCGTTAGCGTCATATTCGAAACGGATGGTCCCCTCAGCATCGGCCCTTGCGGTCAAATGTCCTCCGTCGTCATAGGTACTCTTGGAGGTCTGGCCCCGTGCATTGGTTCGCTGGGTCATCAGCCCCCGCGGATCGTAACCGTACCTCAGAGTTCCGCCTGCGGCATTGCTCTCCGTCAGTACCCGCCCAGCTTGGTCGTAAGTGTAGGCCAGTTCATCTCCGTTCGGATTGGTGACATGAGCCACTAATCCAGCCGCATCGAAGGTCTGACGGCTGACTCCCGCCAGCGGGTCGGTCACGGTCACGAGACGGCCTAAGCGGTCATACTGACGGGTAGTGGTGCGGCCCAGCGGATCCGTAATGCCGGTCACACGATTCAACTCGTTGTAGGCCATGCGACTCGTCCGATGGAGCGCATCGGTTTCCGTCAACTTGTTGTGCATCGGGTCGTAGGTCGCCTGAAGGATGACGTTCCCTTCGGTATCGATGGTTTGCAGCAGGTTGCCCGCCGCATCGTAGACGCTGCTCAACTTGACGCCAGTCGCATCTGTCGGTTCAATGAGACGACCCAGCGCATCATACCGGTACGTTGTGGTATGGCCCAGCGCATCGGTTTGTGCGGTCTGTCTTCCTTCCGCATCATAGGCATAGGTCGTGATGCCGCCTAAGGCATCGGTTCTGGTGAGCAGCTGTCCGTTCTTGTTATACGAATACAACGTGACGTTGCCCTTGGCATCGGTACTCTTCAGGAGGCGGCCTAGCTGTAACGGACGGTATAACCCAGTGGGTCGGTCCGAGTCAACAGATGCCCTACCGCGTCATAGGTCATGTTGGTGGTTTTACCTGCGGCGTCAGTGGAGGCGGTCAGATGCCCAAAGGCGTCGTAAGTGTAGGTTTCGGTGTGGCCTTCACCATCCGTCTTGCTCGTGATGCGGTCCATCGCATCGTAAGTCTGTCGGATTATGCTGCCATTAGGCGCGCGGGTCTTGATGAGACGGCCTTTGGCGTCATAGCTATAACGGGTCATATCGCCGTTGGCGTCCTCAACCTGGATCAGATGCCCGGCGGCATCGTACGTGTTCCGGGTCGTACCGTTCGCCGCATTCGTGATGGTAATGGGGCGGCCGTTCTTGTCGTACGCATAGCGGATGACGTGTCCGTTGGCATCTGTGGCGGTTTCAAGCTTACCATTCGATCCGTAGGTGTACGTTGTTCCGGCTCCTAGCGGATCGGTCTCCATCAGGACGTTTTCGTTGGCGTCGTAACTCAACGTCGTTTTCCCGCCGAGCGGGTCCGTACCCAGGATCAGACGTCCCGTCGAATCGTAACCAAGCTTGGTGATGCCGCCCAGGCGGTCCGTTTTTTGTGTAACGCGCCCTGCCGCATCATACGCATACGTGACGAATTTCCCTTCCGGATCGGTCTGTCTCACCAGGTGGTCTGCGGGATCATAGCTTAGGGTGGTCACGTTGCCCTGCGGGTCGATGGTCTGGCTAAGCCGGCCTTTGGCATCGTAGAGGGTAGTGGTCACATTCCCCAACGCGTCGGTGACGGCGATCAGACGATCTTCTGCGTCATAGGCGTAACGAGTGATGTTGCCTTGAGAGTCCGTTGCTGTGGTTCGCTTGCCGTTCGCATTGTACGAATAGGTGGTGGTATGACCCAAAGCATCTGTCCGGGACAGCAGATCCCCTATTTTGCTATAGGTCATGGTGGTTGCTCCGCCGAGAGTGTCCGTTACGCGAATCAGATTACCCTGATCATCATAGGTGTTCGTCAAGGTTGCCCCCAACGGATCTGTGATACGGACAAGACGTCCCGCCCCATCATAGGCATAGCGGGTGACGTTTCCTAACGGGTCTGTCATCGCAGTAAGCTGACCCGATTCGTAGCCGTACCGGATGACAGCACCGTCGGCTGTGGTTTTGGCGATTAACAGCCCTTGACTGTCGTAAGTCAGCTCCGTCGTCTTTCCGTCCGCATCCGTTGTGCGGATAAGGTTGTTAGCCGAATCGTACATATTGGTGACCGTATGGCCGGCACTGTCGGTAACGGTGAGCAGATTGCGGCGCTCATCGTAAGTCATGACGGTGGATCCACCGGTAGCATCGGTAACCTGAAGCAGGTTGCCCTTGGCGTCGTAGGTCATCCGCTGCGTGCCCCCAGCCGCATCTGTGGAGCTGGTCCGGTTGCCGTCCGCATCATAGGTGTAAGAGGTGGTCCCTCCGACCTCATCGATGATCTGAACCAGCCGGTATTGGCTGTCATGGATCAGCTTGCGTACTTTTCCTTCCCGGTTGGTCACGGTGGTGATCAGCTTGCCGGGTTGGACGGCTTCGTCATATTCCAGGATACTGACCTGATCCAGAGCATCCAGCTGGCGGATCACCCGGCCCTGGCTATCATAAGTATTCCGGAACAGCCGATTTCCTTCGTTGTCGGTTCCGCTCATCACCCGTCCGTCGGCGTTGTAGGTGTAGACGATGGTTTTGCCGCCTGCGACGCTCAGTTGAATCAGATTCTTCGCCCCATCGAAGGTGAAGCTTACTTGCCGACCCAAGCTGTCGGTCACGCGGTTCAAGAACCCATTGGTGTAGGCGAAGTCCAAGTATTGTCCGGTGATGCGCTGGCTCACCCGCTGCAGGGTGCCGTCCGGGTTGTAGGCCAGATCGAAGCCTTGGCGGCGTCCGTCAACCTGGGACAGGAGTCTGCCGGCAGCATCGAACGTATAAACACTCTGGTCGTTCCGTTGTAAGGTGAAGGTCCCATCCGGGTTCCGGACCAGAATATCCCGTTTGACCGCGGCTTGGCTGGAGGTATACGTATTCGTCCCGGTGAGCCAGAAGGTATTCTGGCGGTTCGCATTCCACTTCAACTGCAGGCTTCCGTCCGGTTGGGGTTCGACCCGGGTCTCGAACTCATGGCTCCAGCCTCTTCCCAAGGGACCTTCTGCCAATAACAGGGAATTGTAGCTCAGATTGAGGGCAAAAGGCTGGCTGCTCTGCTGTGCTAAGAACGTATGGTGAATCACGTGGGCCCCCGTCGAGGTATCGATGGGATCCGCCAGTAGAGACTGCCAGTCCACTTCCTTCGGGTCCAGCTTACCCAGTTGGATGGCGGAGACCGTTCCGGAGATGGAACCGTGGGACGTCAGCGTGATCTTGCCCCCGGCAGGTCCGTTCACCCGGATATAGTAATGTCCGGAAGCTGTCGGCTTGAAGGTGACGGTATTCTTCCCACTGGAGGGTGTAGCTACTGCGGTGCCGTTGTAGGCATTGTAGATTCCAAAAGACGATGCTCCATCCACCGTTAAGGAGAAGGATCCTTCCCGCACCAAAAAGGTCGCATACCAATTGTACCCATCGGTGCTGAGTGTGCTCTCTTGTTTGCCTCCGTCGCTCTTCAGTTGTTCGAAGACTGTAAAGGCTACAGACGCGGGCTGCTCTGGCCCGAACACTCGCAGGTAATATTCCCCGCTGGTCGTGATGGGATAACTCAAGGTGATCGCAGTGCTCCTGCCGATGTAGGTGCCATCCGGTGCATACAGGGCAATACCTTGTCCGGTGCTCTCGGCGAAGGTGTATTCCTTGCCGGCTTCTAGAGCGACCTTGTAGTAGGCGCTGTCGTTGGCCGGTATGGAGTTGGTGGCGGTTCGGACGTTGCCGGGTTGTCTATTAAGGGTGTAGGCTTTCTCGAAGCTGGATCCGTCCCAAGCCGACCACGTAACTGCCTCTCCATTGCTGCCGAATATGACTACGTAATATGTCCCTGATGTCGGTGCCGTAAAGGCTACTCCATTTGTCCCCTGTGCTACCTGACTTCCGCTTCCCAAGCTGCCGCTATAGATCTCTACCCTTCTCTGTGACGATCCCACATCTGCTTTAATCTGTACCGTTCGGTTTGCCGTTAGTTCAAGGGAATACCAAGATGATGACCCGCTTATTGTACTTTTGCTTGGTCCCGGTATTCGAATTTCCTCCGATAGGTAGGCGGTGTAGTCCCTTGTCGTATTGCCCCCTTGGATTTGGATGTAATACGTTCCGCTTTGATCCGCCGTAAAGCTAATCTTGGAGGTAGCACTCGATCCAATCGCTTTTTTGTTGCCGTCATACACGGTAACACCAGTGCTTCCTGCTGCACTGAAAATGTAGTTTCGTTCTGCCGTTAGCTGGATTTGATAATATCCTTCTTCGTTTGCTGGAAGTCTAATGTCCTTTCTCCACCAACTCCCCCTCGACTCCATGGGATATGCCTTGTCCATTGCTGTTCCGTCTGTAAGGACTAGAACAACCTTCGTACCCGGGGTCCCGATTAATCGAACGAAATATTTATTTGAAGTAGGTACATAGAGATTTATATCATTAGTGCCCTGTGCTAGTAGTTCCCCGTTCGGGCTTTTACCATAAACTTGAATATCACCGCTATAGTTGGAAGTCTCCCCTATAACCGATAAACGGTAAGTCCGATAAGCTGTAAGTTCAACCTGGTAATACAATTCTTTATTGCTTCCAATTACCCCGATTTCACTCTGAAATGGGGTTAGTAGCTTCATATCAGTCGTTACTCCTACACTGCCACTGGCCCCCGACACATTCCCCGCCGCATCCTTGGCCTTCACCGAGAACGTATACGAGGTGTATGGAGCAAGACCCGTAATCGTAGTGGAGGTCGCATCACTCACACTGGCAACAACGGCTGCGCCATTGTAAATTTCGTATCCCGATACCCCGACATTATCCGTCGAAGCCGTCCAGGACAGGCTGACCGTGGTATCTGTTTTCCCCGTTACCGTCAGGTTACCCGGCACGGTTGGCGGGGTCTTGTCCGCCAGGGTTGAAGCACAAATCGTAGTGCTGAAGGCGGAGCGATTGCCGGCTGCATCCAGGGCCCGAGCCTTGAACGAATAGGCCACACCCGGACTCAGACCATTTGCCTGGTAAGTCGTTTCGGTTACCGTGGCCGCATAGGTCTCATCCCTATATACCTCATAGCCCGTAACGCCTACATTATCCGTAGAAGCCGTCCAGCCCAAACTGATGGAGCTTTCACTCTGACCTGCAACTGCCAGCCCAGTTGGTACACTGGGTGCTTCGGTGTCAACTCCCGGCTTCGTCGTGATGCTCAATGGGGAGCTCGGCATGGATACATTTCCTGCCGCATCCGCTGCCTTCACGGTGAATACATACACCGTACGGGCTGACAATCCCGTCAGCTGATAACGGTACGTCGTTCCGGTCACCGTTCCCGCCGACACACCGTCCCGCTCGACCTCATAGGAGACCACGCCGGCCAAGTCCACAGAAGCTTCCCATGTCAATGTGACCGAATGGTCGGTCACTTCCACCGCTTGGAGGTCCGTCGGTGCACTCGGAGGTTCAGTATCCGGAAGAAGCATCGTCGGAGCCGATGACGCCGCAGCCGTCCCAACCGGCCCCATACTTCCTGTCTCCGGTATTCCCTGCGCGCCACCAACCGGAATCAATGAAGCTCCCGGACTGTATATGCTTGAAGTAACCGTATCCGCGGCCGCTTCGCTTCCAGCGGGAACAGCCGCTTGTTCCCCTCCGTTCTGCACCGTCCCGGCGTAAGCCGGTTGGCCCTCCATACCGATTCCCGGCGGAACCCATCCGGCCAGCATGCTGATACATAATACTCCTGCAAGGATCTGTCGTAAGATCCTGTATCGCTTCCTCACTAGTCTGCCACCCCTATGGTTATGATTAACATGATTGGTAAACACCACCTTTCAGTCTATAATAGGAAAATCTGTTCGAAAATAACGCAGGTGCGTTATCGACACCCGTAGCCCATATCCGATACGTCCATGTTTGGATGGATATCCATATAAAAAACCGGAGACTCAGCTAAGTCTCCGGTTTTTTATACGTGAGAAGCATAGTATCGGATTATTCCAATGAACACCAAAAAAACAAAACAGATAAGCCCTAGCACTTTGATTACATCTAGAGGCTTCCTTCCTTTTCCGAAAAGTGCCGGGTTTAACTTGCTCTTTATTAATTCACTGAACCGATTCACTTCAGTCAGGTCAGTAAATTGATGCTTCATAAAAACAAGTGCAGCTCTATTTTTCAATAATAGAATATAGGCATCCCCATTGGTAATGACTTTATGAATCTCGTTCCAGAGATACATACCTGAGTGACGGTCCGACCGATATCCGATTCCACGATTTGTGATGTCGTATACAATTCCCGTCCTAAAGACATTGTCCTCAGTGAACGTTCTTTTTAGATTGCCCTTCCTTCTGCGTATCAGCATGAAAGATAAGAAAATTGTTAGTAGGAGAGTTGGGAGGAGATTAAGCCCTATAACCATATCTTCTCCCTTTACTAGAGGCACAATTACAATAAATAAGAAAAACATACCGTATAATATTGAAAGACCTCTGAAAGTACTATTATCCACCATCTTCGAAATCTTGACGTATTCATCAATAGATAATTTGGTAACGTGTGTCATGATCACTTCCGACTCATCTTGAATGGAATACATACGGATGCCTCGCATTCTTTAAGACGTACTTACAAACCATATCCTGATCTATACATATATAGCAATCATACACATGCATTACACAACAAAAAGAAGCCTGCCGAAACACTCCGGCACGCCTCCATTTTCCATCTATTCTATTGTCACCGGCTCCACTGGAACCCGACGCCCTCCAGGAACGCTTTGGCCAGCGTCATGTGTCCGATGTGGTTGGGATGCACCCGGTCCCAACTGACGGCCGCCGGGTACATGTGGGCCAAGAGGCGGTTGAACGCCGCCTGGGTATCCACAAGCACCGCGTCGAACTCGTCGGCCAGCCTGCGGATGACGGCCCCGTACTGATCCATCGTATGCCGCATGGCATCCTGGGGATTCGGCTCCAAGTAATACGGCGTCATCAGCACCAGTCCCTTGAGCGACGGGCGTACCGCCTGAAGAATCTCCCGCAGGGTCGATTCATACTCCTCCAGGTAGACATGGCTTTCCGGCATCCGGGGCAGGTCATGCTGCCGCCAGACGTCGTTGATGCCGATCATGACCGACAGCCAATCGGGCTTCTGGTCCAACACGTCGGTGGTCCAACGATTCTTCAGGTCCCGGGCCGTGTTCCCGCTGGTTCCCATATTGACAACCCGGATCATGTAGTCCGGATACACTTCGCTTAACAATGCGTCTACATACGAGACATAGCCGCGGCCGAGGGCATTGAATAATCCTTCCCCGACGGGTTTGGTTCTTTCGCAATCGGTGACCGAGTCGCCGATCATGACGAGCTTATCGCCTTTCTCCAGCTTGAGCACGAGATCCTCTCCTTTGTCCTTTTGGTTCCGTTTCCATCATACACCTTTTGGATGCGGGAGATAGGTACATTTTTACGTTTTTTTTGCGTATTTCAACTTTTCAGCCGGGCGATGGCCAATCCGTCATAGGCGGGAAGGATAGTGCTCTCCAGTCGGGGATGGGTGGCGATAAGCTCGTTGAACCGGCGGATCCGGCGGGCGGACTGTCCTTGATCCTCTTCATGCAGCGTTCTCCCCCGCAGGAATGTATTGTCGCCCACGATAAGCGCTCCGGGGTTGCCCAGCTTGATGGCCATCTCCAGGTAATTCACGTAATTCCCCTTGTCCGCATCGATAAAAAAGAAATCGAACCGCTCTCCCTCCGCTTCGAATCTCCGGAGCTCGGCGAGTGCCTCGCCGACCCGGTATTCCACGCGGCCGCCAAGTCCGGCGCGGGTCATATTTTCCAAAGCCAGATCGGCAAATTCCTGCTTCAGCTCGAGGGAATACAGCTTGCCGTCCTCCGGCAGGCCCCTGGCCAGGCAGATGCCGCTGTAGCCGCCTAGGGAACCGATCTCGATGATGCGCCGGGCGCCGGAGGTCCGGACCAGAAGGGACAAGAGCCTTCCATAGCCGGGAGCGACGGAGATGTCATGGATGCCGCGCTCGGCCAGAGTGGCACCGACCTGCTCCAGATCGGGGTCGGCGGCGTACAGCGATTCAATATAGGCCTCCTGCTGCTCGCGGGAGTGAGTGGGACGTTCCTTCATGGGTTCTACCTGCCTTTTTTGTCGGGTTCGGGGGCGGTTTGGCATTACATGCCGTTTTCGCCTATACTAAGGTATTATATCGGAAGCGAAGAGAAAAGAGGAACGGTAAACATGGCAAAGCTGCAATTGATCGCAACCGCCCCCATGGGGCTGGAGGCCGTAGTGGCCCGCGAGGTGAAGGATCTGGGGTATCACGATGTCATGGTGGAGAACGGTCGGGTGACCTTCTCGGGGGACGAGCTGGCCATCTGCCGCTGCAACCTGTGGCTCCGGACATCGGACCGCATCCTGATCAAGATGGGGGAATTCAAGGCGACCACCTTCGATGAGCTGTTCGAGGGCACCAAGGCGCTGCCTTGGGACGAGTGGATCCCCGAGGACGGGGAGTTTCCGGCGGAGGGCCGCTCCCACAAGTCCCAGCTGAGCAGCGTTCCGGCCTGCCAGGGCATCGTGAAGAAGGCCATGGTCGAGAAAATGAAGCTCCGCTACAAGCGCGACTGGTTCCCCGAGGACGGTGGCCGTTATGTGGCGGAGGTGTGGCTCCTGAACGACGTCGCCACCCTGACGCTGGACACCACGGGTGCCGGCCTCCATAAGCGGGGCTACCGCAAGCTCGTCACCGAAGCGCCGCTGAAGGAAACCATGGCGGCCGCCATGGTGCTGCTCTCCCGATGGAGACCGGAACGGCCGCTCTACGATCCGTTCTGCGGATCGGGCACCATCCCCATCGAGGCGGCCATGATCGGCTGGAACCTGGCACCGGGGCTGCGCCGGTCCTTCAATTCGGAGACTTGGCCGCGGATCGGCCAGGCGCGCTGGGAGGAGGCCCGCAACGAGGCCATCGACTCGGTCCGGGATGACATCCCGCTGGAGATTGCGGGCAGCGACATCGACCCGAAGGCCATCGAGGTGGCGCAGGCGGCGCTCAAGGCGTCCGGCTTGTCCAAGGAGATCAAGCTGGAGACCCTGCCCGTGGCCAAAGCACGCCTGCGCGGAGACTACGGCTGCGTCATCACCAACCCGCCCTATGGGGAGCGGATCGGCGACCCCGAGGAGGTCCAGATGGCTCTGCGACAGCTGGGCTCCCTAACCGCAGGATCCCCCACTTGGTCCACCTTCGTGCTGACGCCGAGCAAGCAGCTGGAGCATTACTTTGGCCGCGCGGCTACCAAAAAGCGGAAACTCTTCAACGGGCGGATCGAGGTCGCGCTGCATCAATACCTGGGCCCGCTTCCTCCGCGGGACAGGAAGATGAGCCTGGATCAGGAATAGGTTGAGACATACAAGAAGCCCCCGGGTCCGGGGGCTTCTTGTTCTTGCTTGATTATCCGATTACCGAATCGATGAACCGCTCCAACGGCGCCACATCGGTCATATTCTTGTTGCATTCGCGGCTGTCCGTGCAGATATAGTTGCCGACGGACTTGTAGTAGTCAGGCGCAGCATGCTCCGGCCTCTTCTTGGATATGGCCGAGAAGAGAGACAGCTCTTCGAACCGGTTGCATACGAAGCAGAAGTTTTTTTTGCTGGTGGCGGTGAATCTGCCTTCCACCCCGACGAATTGTGTGCCGTCATGGTACACGATGAACATCTTGTTGGTCGAGATATCGATCCAGCTCAGGTAGGATACATACCGGAAGTCGATGGCCGCAAGATCGGGCAGCTTCAGCTTCTTGTTCTTCGGGAAGAGCTTCCGGATCTGATTCTCGGTGATGGCAGGAAATTCGAGCAGATACGGCTCCAGCGCCTGGATATAGTCGTGGAATTCGTCAGCCGTCTTCAACTCTGAGATGGATTCCAGAAGTTTCTTCCGGTTGTCCGTTACGTCAGGGAACAGCTCGGCCACCTTGGCCTGTGCGCTGCCGCGTACGGATTCGAGGATCTTCGGATCTCCCACCGTCCGGAGTGCGCGAAGCACGGTATCGGCCTGATTCTTGATTGCGTTATATTGATAGTTTCTAATAAATGGTCCGCCCATGGACGTCAGCCCCTTATTGGTATTGGTAAAACGAATAAGGTGCAAAGCCATTATTAGAAAACGACCGTTCCTCATTTCGGGCGACTTGATGACACCTGGCCGGCCCCCCATGCAAAGTATCGCCTCCAAATTAGGCTTTGCATGAGGCTGTTCCAATCAGGCAATCTCTGATTGCCATCAGTACCACCTCCCGTTCATCGAATAGGTCCATTATATCCGAACGGAAGGACGAAAAACAGCCATCCCCTGGGATGAAACGATGGAATTTTTCAATATAGCCGAAGATTCGGTTCGCCTGCTCCTGCTCCCTACAGGGTCAAGCGGTAGAACCGGCAAGTGTTCTCGAACAAGATTCTCCCGGTCTCCTCTTCCGTCATGCCCTTGACCCGGGCAATCTCTCGAATGGAATCCCGCATCATGGCCGGATGCGTCCGGCGCCCTGCGTATGGTCCCTCGAACGGCCACGGACCGTCGGTCTCCACCATGAGCAGATGGATGGGATATGCCTCCACCAGCGAACGGGTCCTTTCCTTATACACCACATCCGGCGTGACGGAGATGCAGTAGCCGTTCGCCCTCATACGCTGCAGAGCTTCCGGACTCCCCTTGAACCAGTGGAAATGGGCCCGCCCGACTCCATGCTTCTCCAGCAAATCACACGCCAAGTGCGCGTCCTCATGAACGGCGTGCAGCACCAGCGGCTTCTCCAGCTCAGCCGCCAGTTGGACAAAGCGCTCCAGCAGCTCCACATAGGGCTCCTGATCGAACGGCTCCCCGGAAGCCTCCGCTTCCATCCGCGTATAATAGGGAAGCCCGACTTCCCCGACAGCCGCCATCTCCTCCCGATGCTCCCGAATCCAACGGAAGTACCGATCCATCTCTTCCCGTGACGGCAGGACCTGTTCCGGATGGTAGCCGAACGCCGCGAAGACATGTGAACTCGCACGCTTCTTAAGCTCAAGAAGCTCCCTGGCCGACTCCGCATGCATGGAAACCGCGATCAATCCCTTCACCCCGTGATCGTCCAGAGCGTCCAGCAGCTGTTCCCGCTCCCCCGGTTCATACAGATCCAGATGAATATGCGCATCGATCATCGGATGCATCATCCGTCCCTCCCTCCGGCCCGGATCATTTCTTCTTGTACAACACGTAATCGATGAATCCGCCTTTGCCCGACGCTGCAAAAAACAGCTGGTACTCCCCTGCTTCGTAGCACAAATACCAGGGCACCTCCCCCATCTCGTCCGTTCCCTCGTAGAGAGGCAACCCGATGGCGGTCTTCACATCATCGATGGAGAAGCGGGCGCTGTCCCCCGTAATCACGATGGAGCTTACGCTTCCGTCCGGGTTATGGAAGAAGTAATCATAGTCAAACCACGCCTCATAGCCGAAATTATGCCAGTTCCCGGTCTTATGGGGTTCGCCGTACTCCCGGTGGACCGCATCCTTCGCCGCGCCGATGCCGTAAGGAATGCCCTGAAGCTTCCCGGACGCCGCGGCGGGCAGGAAGCCGGCATCCAGCTGAAGCTTGCGACTCAGGTTGGTGTCTTGTACGGTGATTGTAGTCGTAGCTTCGTCGAATTTCACCAGCGCGCCCATGCTTTCGGCGACAAAACGAACCGGCACGTAAGCATGATCTCCATAATTCAGCGTCACATACCCGTCGCCGATTTCCTTCGCCTTTCCGTTGAACACATACTTCGCGGGATACAGATAGGACTCCGCCACATCTGTAGCATACACGGCCGTTGCGGCCGTCAAGAGGACCCCGCACAATACTCCAGCTGCAAACCGTTTCATCCGCCATCGCTCCCCATGCCTGAATTCTATATCTATATGACATGGCCGGCGCTCCAAATGTTGCACGATAGAACGTCATCCCGCCCGCCGGAAGACGGGCCGAACGGCCAGAATATGGTCCCCCCGGAAGGTACGGGGCCGCTTGGCGGACATGCAGTACGCATACACGAGTGCGCCGCTTACCTTCCGCACCTGGATGAGCCGCTGGGACAGCCGGCCGTCCTGTGCCAGATATACGATCTCAACGGTACGTCCTACATACTTCTCCATTTGCACCGCAATCGCCCCCATTCGCAAATAAACAAGAACGTCTGTTCTTATTTTATCCGAAAAGCGAACGGTTATGCAATCAAAATGAAAAAAGACGAACACCGGAGTGTCCGCCTTTCTCTTGACGGTCATTGGACGCGATGAACTTGAACAGATTGGTGGACCGACCCGATGATCGTGATCGGAACATCCTCCCGCTTCTCCACTCCGTTGGCATAGATCAGCAGGAAGTGAACCGTGCATGTTCCATTGGGCAGACGCTCCGTCAACGAGCCCAGCCGTTCATCATACAGCTCCCCGGTATAAACTGGGTCCGTTCCCGCCTGCAGCAGCACGGCATCGATCCGGATCAGCCCTCCGTCCATCGATTCCTCCTCCAGCCAGGCTCTGGCTTCCCGCACCGGAGCGGGCGCAGCGGTTGTCTGCACCAACAGACGTTCCCCGGAATAAAAATCCTTGGGCACCGTCTCCGTCTGGTGCCCCAGCTCCTGATGCCTCCGAAGCCATTCGGAGGTATGGTTCACCTCCGAACGAATCGTTAACGGAGCGGCGTGAATCGTTCGGACCGCTTCGTCCGTCAGCAGTCCGTCCGATACCCTGAGGCGGACCCGATAATCTCCCGGAAGGGAGAAGCGGCCGAGCCATTCCGGTCCGGAGCCATGTAACACGTCCCCGTCCGGAGACTCCAAGCTCCATTCGTAAGTCAACGGATTGCCGTCCGGGTCAGTGGAGGTGCTGGTGATTCGTACCATATCTCCTTCCCATACCGGCTGAGGGAGCCATTGGAAGCTGGCTAGGGGCGGCCGATTGGTCAAGATCCATTGGGGCGCCGACCAAGGGGATTCCGCCCCGTCCTGATCCCAGACCTTCACTTCGATCTGAAGCTTCATTCCTGCGGGAAACGGATCGGCAATCTGATGCTCATCTTCCGGTTCGGTCGTAGATTTTACGAGGACCGGAGATTGCCAGATCAGGGTTTCGTCCGCTTGACGGATCCGGATCTGGCGGGCGGTGAACACCGTGTTCGGATCCGGATCCTGCTGGCTCCAGCGAATCAACGGCGTCTGCGAGGTCAAGGCCGGATCGTAGAAGGTACCGCGGGGACTCGCAATCTCAGCCCATGGGGGCAGATTGATCCGGAACCATTCGGTCCGGCTCCAGTCCGACCACATCGCATCGTCGTGATCCGTCACCTTCATCCTGACGCCGAGCACCTCGCCGGTCGGCAGGTCCACCGGGATCCGGCAGCCGTTCCAATAGGAGGTGCTATTCTGATAGGCGTCCCAGCCGCTGTTCCAGACCATGGTGCCGTCCGGCCGTATGATCTCCAGGTAATACTTGTTGAAATGAAGCCGGTCCGGATCCGTCTGATACCAGCTGATGACCGGCCGCCTGTCGGATTGAATCACCGCAGGCACGGCTTCGGTGCCGAGCGGATCCGTAATCGCCACTGACGGCTTATCATTGATGGTCATCCAACCGGTATTGGACCACGGGGACCAAGCATTTCCGTCATCCTGGACCATGACTTGGACCTGCAGCTTCCGGGCCCCGGGCAAGGCCGTATCCACGGTCCATTCCCCCGTCGGGGCCGCAGTATTCTGCTGAACCGTCCGGTCGATCAGCACGGTCCCCCATTCCTCCTTCACCGTAATTCGGACCTGTGTGAAGGTTGTGCCGGGATCCGGGTCGCTCTGGCTCCACCGGATGGTGGGGGTATGGGTTGTCGTTGCTGCCGGCTGAATGTACGTGCCGTTCGGATAGGTAAGGACTGCAGCGGGAGGGCCGTTTGGAGGTAGCACCTCCACATAGATGTCCCTTTCGTACCATTCCGACCATGCCCCGTACTCGTCCGCAACCGCCTGCCGAAGAGTGTAAGTCCCCGTTTCCGAGGGCCTTGCCAGCTTGCCGCTCAGCGTATTTCCGCTCGGAGTCGTATAAGAGTACAGATACCGGTAGATTCCCCGGTTCATGGCGAATTCCGGCTTCTCCACGGAATAGCGGGTTTCGCTCAACCACCGGTCCGGATCATAGCTTTGATCCGCATACCCGATGGTATGATCCTCCTTCTGCCACGCCGTAAAAAGACTGACCGGCCTGCGGTGGACCGCCACAAGCTTGGTGTCCGGATCCGCATAGAGACGGAAATCTTCGTAGGCCGGATCCGGGTAGCGCTGATCCGTAGGGGCCGGGTCATCCGGCTCGGAGAAGCTAACCCGGAAGATCCCCACCTTATGGATGCTCGCAAAAGGCGTGTTCACCACCCGGTTCTCGTAGGAGTTGGCTGCGGCCGTATCGGATTTTCCGTCGCCGGCGTCCAGGAATTTCTGCGGCTCCAGATTCGTGAACGTCCACGTCCCCAACTGCGGAATGGCCGGATCATTGTCCGGGTCTGTGAACCGGACGCTGTATTGGATCGGAGCATCGACCAGCACCACATTGTCGAGCATCGTACTGCTTCCCGCAAACTTCTCGACATGATAGTGCTTCATGTACAGATTGGGAGCGTTGGCAAAGATACCGTATTTCCCGCTTGCGAACTGGCTGTCGTACACATCGATCATGGGGACGCCGTTCACGGAGACAACGATGTGGTTCCGCAGGAGTTTAACCTTCAACTCTGAGTACTTGCCGGCGGGCAGCGGGAACACTTCTTTTGCAAGCTGTGTCCGTACCCCATCCACGGTTTTGCTTAGGACCACTCCCTCGGGGGCCAGCTCCGCTTGATAGAAGTTCCGGTTATCCTGTTCACGGAAGGTAATCCCGGCCCCGACCTCGTTTCCGAAGGTGGTATCCGTATACCTCACGGAGACGTACAAGGAACCGTTTTCCAGGTCAGTCGATTGGTCCACAATGTTTCCGTAGGTGTACCGGTTCCCGGAAGTGCTGCTTCCGGAGAAGGAGAATTTACGAATGCCATAACAGTTGTCATTCCAATCTTCCCCATCTCCATCCGTATCAAGGCTACCGTACCACAAATAGCCTTCTCCATCTCCCGTAAGGACAATCTGCGTTCGTCCGCCGTTGTTGTAATTATTGCAAAGGGGGCCAAGTCCCGTTGCTTGAGGGCCCGTAGTCATCAGTTGAGCACCTGTGACCATATCGTACACCCTTACTTCATGCCTGGATGCAAGAACGTTATAAGGGCCCCATTGTGAGGGTTGCTGTTCTACTACATAGGACGGGAAGGGAATCAAGAGCTTTCCATCCGCTGTCATTTCCCCTGTGGTCGTATCATTTACGTTATTGCGAGAATTGGAAGATCCAGATGTCACATCCAGTAAGGTCTGACCCGTGCGAATATTGTATAGGATATGATGGTTGGTGTACTTGGTATAGGAACTGTCCGACCACGGGATCTGTGTAGGAGTAAGCGCCGTGTAGTAGATGACATCCTGGTATTGTTTTTGGAAAATGGGTCTCCAGGTAGAACTGCCATACCCATAATCGAGTCTAGGCCCTGTACAGCCGATACACCAACCCGGAGCGCCGTCATAGAAGGAAAAATCACTGTACGGGATTTGCCCGATATACGCCCCGGTTACGTTGTCATAGATGCCGTCATTTGTGATAATCTTGCTGTTGTCCTGCGTGACATATACGACATCCAACTTGGGTGCTGCATGATAATCCACCGAATTAGAGGATTGCGCTTTATTGGTATATACCTTTGAACCTGTCCAAAGTATGTCTCCCGCCGGACTTATTTTTTGAAGGTTGCAGGAGTATACGGTAAAGATATATGGATTCCCGTCATCATCCCATCCGCTTGCCTCCTGTCTGGACGTACACGAGAACCCATAAGAGTTCCCCTGTTTATCCCGGAAGGACGGCAGCGTTTCTGGGGTATAGCTCTTTGACCCACTGTTGTTAAGATTCCATGTCGGCAAAGGACCATCCGGTTTAACCAGATGAGCCGGTTCGATCCATCCTGCGGGTGGCGGGTTAGTCGGAATCCAATAGGCCGCATATTGCCCTGGGACCGAATACCCTGACCACCTTGTATAAGGACTCTGATAATAAGGGGAATCATTCCCTCCTACCAGACTCGATACCTTGTATAGCTCATCCACCACGTAACCCAACTGCGGACATTTGGTGTAATCATAGTTACATTGATTCGGATGAGACACTTTCCGAACCCACAGCATATCCGCTCCGGGATTTACCTTCACGTAATAAGACCATTGTTGACTAGTCTGGGGGTTATACGTTCGGGCGGTATTGATTCTGGCATCAAAGAGGTGGAGGAGCATTCCATATGGTGCATAATTGCTGTTCGAATCCGCCTCGAAGAAGTACCAGAAATTTTTCCCTGCACGGGTCTGCATGGGAATATATTTCCCTTTATGCCCCATGTGCCAAGGAACCTTTGTATCAAACCCTGTGTTGGAAATGGTAAAGGTGCCGTTGGTTGGAATGTTGTACAGCTGGGTTTGACGATCCGGTGCACCAAGCGCTTGTTCGGTAGCATCATAGAACAGGCCTGGAAGACGGCTCGTTTGTAGGGTGTCCTCTACCCGGAACCGGTTGGAATCCGTCAAAAGGTCCGCCATGCTGTATTGGATGCCGTCCACAACCGGAGGTAGGGGGTTCTCCCCTTTCACGTCAATCTGGTTATCCGGCTGCCGGTTCACGATATCGAAGGGAATTTCCTTCGACGCCGATTTCCCCCAATCTTCTTTGGCGTACACCTTAAGGACGCAATGGGCCAGCTTGTCCGGGGTAAAGACCATATTCCCGTCCGAATCCCGGGTCAGCGTCGTGGCCGGATCATCCGCAAAGCTGCCGTTGAAATTGGTGTCGCAAATTACTGTATCGCTTCGCTCGACCAAGATATCTCCGTCCGGACTGTAGGACGTATCCTTCATGTTCATCGGAACGCCGCGAAGCCCCTTAGACGGCAGGGTGGCATCCGCCAGCGGTGGGAGATCCGGAAGGACATTCAATGTGGCCGTGGCCGGAGATAGCGATCGGAGCCCCATACTGTCGGTGACGTCCAGCTTGATCGGGTAGGCTCCAGCCGTCGGGTATACCGGGAGCTTGGTCCCGTACCAGTCATAACCGGAGATGGTGTAACCCTTCGGGCTGTAACTGTTTGTCCCGCTGATATCCGGCGTAAACGGTCTTCCCTCCACTACTTTAGGTGGAAGCGTGATGATCGGAACCGGGTTCGGGGCAATCACGCTGATCCCCGCCCTCACGGTGTTGGAATTTCCGCAACGGTCCGTGGCGGATACTTCCACATAGTGCGTACCCATATCCGCTGTCGTAAGGATCATGCTGAACGGGAAAGAGAACCGGTTATCGTTTACCCATGGTTGGTAGTCCGTGTAGTATTTCTTCAACCAAGGGTCCCGCGCAGCTGCGCCCTCCCAATCCCACATGTAATAATAGGAATCCCCATCAGGGTCATATGGTGTGGGTGGATCGTCAAGCGACTCCTGGATAATCTGAACGTCCAGCCAATCCCCAGGGAACGCGGAGTCCAACCGCTTCATCGCTCCGGAGTTGCCGTGATTGACAAATCCAGCCGTGAATACGGGGGCCCGGTTCGAAGGTCCACAAGTGGGCGGGGACACAATCTCGTAGGTCTTCGGCCCGTCTGTAGCGGTGCCTCCACAGGTAGAGACCACCTTCAGCTTCACCGTTACCGTTCCGGTAGTTAGCCACTTGGGCCAAGACGGAAGCCCTCCAATGGAGACGGTCCCGTTGTTCGTGACGGTAGTGGTATGCCCGTTTTGGGAAATGGTCCAGATATATTCCTTAAGCGTACAGCCATTCCCACCGGACACGGAGGAGCCAATCGGCTTCGCCAGGTTCGAGTCCCCGAAGCTCACCACCGGGTGCTCAAACTCGAACCGGGCTATGACTTTTTCGGGCTGCTCTGTGGGGGCAGGGGTTGGCGTGGGTGAGGATGATGCAGAAGGGGATGGAGAAGAAGCCGTAGGCTCCTGGTAGTACACAATCTCCATCTGATCGTATTGATACACCCTGGATTGAAGTTTCACTTCCCACGCTGAATAATAACTATTGACCAAGCCAGATCCGCCTGAATAGGGTTCCTGTTTACGCGGTTCCACACGATAGAATGCATCGAACCAGTATTTCAATTCCCGGTTCTCAAAGTCTATGCTGACCGTTCCGGAATCCCCTATATCTCCAGGAGGGATATAGGAATCATCAACATCCATCATTTTTTGATACGTTGGGAGAAGGTATGTTAATTTTTCTACTGGGAAACTATACCCACCCCCATCCAAATACAAGGGAAGGTCTCCAGTCTTGTGTGTCCGCCCCTCATAGCCAACAGCATAAGGCGCAGAGTCAAATTGTAAATTGGTTGGGAAAGGACTCCCGGTTGGTTGTTTGATGAACCTTGCACTAGCTTGGGGTTTATCAAAGACCCCATCCGTTCGAAAATAGTGTCTGTACCCATCCAAGTCGTACATCCACACTCTTGTATTCGTCGGGTCGCGAAACCATTTGAATAAACCGTCAATTTGAGTGATGCTGCCATCTAACGGTATTTCCACACCAGAAATATTTCCGAGCGAATATGTGTCCGATTCCGTTTTGGACAACTTTTTAATTTCTTCTTTGGTAGCTGATTTCCGAAGAATGACTTTCGTAACCTTTTTACCTGGATCGGGCGTAACGCTTACATCTCCATAATATTGGGTTGCATTATTGGAAAAGGCGTAGTAGCTACCCTCTAACACAACGGAGCTCATTTGCACATTCCCCAATACCTTTTCTTCAGCTTGAACCACGTTACTAGGGATAAATACATATACCACGATGACAGATACAAGCAATAATAAAGCGATTAGGGAGATTCGCTTTCGGTTGTATTTCATCCTATCTCACCAATGATGCATCCTTAGTCAATGTATAATTTGCGACAGTGACTGGTTTTTGCCCATAATCCTCAAAGCGGTGATAACCAATGTTAAAAGAATTTATAAACGTGCTCCTTACTACTTCTTTCGGTAATAGTTTTCCTTTCCTGTAAACAAACTCCTTATTACTGGTCCCCGAAGGTATTGAGAAGGCAATTTCACTTTTCCCATTTCTGGTGAAGTTAATAGCTGAGCTGCTATGCAAAACATTGTCAACTACCATGTTATTTGAGTCATAATAAAAGCTGGTGGATGCCTCCATATATCCATGTCTGCTTAATGTTTCTACCCCGCTATAATCCCTTACAAAGATGTGATTCACCGTAACGATCGCGTATGCGCCTCCTGGAATAGGAAGTCGCTCCTCTCTGTTTTTTCCAAATATTGATACTTCATTGCCTGCCAAGAGATGCCGATATGGATCGTTGCTATCGTCCGTGTCGATGACGAAGGGGCCCTCGGACCAGTGTTGAACGTCGCCATTTTCGACCTCTGAATGAGCCAAACTTGGATTGAACCGATTCTCAGGCCGGGTCTTTTGCACATCAATATATATCCCATCCAACATCGATTCGAGATTCGTCCCATGCCACAGCACCTCCGCCCGGCTCACAGCGTATTTGTCTGCTGGCAAACTCTTCCCGGCCTTTACGTCCAAGACCCTCTCGATGATCGTCACCGCTTGCGCCCGGGTAGTGGTCCCCCCCTCGTCCAGCGTTCCTGTCTCATCGGTGCCCTTGATTAATCCCTTCTGCGTGGCCAAGTACATCCATTTCTTGTCCTCGCTGTTCTTCTCCCCCGCAGCTCTAGCGGCCATGCGTGCCATCTCGGATCGGGTCATGGGCGTCTTCCAATCACCAGAGGTGAAGTCGCTCCATGCGTGTATTTCCGAAGTCACAGCCGCATTCACATAGGGCACATACCAATCGGACCCTGAGGCAGAACCGACTACGGGTATTTTCAAGGCACCGATCACCAGCTTGGTGAACTCGGCCCGGGTGACCTCCGCTTCCGGCCGGAAGGTACCGTCCTCATAGCCGTTCACATACCCTTTCTCTACAGCGAGTCTTATGGCGGATTCTGCCCAATGTCCCTCCGTGTCCCGGAAGGCCGGTTTGCCGGCAACCGCCCACTTGTCCGTATCGCCGGTGTTCATCTTGATCCGCTCTGCATCCCCTGCATTCCCCTGGGCCCAGGCCCATCCCATTCCCCCAAAGCCGACGCCTAAGACTAATAGAATTCCGATCGCACTTTTCGTCCACATGTTCATCCTTGTATGTATCCTCCTACAATGGGCAGAATGGCTGCCATGAATATACTCTTCTCTATTACAGACGCCGGAAGATCTTGGATCATTCGCTCAAACCGAATGTCGTTACCCCCTATCGACAATTTTCCAGAGGCCATATAGCGAATTATGCAGGAAATGCAATAATTTGTCAGTGACAAATTCCATCCCGTCTCCGATTTCATAAAGTCGCAGCCACCGACATCGCCGATTGATTCCATTAAACCAATAAGGGGGTGTTACTATGGTGCCAAAAGAAGCTCTGAAAAAGAGTCAATCGGATTGTGCTGCTGTCAAAACCTGCTTTTCTCGCCCCCTCCCATATCTTCCATCTGATCAACGGCATATTTGCCTTTTGTTCATTATTTTCCCTTCATCGGACTCGATGAAAGGCATTTATGCCTTTGGTTGAAATTGATATGCCCCTTATTCCACTCTACCGCGTAACAGGCGGCATATGGGCCTTTGATCTCAGATTTTGTATGTGACCCGAGCAACCAGCGGCATTTATGCCTTTGGTTTGTGTTAACCGAACACACCAAGCGATCCGTGGTTTTTTTGTGACCCGGGCAACCACCGGCATGTATGCCTTTGGCCTATGCTTACCGCACAAAAAAGCCCCGAAACCACAGCACTCAGCTGCAGTCCGGGGCGGTTCTTCCGCACACGTACACGAGAATCATCATCCAGTCTTTCCATACCCTTCCACTATAACCGGGAACCGCCCATTTGGCAACCCCTTGGATCCATCCGCTTTTCTTTTCCCGCCGGATTCCTTACAATGGGGACATTATATGCGAAGCTGCAAAGGAGAGGCCTTTTTACGTGAAAACTCTAGTCTTAGCCGAAAAACCAAGCGTCGCCAAGGACCTGGCTCGGGTGCTGGGCGCCAATCAGAAGCATAAGAGCCATATGGAAGGCCCCGAATACGTGGTAACCTGGGCGCTGGGCCATCTCGTCGAGCTGGCTGAGCCCGAAGATTACAACCCATCCTACAAAACCTGGAATCTGGAGGATCTCCCCATCCTGCCGGACCGTATGAAGCTGAAGGTCATTCGCGAGACCTCCCACCAATTCAAGGCCATCGAGCAGCTGTGCAAACGCCCGGACCTATCTGAACTGATCATCGCCACCGACGCCGGGCGGGAGGGCGAGCTCGTGGCCCGCTGGATCATGGAGCTGGTCCGCTGGCGCAAGCCCTTCAAGCGCCTGTGGATCTCGTCGCAGACCGATCAGGCCATCCGCGAGGGCTTCGCCAAGCTGAAGCCGGGCCAGGACTACAACCGGCTCTACCAGTCGGCGGTATGCCGGGCGGAAGCGGATTGGCTGATCGGGCTGAACGTCACCCGGGCGCTGACCAGCAAATACAACGCTCAGCTCGCCGCCGGGCGGGTACAGACCCCGACCCTTGGGCTTATCAGCGCCCGGGAGCAGGACATCCGCTCCTTCCGCCCGGTGGATTATTGGCTGCTCCAGGCTGACCTGGGCTCCTTCCAAGCCCTATGGAGACACACCTCCACAGGCGAGCAGCGTCTCTTCGACCGCTCTCAAGCGGAGCTGCTGCTGGCCAAGATCCGCAGCAAGCCGGCCCAGGTCCAGCAGCTGAAGCGCACAGAGAAGACCATTCCGCAGCCTCTGGCATATGACCTGACGGAGCTGCAGCGGGATGCCAACAAGCGCTTCGGCTTCTCCGCCAAGACGACTTCCGGGCTGCTGCAGCGCCTCTACGAGCAGCACAAGCTGGTGACATACCCGAGGACGGACTCCCGGTACTTAACCCACGATATGGTGCCCACTCTGAAGGGCCGGCTGCAGAGTGTTGCCGTCGGACCGTACGCGGCCTTGGCCCGTCAAATTCTGAAGTCCCCTCTGCACACGACCAAGCGCCTGATCGATGACACCAAGGTCACGGACCATCATGCGATCATTCCCACGGAGCAGTTCAACAACCTGAGCGCCCTATCCAACGAGGAGCGCAAGCTGTACGACCTGATCGTCCGCCGCTTCCTGGCTTTGTTCCTGCCCCCGTGCCGCTTCGACCAGTTGGCCGTTACGCTCGACATCGGCGGCGAACGCTTCCACGCCACCGGCTCCGTCATGAAGGAACCGGGGTGGAAGGAAGCGTACGGTGCCAGCGACTTCACGGACCCGGATCAAGACGACGAGAACGTCACGCAGGACGACCTGGCCGATCAGCAGCGGCTGCCCGAGCTGCAGCCCAACCAGACGCTGCCGGTGAAGCAGCTGAAGGAGCTGGCCCGTCAGACCCGTCCGCCGGCGCGCTATACCGAGGCGTCCTTGCTGACCGCCATGGAGAAGCATAACCTGGGCACCCCCGCCACACGGGCGGATATTATCGAGAAGCTGGTCAAGACCGACACCATCGAGCGCCAGGGCGCAAGCCTGATGCCCACCGGAAAAGGACGCCAGCTGATCGAGCTGGCTTCCCCCGAGCTCCGCTCGCCGGAGCTGACCGCCAAGTGGGAGCAGGAGCTGGAGAGCATCGCGAAGGGCAAGGGCAGTATGGACGCCTTCCTCGCCTCCATCCGCCAACAGGCAGCCCAGCTCGTCCAGGAAGTGAAAGCCAGCGACACGGAGTACAAGCCCCATAACCTGACCCACAGCAAGTGCCCCGAGTGCGGACAGGCGCTTCAAGAGGTGAAGGGCAAGCGGGGGCGCATGCTGGTCTGCATCAACCGGGAATGCAGCTACCGGCGGCAAGGGGAGCCTACGGTGACCAACCACCGCTGCCCTCAATGCCACAAGAAGATGGAGATTCACGACGGCAAGGCGGGCAAGTACTTCCAATGCCGCCGCTGCAACGTGATCGAGAAGCTGGAGAACACCACTGCAGGTCAAGGGGGCCGGCAAGCCAAAGCCCGGGCCAGCAAGCAGATGGTGGAGCAATTCAGCGACAACGTCCAATTGAGCGGCGGGTTGGCTGAAGCCCTGAAAGCCGCGCTGGAACGCAAGCAGGAATAGCAGGAAGCCTCCGAAACCATCTGAAGAATCAGGTGGAATCGGAGGCTCTTCTTTTGAAACCGGGATCGGCATGCTCCGTATGAAACATCACACCATCCATGAGGAGGTCCTGCCTTGGAAACCTATGAATCCCGGCTGAACATCCGTCTGGATGCCTGGGAGAGAGACGTCCTTCGTCCTGCCGGTCTTCTGGAGCGCACCTCCAAGAAGGTCCGAGAACGCATCAACGCTCTAATCCCCCAAAAAGTCCACGACGCCATAACGGCCGCCGTCCGGACCATCGTCCGCACCTCCCTGTTCGGTGCGGAGTATACCCCGCGGCGCAGCGTTGAGCACCTGGACCTGCCCTTATCCGACGAGACGGCGGAGAAGCTGATCTCCACCTACCAGAAAGTGGCCGCAGCCGAAGGCGCAGGTACGGGCGCCGGCGGGTTCATGCTGGCACTGGCGGATTTTCCGGCGCTAATCGCCATCAAGATGAAGCTCCTGTTCGAGCTGGCCCATGTCTACGGCTATGACACGAAGGATTTCTCGGAGCGGATTTTCCTGCTTAAGGTGTTCCAGTTCACGTATACCTCTCCCGCCCGCCGCAAGACCCTCCTGATCGAGCTGAAGAACTGGCCCAACGAACGGGCCCGTTGGTCCCGGGACCAAGAGTTCTACGCATCTATGGATTGGGAGGACTTCCAGAAGGAATACCGGGACGCCATCGACTTCAAGAAGATGCTTCAGTTCATCCCCGGGCTCGGGGCGGTTGCCGGTGCGTGGGCCAACTACTCCATCGTGGAGGAGCTGGGAGAGAACGCCATGAACCTGTACCGCATCCGCCGGCGCATCGATGAGCTGTCGCACTAAGGGGCAAGACCGTTAGGCATCCGTCCGGGGCTTCCCCGGGTCGCAGGCCGGCGGCGCCACCTCGGATACCCACGACAGCTTCAGGAGATAGTAGCACTCCTCCCGGGCCATGTGATCTGCCATCAGGGGGCTCATCGTGCCGAGCACCTCATGGCGGAGCTCCATCTCCTCCAGCTCCTTCAGGAAGCTCAGGAACAAGGCCATCTCCAGCTCCACCTGCTGATTGAACCGGCCAAGCGCCGGGAAATCCTTCAGGTTCGTCCGCATGAAACCGGCCAGCTCCACGGATTTGAGATAGAACTGCTCGAAGGCTTCGTTGAACGCTTCACCGGTCTCCTTCCATTTCTTCTCCGCAGGGTCCGCCATGTCACGGACCGCAGCCGCATGGCCCGAAGCATCCAGCAGCCAGTGCAGATGGAGCTGGACCGGGTCCAGCAGCGTCGGAATCCGGCCGGAAGCGAGAGACTGGGCGATCCGCAGAAATTTCTCCACTTCGTTCACCATATGGTTCATGAAGCTGGGAGGAAGCGCAAGCTTGATGGCGCCGGTCAGCTGCCGCCGGATCAGATGCAGCTTGAAGGCCCGAAGCTCCGCTCCCTTATGCAGCGAAGTCTGCGCCAATCCCATCCACTCGGCATTGCCCATCTCCATCCGGCTCAGCTCCAGCAGTCCGTCGAATGCCTGAATGAAGCCCCTGGCCCGGTGAATCTCCGCCTGCTCCGACGGCGCCAACGAGTCATGGATGAACCGGGCATGGTCTCCCAGCACCTGCAGCCAGAACCGGAGCTCAAAAGCCGATGCCTCGGCGTAATTCGCATAATTCATCTTGTTCATATCTGTTCCTCCCCAATGGCGGTATCCTGCGCTACACCCACGATATGTGCATCCGCCCAGATTGGTGAGTTCCGGCTCTCAACTTTCAAGCAGCAACAAAAAAGGCCCTCCGTCTTGATACGACGGAGAAGCCTATTCGAGCCTGCGTAGTGGTAGGGTCCTGCGATGAATGCTGCCTGTCATCCCCTGTATCCTCCTAGGGTTCCTTAGAACGGAATGCAGGGCTGTTGAAGCAGCTTGCGGAAAATTCCTTTAATGCGCTTTGCCACGATCGAGTCCTCCCTAAATCTAAATGGCTCCGGTCTTCCGGTCTTTCTGAAGGGACGTCGGCGTCCCCTGTAAGAGAATACCACAAAAAAGGCCGCTTATGGCGGCTTTTTCGTAATTGTTAATGAATTTTTTTTGTAAAGTCAAATGGCAGCGGTTTCACTCTCTTTCCCTTGCCCGGCTAGGCCCGAAGCCAACCGCAACCGCTCCAGCCGGGCGTTCCCTGCCCCATACAAGGCCGGAACCGTCAAGGACAGCGCCGCTATAACCCCAAACAGCACCGAACCGTTCCACACGGAGAGCATAATGCCTCCGAGCCAAGGTCCGATGGAATGGCCCAAATTCGAAAAGGATTGAGCCCCGTAGTACGTGCCTCTCAGGTTTGAAGGAGCCAAGCTGTCGATGAGCAGATTGGTAGAAGGGAAGGTCAGGATCTCGCCGAAGGTGAACACCACCATCGCGAGAATGAACAGCACACGGCCGTCCGCCAAGGCATAGCCGAGATTGCCCAGAGCATACATGACGCTGCCGACCGTAATGGCGACCAGCGGCGTCCGCCGTTCGATGAACCGGGTGATCGGCACCTGGCAGACGATAACCACCACCGCGTTGACGCTCATCAGGATGGAGAAGAGTCCGATCCCTCCGTTCAGTCCTTTGTCGTCGATGTATTGGGACAGGGACGGGCCCATCTGCGAATACCCGATGCTGGCCAGAATGCCTCCCGCCAGATACCAGCGCAGCACCACATCCCGCCGGATCACGTTCCAAGCGGAGCCCACCGTGACCTGCTCCTTCTTCTCCCCTTCGATCCGGCTGATGCCGAAGCGGTTCAACAGCATCAGGAGCACCGCCGCATAGATCAGATAGATGCCTCCCGTAATGAGAAAAGGCAGCCGTCCGGACATCATGCCGAACCATGCGCCCAGAAGCGGCCCAACGGCCACGCCGATATTAATGCAGGTGTACCGGAGCGAGAACACCCGGAAGCGTTTCTCCTTGGGCGTCAGGTCCGCCATCAGCGCCTGGGAGACCGGCTCGTAGAAGGAGCGGCATAAGCCGTTCAGTACGTTCAAGGCCAGGAACATCCAAGTGGCTGTGGCCAGTCCGAAGCCGATGAACATGAGCCCCCAGACATACAGAGCGGCCATCATGACCCGCTTGCGACCGAAGCGGTCGGACAGAGCCCCTCCGAAGAAGCCGCCTATGGTGCCTGCCAGAGGCCCCGCCCCGATTACGGCCCCGATGGTCATGGTGCTCATATCCGTGTGATTCGACAGATACAGAGCGAGAAAAGGCATGCTCATGGAGGAAGCGGCCCGTGCCAGGATCGTTCCTAACAGAATAGAATGGACAATGGGATGGTGCTCGGCGGCGAAGTCCCGTAGGGAATGGAGCTTCCGCTGCACGAAGCCCGGGAAGGAAAAGGAAGGTTTCATCGATGTCGGCACTCCTCATCCCGCGGTAAAGCGTCAAAGTCATGGTGCAACCAATTGACCGCAGGTTATATTATCATGCCATTATAACGGATTCCTCCCTTTTTGCCTACCATATGTTTCCAACCCGCTCCTTGCTACCATTTCCGGAGTGTGATCATCTGATAGACGGGCCGCCGGTCTCCGACGATCCGCAGCTTGTCCAGCTTCAGCTGGGAGGAACCGTCCCCGTCCAGGAATATGCCGTCAAGCAGCTTCCCGGGCGCAATCTTCTCCTTGACGGCGTCCCGGAAGGCCTCGCCTGTGCAGGGCGTGGTCGTAACCAGGAGCCAGATCCGGCCTTCCTTGTCGTACACCATACCGGAACGCAGCCGGTTTTCCTCCATGGCGGGGAATTCCTCGGACAGGGCCTGCGCCTTCCAGCTGTTCTCATTGGCCAGCCCCATGCTGACCCCGCCTTGGGCCCAGTACCGGCCCCGGTCCGTAACCTTAAGCTCGTCGGCCGCCTCAGCGACCTGTACGCTGAGCTTGCCCGTCACTCCGTCCCATACCAGCGTTCCCCGAGCCCGGTCCGTGTTGTACCAGCCCGAGCCGTAATCCCCGGGAGCACCTTTGACCGGTTGATCGTTGAGAACGGCAATGCTGAGCAGCTGCCCTTCCCAGAAAAATCCTCCGTTGATGCCGTTATCCGGCGTATCCGTCACATTGCTCTGGATTGCCGTCAAGCCGATATTGCCGGGCAGGGTGTCGATGGTGTGCAGCTCAACGCCGTTGGAGGCCTTAAGCAGCCGGTAACCGTGATGGCCGCCGGCCAACACGCCCTTTTTTCCCGGGGCCTCCGGTGCGAACAGCCAGACGGTGCAGGTAAAGAATAGAAGGACAACCGCTCCTAGCAAGGGCCAAGGAAGCCCTGGGGCCGGACCATTCCTGGTTATATCCCGGGAAATAAACTGGATTCTCATACGGGCTCCACCTCTAATAACCGGATGGCAAATCTCTTAATCTACTTCCAATATATCAGGTTTCAGAGAAAATATTCCATATGATTTCCGGTTACACTAAAGCCTTCGGTTTGCCTGTAGCGGCCTCGAACGAAAAGTTGTGGCTGCGGAAACGTTTTGCACATGCGCATCTTTTCACGTCCGGGGCAAAACTGTTTCTCTAGACCCACACGGGAACGGTCGGGTAAGATAGGTACAGCTCAAAATTGCTTGGAGGCCTACATTTTGGAAACCTATGAGAAGTTAAAAGAAAGTGAAAAAGGCGCCTGGGTCAGCATCGCCGCCTATATTCTGCTCTCCATGCTCAAGGTGGCCGCAGGGTTCCTCGCCTCGTCCAAGGCGCTCATGGCGGACGGCTTCAATAACATCACCGATATCATCGCGTCTTTGGCTGTTCTGATCGGCCTGAAGATTTCCCGGAAGCCTCCGGATGAGGATCATCCCTATGGACATTTCCGCGCCGAGACGATCAGCGCGCTTATCGCCTCCTTCATCATGGCGACCGTGTCGATCCAAGTGCTGTTCCAAGCCGCAGAATCCTTGTGGAGAGGCACCTACGAATCGCCGGAGCTGTGGGCGGCATGGACCGCGCTGGGCTCTGCAGGAGTGATGCTCGGGGTTTACGTATATAACAAGCGGCTGTCCGAAAGGTCCGGCAGCGAAGCGCTGTCGGCTGCTGCCAAGGACAACTGGTCCGATGCCATGGTCAGCTTGGGCGTCGTCGTAGGCGTCATCGGCTCCAGGCTGGGTATGCCATGGCTGGACCCGCTGGCGGCACTGGTCGTCGGACTCATGATCGGGAGAACCGCATGGGAGATTTTCCGCAGCGCCTCCCACAGTCTGACTGACGGGTTCGACGAGCGGAAGCTGGAGGCTCTCCGCAAGACGGCGGCGTCCACCCCCGGTGTCCGCGACATCAAGGACATCAAGGCGCGGATCCACGGCAGCAACATCCTGGTGGATATGGTTATTCTGGTCGATCCGCACCTGAGCGTGGCCGAGAGTCACGACATCTCCGACGAGATCGAGAAGCGGATGCTGAAGAAGCATAAGGTGTACAACGCCCACGTGCATGTGGAGCCCGATCATGAAGAGGAGCAGGAACGGACCTTCGTCTGACCGCTGCCCGCCATATACAAGAGCCTCGCTTCCGGTTGCGCCGGCCGCGAGGCTCTTCCTGTTTCAGGCATGCGCCTGCTGCTTGGTTCGGTGATCCTGTCTCATCTGTTCCCGCTCGTCCTCACTGATCTTAGGGCAGGTATAGCAGTAGCCGTGGCCCGTGTCGGTCTTGTAAGCCAAACAGCAAGAGCCCTTCAGCCTTACCTGCACCTCTGGATTCTGAAGGCTCTCCACCAGCCTGAATTTGATCTGGAACGGATTGCGGGACCGGCCGAACACCTGGGGCTCCAGACGGTTCACCACGAGATCGGCCAGCTCCTCCAGCCGGTTGCGTCGTTCTCCGTCGGGGACCATTCCCCTCCACTGGTCCAGGATGTAGTACAATCCCGTGGCCATCAACCCCCACACGCTTCCGGCCGGAACACCTCCGGCTGCTGCCACTGCCTCCACCACGGGACGAATTTGGGTGGAATAGTAAGCCGACAGCGCTTCGTGAACCGCATCCGGCCATTCGGCATCGACTACCGGTCGGGCTTGTAACTCTCCGGGATTTAGCCTGAAGGACAAGGCCGCCCCCCTCGGCGTCCGGCACATCTGCAGCGACAGCCGCTCAAGCCGCAGATCCAGCTCTACGCCGTCATGCCACAGCCCGTATAGATACGCCGCGCCTAACCGTCCCAGCCAGGAAGCGAAGTAGGTGGACGCCACATCGGGAGATAAAGCCTTGATCTCAGGTGCGTAAGCACGGACGAAGCCCGCCGCTCCCTCCGGACGGGTCAAGTCCTCCAAGCCGCACTCGTATAGAAGCTCCGGAGCCGAACTCGTGGTCACATAGTAATTTTGCTCGTAAAAAGTCAGGTCAATGAGGGCAGGCACAGCGGACATCGGGCACCTCCAAAAGGGGATATATGTTGTATTATGAGAATGATTATCATTATCATGTTGTTCATTCCAATGATATCCACTTCGCCTGCTCCTGTCAATGCCGATTCACGAGTCCCATCAAAAAACGAAGCCTCCCGATCACGATGCCGGGAGGCTTCTTCATTCAGCTTACTTGACGAATTTCTTGGCTTTCTCCAACGCTTCATCCTCCGTCGCACCGGTCACATACCGGCCGTTGATGAAGATGAAAGCGCTCCGGGCACAGGGGCCGCAGTAGGATTTGCAGCCTACCTTGACCTCCGCTTCAGGGTCCAGCTTCTGCAGCTTGGGCAGAAGGGTTTTCACACGGATGTGCTTGCACTTGTCGCAGATTTGAATCTTATTCTTCGACATTAGTGGTCTCCGTGGTTTCCTTTGGACGGGTTCGTAATGCTGAAGCCTTCCTGCGGCACGTAGAAATAATCGATCCGGATGCCGTCCAGAAGCGGTTCGCTCTTATCGAGGAGCACCGTGATGCCCTTGTCGGTTTCGACGACCGCATCATTCTCCTTCGCCGTATCCAGGTCCATGCCGTAGTGGGCGTGGTCGCCGTGCTTGTGGGTGACGAACACCCGCAGCTTCAGCTCCTTGTTTTCTTCCTTATCGAGTTCTTCCTGAATTTTTTTTGCCGCATTGCGGGAAACCTTGCAGATCATCGCATCGACATCTCCTTCTTGGCTTGGCTGTTGCCTTCTTCCCATTGTATATGAAAAGGGATTTTCGAAGCAAATGAACCGGACAACGAGTCCGGGATCCCTCCGCTAGGCCCCCAGCACCGCTTCGATCTCCGCCAGATCCTCGGTGGACAGCTTGACGCCGGACGCTTTCACATTCTCGTCCACCTGCTCGGGCCGGGACGCCCCAATGATGCAGCTCGAGATGTTGTCGAGCCGGAGAATCCACGCCAGCGCCAGCTGCGCCAGGCTGATTCCGTTTCGCTCGGCGATGGGGGCCAGCCGGGCTACCTTCTCCAGATTGGAATCGGTCAGATAGCGCTGGATGAAGTTGACCGAGCCGGGGTCGGTTGCGCGCGAGCCCTCCGGAAGCGGCGCACCCGGCTTATATTTGCCGGTCAGCACGCCTTGGGCCAGAGGCGAGAAGACAATCTGGCCGATGCCCAGTTCCCGGGAAACGGGAACGACGTCTTTTTCAATATAGCGGTTGATCATATTGTAGACGGGCTGGTTCGATACCAGCTTGTCCAGATTCAGGTCCTTGGCCAGATGCCCCGCCTCCTGCAGCTGCAGGGCGGACCATTCGCTGACGCCCAGATAGAGCACCTTCCCTTGGGTCACCAGATCGTCGAGGGCGCGCAGCGTCTCCTCCATCGGAACCTCCGGATCGAACCGGTGGCACTGGTACAGATCGACGTAATCCAGCTTCATGCGCTTCAGGCTGGCCTCGCACTGTTCGATGATATGCTTGCGCGACAAGCCCCGCTGGTTCGGCTTCTCGCCCATGGGGAAGAACACCTTGGTCGCCACCACGTAGCTGTCGCGGCTGTACTTCTTCAAGGCCTTGCCCATGATCTCCTCCGCCGCGCCGCGGTGGTACACATTGGCCGTGTCGAAAAAATTAATGCCCAGCTCATAAGCCCGGTCAATCACGGCGGCGGAACGCTCCTCATCCACGTAACCTCCGTACGTCAACCAGCTGCCCAGCGAGATCTCGCTGACCTTCAATCCGCTTCTTCCCAAACGACGATATTCCATCCCGGGTTCCTCCTTCGTTAATGGCGGCCGTTCGCAGGTTCTCCCACCATCTTGCCCAAATCTATTGCCATTGTAACCAACATTGTGTAAGGTTGGAAGTAGTGAATTATTTTAAACATTATGATCGTGACGGTAGTTACTAACCTACAGGTAAGTGCCGATCATCCGAATGGAGGACTCTTAATGGCCGAATCCAATACCGTCCCCGCATCCGCGACCCGCGGGAACAGCGCCAACTACATCCCGAAGCAGCCCATCCACATCGAATGCTCCATTGAGAAGACTCTGAACGTCGTCGGCGGCAAGTGGTCCTTTCTCGTCCTCCGCGAGCTGTTCTGCGGCACTAGGCGGTTCGGGGAGCTCCAGCGCGCCATCGCCGGCATCAGCCCCAAGGCCCTGACCGATACGCTCCGCCATCTGGAGGAGCAGGGCGTACTGGAGCGCCATGCCTTCGCCACCGTACCCGTCACGGTCGAATACCGGCTTACTCCCAAGGGGGAAGACCTGCATCAGATCCTGAAGGAGATGAAGCTCTGGGCGGCGAAGTGGACCTAGCAGCCCAATCGTGACAATATCTGCCTTTTCCGCTACAATGACGGTATGTCCGCCAGCGGACCAACACCCTTAGGAGGGATACGCCCGACCTATGATTTCCTTTTACAAACGATACTACAAGACCGTCTTCGACATCGCCCTGATTCTGGTCACGATCTATCTGTTCATGCTCTTGTTCAGCTATCTGTACCGGATCGCCACACCGATCTTCCTGGCGTTCGTCATCTTCGCCGCCATCGAGCCCTTGGCCAAGGTCCTGAACCGTCGGGGGATGAAGAAATCGGCCGCCACGGCCATCTCCATGCTGCTCTTCATCATCGTCATCCTGGCTGTTCTGATCGGTCTCGGCGTCATCTTCGTGTCCCAGATCAGCAGCATCATGAACCAGATCCCGTATTATACGAGCAAGCTGCAGGATCAGATTGCCCTGAACGCCAATTACTATCAGGACAAGTGGGACAACCTTCCCCCGGATCTTGCCGACCGCATCAAGGAGTACGGCACCAAGGCCGCCCAATATGCCTCCCAATTTACCCAATGGGTGCTCGGCATGATGCTGGGCTGGCTGACCTCCTTCACGGCCTTCATCGCCAACTTCCTGGCCGGCATCATTCTCGCCTACTTCCTGAGCGTAGAGATCGACACCTGGAAGCGGCTCAGCAAGGAGCATACGCCTTCCACCTTCAAGACGGCCTTCCTGTTCCTGAAGGATAATGTACTGCTCGGAATCGGAACCTATCTGAAGGCCCAGATGAAGCTGGTTTCCATAACGGGAGTGACGGTATTCGCGGGACTCCTGATCTTCGGGGTGAAGAACGCATTCTCCGTCTCCCTCTTAAGCGCCCTGTTCGACGTGCTGCCCCTGCTGGGGATCTCCACCTTCTTCCTGCCGTGGATCGTCTACCTGCTGATCGTGGGCCAGACCGTTCTCGCCATCAAGATCTCCATCCTGACCGCCATCGTGCTGCTGGTGCGCCAGATCCTGGAGCCGAAGATTACGGGTGACTCCTTGGGCGTATCCGCGTTCACCATGCTCTCGTTCATGATCATCTCCCTGTCGCTGTTCGGGGTGGCCGGCTTGATCCTGTCTCCGGTGCTCATCATTACCATCAAAGCGCTGCACGAGCAGGGCTATCTGAAGCGCTGGATCCGCCTTCCCGAGGACGAATACAAGCCCGAGATCATCGAATAAGCCGGAACTAAACCGTTTGAAGCTCATATTGAATAGGAGGCCGTACCCATGCCCATCGATTTCAGTCAGATCCGAGTCGGCCAAGTGCTGCAGATCGCTCCCTCCGACAAGACCTGGAAGCTGTTCCTGGAGCGCCAGGGCTATTACGTGGGACAGAACGTCCAAGTGACGGAGATCAGCGAGCCCATTCCCTCCTTCAACCCCAGAACCGGCGGAGAGGAAATCTACCTGGCCGTCACCGTGACGAACGGCGGTCGCCCCCTGCAGTTCGACGTCCGGGAATCCGAGGGGTATACGTCGCAATATTTTGCCTAAGGAAAGAAGGTTCCTCTCATGACGACCATCCGGATTCGAGAGTTTACCATGGATGATTACGACGCCGCTTACCGCCTGTGGGCTGCCACCCCGGGCATGGGCCTGAGCGAGGCTGACGAGCCCGACGCCCTCCGGCGCTATCTGAGCCGAAACCCCGGTCTCAGCTTCGTAGCGGTCGAGGAGAACGGAGATCTGGCCGGCACCGTGCTGTGCGGGCATGACGGACGCCGCGGCTTCCTCTACCACCTGGCCGTGCGGACGGACCTCCGCGGCAGGGGCACCGGAGATACGCTGGTGACCGCCGCTCTCGAAGGGCTGCGCCGGGAGAACATCGTCAAGTGCCACATCATGGTCCTGATGGACAATGCCGTCGGCCAGCGCTTCTGGGAGAAGATCGGCTGGCTGAAGCGCCCGAACTTATTCCTCTACTCCTCCAATGTACGGCCGGAGCAGACTGGCTCCTCTCGCGATTGTCCGTGCTAAGCCGGACAGAACCGAAGCCTCCAACCCCTCGAACAGAGGGAATGGGGGCTTTTTTTGATGCATGAAAATCCGGTTGACACCATGCCTATCCCCCTCCTATAATTGCATTGTTGAATTGTTCACTACATGAACCATACATCAAGTGAATTATATTCCCAAAGAAAGGAGGCTGCCTATTGGACAGCACGAAGTTAGACTCGCTAATCCGCCGATATGAAGAGGTCTATATGTTTGCCACCCGCAAAATCTCGTCCATGATTACCGATCTGGTCAGCAAGGATCTGACGATGGAGCAGTATTACGTGCTTCACTTCCTGGACAAATGCGGCAGCTGTGCGTCCTCCGAGCTGGCGGACCACTTCGGCGTCAACCGCAGTGCCATTACCGCCATGATCGACCGGCTGGACACCAAGGGCTATGTCCGGAGAGTCAAGCACGGAGACGACCGGCGCATGGTATACCTCGAGATTACGGAGGACGGCGAGCAGATCCGCGGGATCGTCGAGGAGAAGATCCGTCAGCTGGTCGAGTCTTATCTACAGGAGCTGGGAGAAGAGGATCTGGAGAATTTCGTACGGATCTATGAGAGAATCGCCAACATCATTGCGGAGAAAAACGGAGGCGTATAAAAGATGAGAACCATACTGAAAACCCGATGGCTGGTCATGACGCTCTGGATTGCCGTCGTCGCCGTTCTGGTGGCCACCGCGCCCAATATGGGCGTTCTGGTTCGGGAGAAGGGCCAGATCAAGATTCCGGACGGCTACCCGTCCACCCTTGCGGCACAGCTGCAGGAGAATCATGCGACGAAGCATGATGACGAGCTGTCGTTCGTGCTGGTGTTCCATAATCCGGGCGGATTGGCCGACAAGGACAAGTCGGAGGCCGCCAAGGCCATCCAGCTCCTGAAGGACAACAAGGATAAGCTGGGTGTGGCAGGCGTAACGTCCGTCGTCGACAACAAGGAGCTGGAGAGCCAATTGGTCGCCAAGGACGGCAAGACCATGCTGGCCCTGGTTCAGGTCAAGAAGCTGGACCGCGACGTTGCGGAGATTCGCGAGGATCTGGACGCCGCCTTGAAGGAAGTCCCTGTGGAGCATTATCTGACGGGCTCCAACCTGATCGACGAAGATTTGGTGCTGAGCTCCGAGAAGGGCTTGAAGCGGACCGAGTATATCACTGTCGTCTTCATTCTGCTGGTCTTGATACTCGTCTTCCGCTCCGTCGTCGCTCCGGTCATTCCCCTCTTGACCGTCGGCATCTCGTACATCGCCAGCCAGTCCGTCGTAGCCTTCCTGGTGGACCGACTGAACTTCCCGCTGTCGAACTTTACACAGATCTTCCTGGTAGCGGTGCTGTTCGGCATCGGAACCGACTACTGCATCCTGCTCCTGAGCCGCTTTAAGGAAGAGATGGTGAAGAGTCCGGACCGGATCGGCGATGCCATCATCCGAACCTATTCCACTGCCGGCAAGACCGTGTTCTTCAGCGCTCTGGCCGCCTTGGTCGGCTTCGCCTCCATCGGGCTGGCCACCTTCAAGCTGTACCAGTCCGCATCGGCAGTAGCCATCGGCGTCGCGGTGCTGCTGGCCGCGCTGTTCACTGTCGTTCCCTTCTTCATGTATGTCCTGGGCCCCAAGCTGTTCTGGCCGTCCAAGGCGTCCATGGAGCACCACGAGAGCAAGATGTTCGAAGCGACAGGCCGCTTCTCCCTGAAGCGTCCCGCGGTGGCGCTCCTGTTCGTGGCCGTCATCGTGGCCCCGCTCCTGATCTCCTACAAGGGCAACCTGTCCTTTAATTCACTGAACGAGCTGAGCGACGACTACACGTCCGTGAAGGGCTTCAACATCGTCGCCGACAGCTTCGGCCCCGGGGAAGCCATGACCACCAAGGTGGTGCTGGAGACCGGCCAGACGCTGGATAACGACGCCGCATACGCCGCTATGGAAAAAATCACCCGGGAGCTGCTCCAAACCCCGGGCGTCGCCAAAGTCCGCAGCCTGACCCGCCCTCTCGGCGAAGAGATGAAGGACTTTGCGGTGGCCAACCAGGCCAAAACGCTGGAATCCGGCCTGGGCCAAGGCTCCGACGGACTCCAGACCATCAAGAACGGCCTGGCGGATGCCAGCAAGTCTCTTACCTCTTCGGCTCCCGAGCTGGAGAAGGCTACCGGCGGCATTCAGGAGCTGGTGAACGGAACCAACCAGCTGAAGAACGGTGTGGATGAGCTGAAGAACGGCCTCTCCCGCATCGAATCCGGCGTCCGCAGCGGCTCTATGGGAGCCGGAGACCTGAAGAACGGCATCGCCGAGATCCGCCGCAATGCCGCCTTGCTGGCGGATTCCTCCCAGAAGCTGCTGGCCGGATACCGCAGTGTAGAGGGCGGGCTGCAGCAGATCAGCACCCAGTACAGCTCCATCGAGGCGGGACTGACCCAATCCGCGGCAGCCTTGAAGGGATTGGACCGCAGCTTCGCCGCTCTCACCGAGAAGTATCCGGAGCTGGCGAAGGAAGCGGATTTCCAGATCATCAAGGGTACCGTAGAGCAGACGCGTACGGGCCTGAATCAGCTGGAGGACGGCTTGAAGAAGCTGAACGCAGAGCTGGCCAAGGCTCAAGCGGGTCTGGCCCAGACTACCCGGGGCTTCGCCCAGGCGGCAGCGGGTCAAGCGGCCTTGGCGGAAGGCCTGAACCAGGCGGAAGCCGGTGCGGCCTCCCTGGCGAGCGGATTGACCGCAGCTGCTGACGGCCAGAGCCAAGTGATCGGCAAGCTGCCCGCCATGAAGGAAGGCTTGGGCCAGTTGGCTGACGGGCAGACTTCTCTCTTGAACGGCTTCTCCTCCTTGGGAGGCCAGATGAAGCAGCTGACGGACGGCTTAAGCCAGAGTGCCAACGGCCTGGGCCAGATCCAAGAGGGCCTGACCTCCGCCCGCGGTTACCTGAAGGAGCTTTCGGCTGCGCCGGATCAACAGACCTCGGGCTGGTTCCTGCCGAAGCAGGCTTCCTCCAACGAGCAGTTCAAGCAGGTCTTGAACAACTATCTGTCCGGGGACCGCAAGCTGGCCAGCTTCGATATCGTGCTGAAGCATAACCCGTACTCCACCGAAGCCTTGGCGTCCATGAAAGACATTCAGCATGCGGTAGAGATAGCGGCACAAGGCACCGTTCTGGCGGATGCCAAGATCGGCATCGGCGGCGTCTCGTCCATCCACGCGGACTTGCAGGACATCTCCAACGCCGACTACAAGCGTACGGTGGTCCTGATGCTGGCAGGCATTGCCTTGATCCTGATCCTGCTGCTTCGCTCCATTGTAATGCCGCTCTACCTGATCGTGTCCCTCCTGCTCTGCTACTTCGCCGCCATGTCCATCAACGAGCTGGTCTTCGTGGACATCATGGGCTATACGGGAACCAGCTGGACCATTCCCTTCTTCGGGTTCGTGATCCTGATGGCCCTGGGCGTGGACTACAGCATCTTCCTGATGGACCGGTTCAGCGAGCATAAGGATGAACCCGTAGAGCAAGCGATCTTGACCGCTATGAAAAACATGGGCACCGTCATCGTATCCGCCATGGTCATCCTGGCCGGCACCTTCGCGGCTATGTATCCGTCCGGCGTCATGTCGCTGCTCCAGATCGCCACCGTGACTCTGTCCGGCCTGATCCTGTACGCGCTCTTGTTCCTGCAGTTCTTCGTACCCGTTATGGTTCGGCTGTTCGGCCGCGGCAACTGGTGGCCGTTCATGCCGAAGAAGGCGGAGCACCGGGATTCAGAGCAAGACAGCCTATCCGCTTAACATGACAAAGGCAGCTTGCCAGAAGCCCTCGGGCTATCGGCAAGCTGCCTTTTTGTCATGATCAGGGTGGAGGCGGGGCATCCTTAAAGTACCGGTTTTCCATTCGTCCCGCAAACCACCCTGCCAGAAGAATCGTGACGGCGATATCATCGATGGGCATGAAGGGCATCACGTCGGGCAGCACCCAATACAGTGCAGCCGGTACCGCGAACAGCAGCTTCTCCCCGATCGGCACCCGGGGGGAACGAAGCAGCCGCCAGACCCGGGGAACGATCGTCATCCATCTTCTCCACCTCGAAGGCTTTCCCATCCCGTATCCCCTCTCCTATGCTTGATCTCTTCGCACCGTCCTTTGTCCGGCAGTTCTAGTGTAAGTGAAGAGGCCCGGTTTTAGCCAGCAAATCGGGATCTTTTCACAAACTTCTTTCATTTGCCCGGAGAGGAAATATGCTATAATGGGACGATAAGAGAGAAAAGAACATTTCGGTTGGGATAGTTAGGAGAGAACACATCATGACCAAACGTTTTGAAAACCAAGTCTTCATCTTCGCCGCCATGCTGTTGGCCGTCGGAGACGTGCTTGCGCTGCTTCTGTTCACCTTCTTCGGGACCATGGAGCACCAGATGGACTCGGGCTTCCGGGAGATCTGGAACATTACCCTGCCCTTCATCATCGCCTGGCTGCTGGCCGGCCTCTTAACGGGCGCCTATCGGAGCAAAGCCTATGCCGCCATGTCCCAAGCCGCTTCCTCCACCTTGAAGACAGCCGTCCTGGGGATGCCGATCGGCCTTCTGCTCCGCTGGTTCCTCTACGACAAGCCGGCAACCTGGACCTTCGTAATCGTCGCCTTCGTCTTCGTCCTGTTGTTCCTCCTGCTGTGGCGCTGGGCCTTCACCTGGCTGATCCGCAATATCTGAACCGGCGTACCGCCTGAATAGGCTACCCCTTCAACCCCTCGAGCATGATGGGTGCCGTCTCTTCATAGACGGCATCGAACTGGCCGAGGGGTATTGGATTTACGCCGAAGCCCGCCTCCACCGTAAATCCCGGCCTCCGGTACTCCTGAATGAACCAGTCCTTATACCCCGCATCGCTGCCCGACAGCTTCACCGGCACGTACCCGCTGACCTTGGCGAACCGGTCTGCCCAGACCAGCGCCTCCGGCGGCTCCAGGTCCCGGTAGTTCCAATAGATCTCCCGGCCTTGCATATGGAAGGCAATGACCAGCTGCAGGTCCCGGCTTCTCGTCCAGTCCGCCAGCGCCCTCGCCTCGGGCTCCGTCAGCGGAGCCGCGCCGGTGAAGTCTCTCGGACCCGGTCCCCCCACATCCCTGCGGTCCCGCTCAGTTTCCCAGTAAGCCGGGAACTGGTCGTTCAGATCCACCCCCCGAATGTTCGCTTTCCAGCCGCTGTAGTCCGTTCGGCCGCCATTCCACAGACAGACCTGCTCCGAGTAACCGCCTCCCTCCTCCGCCCCGCGGATGGACAATTCCACCCCGTCGGGATTAACCAGCGGCATCACATATAAGGTGGTGCTCTCGAGCCATTCCGCCACCGGCTCTCCCCGGTATACTCCGCCTGCTCCGTTCAGGGCTTCCGCCACCTCATTGAGAAACCGGACCAGGAGCATCCCCGTCATCCATTCATTCCCGTGCATGGCGCCGTTGTAGTGGATCTCCCGCTTCCCCGTGCCGATGCGGAAGACTCCCAGCTCCCTTCCCAAGACACTGTCTCCGATCCGTTCATACCCGATAGACGGATAGCGGGACAAGAGAATCCGCTTTGCCTCCTCCCATTCCCGATAGCCGAACGGCCGGGATGGATTCACGGCAGGCTGCCGATCCGGTGCGGACCATGTCATGGTTCATCGCCTCCTCCTTGGAATGTGCTAGAAGGTATATGCCCGGCTGCAAAAAAAAGAACCCTTCGATTCCCGAAGAGTTCCATGTATTAAGGTATAGCGCTTCCTCCGGTTCCCAGCTCCAAGTGCAAGGTCCATTCCCACGTCTCCCCGGGCAAGACCGTCTGTGACGTACCGTTCAAGCAGGCCCGGTCCAAGCTGTCGTAATACCCGATGGACGGCTCCAGCGCAACGGCATTCCGGTCATTGAACATGCCCTCGTCGATCCAGATTCCCAGATAAGGAACCCGTCTGGGATCGACCTTGAAACCGAGCCAATCCCCGCTTCTGTCGCCCATCAGGCTGCACCATCCGTCACTATGGATGCCTTGGACATAATACTTCCTTGCATCTCCCGTCTTCCGGTCCGGAACCGTTGACTCTCCGGTCCATTCATAGGAATTCCCTGCAGTTCTGGTAGCTCCCCCGAACACACACAGCACCTTCTGCACCGAAGCCGGCAGGATGACCCTCATCGGCTCGGGAACCGCGAATTGGGGGTGAGGCACCCAGAGAAAAGAAAATGGCTCGCGGCCGTGATTGTAAGCCGAGTAATCCATTCGAATGGCGTTCGCAGCGGTGAAGGTAAGAGTGCGTGTCAAACGGTAGGGTAAGCTCCGGCCGTTCACCCAACAGGAGAGCGAGCCTCCGACGATGGAATACCCCCAAGGCGCGGACCAGACCTCCCCATGGTCGGGGATTCCGCTGAGCCCCTCCTTACCCGCCCGACAGGGATCGATGGAAGGGAAGCATTCGTCCCAGCCGCTCATGTCACCCATGCCAAAAGTCGAACCGGGAGCGGAAGGAAGGAGTTCCCTCCCTCCTGCATCTAGCAGCCACTCCCTGCCTGTAGGCTTATACAGCATGGAGACGATCTTCCCGCCGATCCCGGGGACAAGTTCTACCCGGATCTCATCCGATTCCATGATGACGGACGGTTGCTCCCTGTACCGGGATATTCTTGTACTTATATCCAGGTTATTCATGCTTTCTTTACTTTTGACTGGCCAAGAAAGCAGCGGCCTGCTTCTCCACCTCGGCTTTGACTTTGTCGATTCCAGCCGCTTTCAGCTTACTGTCCAGCGTGGTGAACGCTTCATCCACGCTCTTCACCGCTCCGAAGTAGATCGGTTGGGCATATTGGGTGGAGACATTCTTCATATTGGCTACTTCTGTCTTAATCGTATCGGAGTTAAAAGTGAAGCCCAGATACGGATACGGAACCAAGTACTCCTTAATCTTATTGTTCAGGGCAATGTAAGTGTCCGTCCACGTTGCCATCGGTTTGAACAAATCCTTATTCACGAACCAGAACCCTGCCGCATCCGGGGGATACGTATTCGTTTCGTTGGTAACCCCGTTAGGAAGTCCAATTTTTCCGTCGCTTGTAACCACGTAGTTCTTCCCTTCGACCCCGAAGTAGATCAAGTTCACATAGGACGGATCCTCCATGATCAGGTCCAGCGCCTCCAGAGCGCGTTCTTTATTCTTCGTATGAGCCGATAGAGCGATCCCGTTGTTGACCCAGCTTGTTTGGCCCGCATGTCCGGAAGGGTAGAGCATCGGCTTGATATAGACTTCGATCCCCTTCTCCTTGGCGGAAGTGATGACGGAGGCCATATCAATGGAGTTACCGAAGGCGATGCTTGTTTTTCCGGTAACGAAGTTATCCTTGGAACGTACCTTGTTCGCATAAGGATTTTTGTTAATATAGCCCTTATCGTACCAATCCTTCATCACACCTGCGGCATACTTTTGGGCACTCAGGAAGGGCTCCTCCAGCATGCTGTAGATTTTGCCGTTCGGATCATCGTTGTTGAATACAATGCCCTGTGCCAGCGGATCACCGGAATCGATGGGGGCTCCCGGCCAGCCCACCTTCTCATTTAACAAGTGCTGGTATGGGGTCGGCAGATCATACTGAGACTCCAGGTTAAGGGGGATCATATCCGGGAAGCTCTTCTTGGCTTCGGCCAGATACGGCTCGATCTCGGAGAATTTCTTGATCTCCTTCAAGCCGGCTTTGTCCATGATATCCTTCCGGAATACCGCCACATTTACCTTACGGTCCGGAGTTGAGGTCGGAATCATGAACACATTTCCGTTAACCTTGGCCGCTCTCAAAGCAGCAGCAGGCAGCTTCTCCATATGCTTCGGCATGTAGGTCTTTAACAGCTTCTCATCCAGCTTCATGAAGCCGCCTTTGGTCGCTTCCGATACATAGAAGTTCCAGTCCGCAGCGAAGATAAAGTCAAAGTCGCCGCCCGAAGCAAGCAGAAGAGGATATTTGGAAGCCACATCGCCCCATCCGATATAATTGATCTCCACGGTTGCATTAATATCCTTTTTCAACTTGGCGTTCAAGGCCTCCATGACGGCCGGCATCCCCTTAGGCGCCTCACCAAGGAGATACCCCACCAGCTTGACTTCCTTGGAATGGTCGCTGCTGCTTGGCGCAGCCGAATTCGCTGCAGCCGTCTGGCCTGCAGTCGCCACCGGGGATGGGCTTGAATCCTCCTTATCGGAGGAGCAAGCGGACAAGACCATCGAAGTCAAGAACACGGCAGGAATCGTAAGGCGGGTAATCATTTTGAATCCGTTCAACACAGAGACCTCCCTTAGAATGATGGTAGATTTGTATATGTAATCCCCTTGCGGGTGATTTACCGTGGTCGGTTATCCTTTGACGGCACCGATCGTCACCCCTTTGACGAAGTACTTCTGGACGAACGGGAACACGAGGGCAATCGGCAGGGTGGTGATGACCGTTAGTGCGAGCTTGAAGGTCTCTTTGGGATCACTCGTCGTTACGTGCTGCGCGAAGGTGGAGGACAGATTGATCGAGGAAAGCATTTTGTAGAGAAGGTACTGCAGGGTGACATATCGCTCCTTGTCCGTGAACATCATGGCTGTCCACCAGTCGTTCCAATAAGCCAGGGCGGTGAACAGACCGATGGAGGCTAATGCAGGCTTGCTGAGCGGCAGGATCATCTGGAAGAAAATCCGGAAGTCGCCTGCCCCATCCATTCTGGCGGACTCGACCAGAGGCTCAGGAATACTTCCGTTAATGAAGCTCCTAAGAATGAGTACATACATGACATTGAACATCGGAACCAGGAGGAGGACCAAGTAAGTGTTCTTCATATGGAGAGAGTTGCTTAACCACAAGTAATACGGGGCCAGCCCGCCGTTGAACAGCGTCGTGAAGAAGAGGAAGAAGGCCATTGCATTCCGGTACTTCACTTCCTTCCGATACAGCACATACGCCGCCATGGTTGAGATCAAGAGGGAGACGGCTGTTCCAACCACCGTAATCAGAACGGTCAAGGTGAAGGAATGGAGCACATCCTCCGGATATCGGAAGATAAAACGGTAAGCCTGGAGCGAGAACGAGCGGGGCCAGAACCAATACCCGTCCTTCAAGACGGAGGCTTCGGAAGAGAAGGAGCCTGATACCATGACGACAAAAGGAAGAAGGCAAAAAAACGAAATGAGGCAAACGGCCGTATACGAAGTCACCTGAAACAATAAATCCTGCTTGGATATCCGGATCTTGGAATGGGCTTCCATACGAATCCTCACTTTCTGTAGTTGATTTAGAATAAGGCATGATCCGGCTCATAACGCTTGACCCAATAATTCGCGGTCAGGATAATCACCAAAGTGAGGATGGATTGGTAGAAGCCGACGGAAGAGGCCATTCCGAAGTCCAAGGTGCCGACCAGAGAACGGAACACCAAGGTATCGATGATATCCGTAGCATCCATCAGGGACCCGTTATTCCCGATCAATTGATAGAACATATCAAACTCTCCCCGCATAATCCGTCCAAGTCCCAGCAGAAGGAGAATGACCATAGTCGGCTTGAGAAGAGGAAGCGTAATTCTGGTAATCCTCTGGAACCGGCTGGCTCCGTCGATGGTCGCCGCTTCATAGATCTCCTGATCAATTCCGACAATCGCCGCCAGATACAAGACGCTGCCGAAGCCCACCCACTTCCATACGTACATCAAGGGAAGAATGAAGTACCAGTAAGAGCTGTTGGAGTAGACGTCGATCACCTGCATGCCGAAGCGCTCCAGCAAGCGGTTGATGATGCCGTACTCATAATTCAGGAAATTATAGATGAAGGCCGAAACGGTCACCCAGGAGATGAAATAGGGGAGAAACATCAGGGTCTGGGAAACCTTCTTGAACCACTTGGTGAGAATCTCGGAGATGAACACGGCTGCGGTGATCGAGAAGAAGGTATAGGCTCCCAGAAAAACGGCGTTGTACAGAATCGTATTCCGTGTGACCAGCCACGCCTTGCCGGAGGTGAAGAAGTATTCAAAGTTATCCCAGCCGTTCCACGGGCTCATGAAGATCCCATCCCGGTAGTTAAATTCTTTAAAGGCCATCACCACTCCGGCCATCGGGATATACGCAAAAACGATAAAGAACGCCGCGATTGGTACAAACATCAGGTACAACGGCCAACGAACTCGCAGTTCTCGAATGACTCCCACGCCTGTTTCCCTCCATCCATGTCTTTAGAAGCTCTGTCTTGTCTAACCAAATCATACAGGGATGGGCAGGGAGTCCATACATGAAAAACCTACGATATTCTTCGAAATGCTAATCCCCCGGGTGGTAGGGCACGCGAACCGTTACGCGGGTGCCTTCTCCGGGAACGCTGCAGTACTTCAAGCCGTACGACGGTCCGTATGCGAGCTGCAGGCGTTCTTGAATGTTCCGTACGCCGTACCCGCTTCCCTTGCTTGTAGAGGCGGGCCGGGCTTCGAAGATATGCCGGACATGCTCCAGATCCATACCGACACCGTTATCGGCCACCTCGATCAGAATATCTCCCTCCTCCATCCACGCTGAGAGACACAGGGTCCCCTTCTCCGTATCCTTCTCCATAATTCCGTGAAGGATTGCATTTTCTACAAGCGGCTGAAGCAAAATCTTGGGTACCCTACATTCGTAAAGAGTCCGCGAGACTTCGATTCGGAGCTCGACTCCCCCCCCGAAGCGCCTATTCTGGATTCGGACGTAGGCCTCCACATGCTGGAGTTCATTCCCCAAGGTGACGATCTCATTCCCGTTGGAGAGGCTGAGCTTGTAGAATCTAGCGAGCTCCTCCACAACGTGGGAGATATCGGAATTCCCCGACTTAATCGCCATAACATTAATCAAATCCAGCGTGTTATACAGAAAGTGGGGATTGATCTGCGCCTGCAGGGCCTGCAGCTCCTTGTTCTTCACCTCTCTGCCCAGCAGATAAGTCTCATCCATCAGATGGGTGATATTCTGAGACATCACATTAAAATTGCGTGCCAGCTCCCCGATCTCGTCCTCGCTGATTGGCAGTGGAGCCACCGGAAAGCGGCCATTCTTGATCTGCCGGACATGGGTAATCAACTGGAGTATCCGCTTCGTCGCCCTGTGGGTAACGATAAAGGATACCGGCAGCATGAGGGGAACAATCATGAGGAAGATCATGACAATCCGATTCCGGTCTCTGTTGCTGGTAGCAAGAATATCCGAATAGGGAACCAGGATTGCCGCTGTCATATCGGTATGCCGGACGTCCTGTATCCCGATCAGATAGCGGCTGCCGTCCAAGGCATATTGCTCGTTCCAATAGTTGGTGGATTCGGAAGACCTATAAGCCTGGATCATGGACCCGACCTGATCTGACAAGAACGGGAAGCGATCGGTGGAGCTCAATACAACGCCACGGGTATTGAAAAGAAAGGTATAAGTACCCGGGGTTAACCTTGCATGTTCCATCACATTGCGGATCCCGTCATACTTGACACGCGCCCTCACGATTCCGTCGAACGCTTGAAGATTATGGGGGTTCGGGATCTTGCGGAGCACACTGATTTCCCTGGAGTCCCGCTTCCCCTCCTGCGGCTCCAGTTCTACCGACGGTAACCAGGTGAACGCCGTACCGGATTCCGCGAACCGCCTGAACCACTCTTCATTCTCCACCCTCCCCATATTCAGAAATTCGGAGTCTTCCGTGGCTCCGGCTAAGCCTTGCTTCATATAGAGCTGTACGGAATCGATATCTTCGTTGTACCGGAACTGATTCACCAGCATAGACAGTCTTAGGGCATCCATATGCCACAGGTTTACATCCATATACGGCGCCGAGTCAGCCACCACATTCTCGTGCACCAAGTTATTGAAGGCGATGAAATTTAGCACCTCGGAGATCGCCTGGGTCTTATACTCCAAGTAGGAGTTGGTCTCCTCCAGAATCTTGCGGGCCAGATAGATCGCGTTGGTCTTGTTCTCCTCGCGGCTGGAATGGATGTTGATGAACAGGAGCAGCAGGAATGGCAGCAGGATTACCAGGACATAGGAAGCCAGCAGTTTGTAGCGGATGCTGACATTCTTAAGAGAGATAGGCTTGTTCATCCTTAACCTCCCCACCTGTCCCGGTATTCGCTGGGAGTCATTCCCTCATATCGCTTGAAGAAGGTTGTGAAATAATTGGCATCCGCAAAACCGAGCCGCGTCGCCACCTCATACAGCTTCATATCCGGCTCCCGAAGCAGCTCCTTCGCCTTCTCCAGCTTGGTTTCCGTTATGAACTCCTTGATCGTCTGGCCTCGCTGCTTCTTGAAGTAGGAACAGAGGTAATTCTCGCTCAGCTTCACATGCTTCGCTATAGCCGGGATGCCGAAGCCCTTCTCATGAAAATGGGCATGGGTGAATCGGATGATCTCCCGTATTTTCCCACTTCCCGCCATGCCCTCTTCGGCAGGAGTGTCAAAGGACTCCACAGAGGACAGCAGGTACGCTTCGAGCAGATCCAGACTCGGCAGCCGGTCCAGTTCCTTCCAGATATACCGGCGTTCCACATTGTCGGCATCCTCCGCCACACCAAGCTGCACAGCCGTATCCGTGACGGCCAGGAGCATCTGGAAGTAAGTGTCCTTCACCCGTGGGATATCCAGATCACGGGCAGCTCTGGCTCTGGCCGTCCAACGGCGAATCGTTTCCTTCACGCCCTGGATGTCGCCCTTGCGCAGTCCGTCCCGGAGACGACGAATTTTATCCCAGTCCGTTTGGAGCGGACTTCCGCTTTTTCCCATATCACTGGCGAAGACGGGGGATTGGCCATCGGTATAGAAATGATAGGCGGTTGCATTCCAAGCCTGCCGGTAAGCGCGAGGGATCTCCATTAGCTCCGCCGCAGGTTCTCCGAGCCCGAGCCGCAGATCGATCATGGGCCCTGCCATCTTTTTCAGTTCATCCTGCAGATCCTCTACCCACTTCCTGCCCGTCTGGTAAGCGCTGCCGAAGGAACCGGGAAATATCAGGACCAGATAGTTGTTATCATCGAAGCCTGCCAATACCTGATGTCTCTGGAGCCTGGGATGCTGTCCGATGAGGTCCAGCATTCGTTCCTGAACCATAACCGGATTCTCCGGGTGATCAGGAGGGCTCCAATAAAGCGAGGCTACCGCCACACTGTAGGGCCCTCGGGGCGGAAGGAGGAAGGTGTCGGTATTCCGCAGAGCCTGAAGCGTATGCCCGCCGGAAGGATTGGAGATCAACCGCTTGACCATCTCCTGTCTCAGAACAGACAGGCTGCGGTCTAATTCCGCTTCCCTGACCCTCGCGTTCAAGGATGTCCTTCGCTCTTCCCTTCGAAGCGCCACGGCTTCCTCCACGGTCCGGCGTACTTCATCCAGATTGATCGGCTTCTCCAGGTATGATAACGCTTTCAAATGAATGGCGGATTTCAGATACTCCTTATCGGAGAATCCGCTTAAGAAGATGATCTGACTGCTAGGGTCCTCCCGCCGGTAAGCTGTTGCAAATTCGATCCCGTTCATCTTGGGCATTCGAACATCACAGAGTATGATGTCGGGACACAGCTCCTTGGCCACAGCAAGAGCCATGATCCCGTTCTTGGCGGCTGCTACCTCGGAAATCCCGATCTCCTCCCATGCAACAAATTGCTGCAGCAGGTCTCGGGTCTGGCACTCATCATCTATGATCAACAATTTCATACAGAATGCCTCCTTCCTCTCCGTATCGGATATCCGTTTCCATTCCAATAAGATCGATAAAGAGGAGTCCGTCAGGACGAACCCCTCTTCCTTCATACCTATGGCCAAGATATCCCTATAAATATAGCATCTCCCATTCGGGAAACCAATTGATGATATACGGATACAGATGGACTATATGCGGGTTTCGGCCATATCCGTCCGGAGAGTGGGGACGTTCAATTTTTCACGAAGCTCCAGTCATCCACCCTAACCCATTGGTTCGCGCCCGCCACCGAATAAACGCCGATTTGTGCCGATCCGTTGGTGACTGCAATATTGGGAATGGTGATTTGCGTCCAAGTATTGATTGCCGTATTGATGGGATAAGTTTTCTCCGTCCCCCCGTAATTTTTTACATAGATCTGCGCGGTGGACTGGCCTCCGCTGCTTTTAACCCATACCTTCAGGGTATAAGTGCCATTCGGCAGATTGGACAAGTTCTGATACCGGCTCGCGCTGTATGCTGCTGTCGAGGATTGGGTGGCCGCCCATCGACCGCTATGGCCCCCCGTTATATTGATGTTCGGATCCGTCGTAATGTTGCTCCAAGTCATCCAGCCGGCAAGAGCATTCTGCGAGACCCGGTCCGCCTCATAGCTCGGGTTCAAGCTGTAGTTGTTGCCGCTGCCCACGCTCCATGTGCCTGCCGCCGCATCAAGATTCCATTGGCTTAACGACTGGAAGGCCGGTGTTGTGCCGCTGAACGACAATGGGACCCATTGGTTGTAGCCGATCCCGTTGCCTGCGAAATCACTCCAGCGGTCCCCTGCGAATAAGACAGTGGTGCCGGATGTCCCCTGAACCTTGATGAACATGGAGGTTTGCGAGACATGTGAAAAGTCCGCTGCCGTTCCCTTCATGACGGCTTCAGTGGAATAGGGCCCCTTGATATTGGTTGCGGTTATGTAATAGGTTTGGGACGCATTCCATCCATGCAGGTCCGAGGAGCATAAATAATACACCCCGTTATATTTGAACATGGCATTCCCTTCACGCCCTCCTGTTGAGCTGTTGTACACATTCGTCGCCGGTTCCACATTCAGATAGTCCGATGGCCGGAGCTCCGCCACGTAGAGATGGCTCCGCCCTTCCGCATTGCTCAGGACCAGGTAGGCTTTGCCGTCGTCATCCACGAAGGTCGACTGGTCCCCCGACATGTTGTTCACAACATTCGTTATGGATGTCTGGACGTGATGGAAGGCAAATGTCCCCGTCGGTGTACTGCTGGTTGCAAAAGCGATTCCGCTGCCCGCCGGTCCGACATATTGGGTGACCAGGACGTATTGGTGGGTATTGGAATTGTACACGACCCCCAGTCTTCCTAACCAGTCCGCATCCCAGGTTGACCCATCCGTTGCACCGGTAATGACATTCCCCTCGAAGGTCCAATGAACCAAATCCGTCGAGGAATAGCAGGTGACTGCGGCGAAGCTGGTATCGCTGTTCTTGCCGGCAGGGTTATTGTAATAAGTCACGGCACCGTTGTACTTCACCCCGTACCAGTAATAGGTATTTCCTACCTTCAGTACATTTCCGCCTTGGGAATAGATCGGGTTGTTCGATGTATCCTTCCAGAACACATCATTCATTAACGTTTGGCTGGACGCACTGACGCCCGTGACTCCTGCAGCGAACAAAGCAATCATCACAAGAAGCACATAGGGGATCCACAAGAACCTTTTTACCATTCTTTTCATCATTTTCATCCTTTCGTGATTAAGGTGGGATATTTCTTTGAGCTTCGGCTCCTTTCCGATTGATTTCCTTGCCATTCAAGTATAGGAGATCACCAATCCATGGAAAACATGGGAATCAATCGATTTCCTTTGAAAAGCTACGCTTTCCCCCCGATGTGATCCCGGTCTAAATAAAAGAAACCCCATCTTGGGAATGAATGGTCGCTCGACACATTCATTCCTATCAAGATGAGGTTATGGGTTCGAATTACAGCCGGCAAGCCGGGTACGCCCCGATCTTAGCGGACCTTCGATAACATTCCTGTCACCTGCGTGACATCAATAGGCCGGCGCAGCCATGCTTCGGCAATCCTGCCGAAGAGGACCGGGTCTCCGCTGCAGAAGAAGCGGTGCTCCGGCGGCTCGCTGCTCGGGTTCTGCATGCTGCCGGCATACAGAACGGCGCTGATCTCGCGGGCCGTCTCGTCCGCAGAATTGATCAGCTTCACCCTGGGCCCCATGGCCTCAGACATAAAGCCGCTCAGGAACGGATAATGGGTACAGCCTAGAATCAGACAATCCAGCTGCTCTCCCGCCAAGGGCGCCAGGCTCTCCCGAACGATCCGGCGCGCCGAATCCGTCCGGTACAGTCCCTGTTCCACAAGCGGAACGAAGGCGGGACAGGCCAGACCGGTGACCCGGATCCCGGGAGAAATGTCCTCCAGCGCCTTCACATATGCACCGCTCTTGATGGTCCCCTCCGTTCCGATCACACCGACGGTCCGGCTGCGGGTATGCTTGATGGCCGCGCGGGCACCAGGCTCGATCACGCCGATGACGGGGATGGTGACGGAGGAACGGATGGGTTCAAGCGCTGCGGCAGTGGCGGTATTGCAGGCCAACACAATCATTTTGGGTCGATGGAGCAGGAGAAAATCCACAATCTGTTTCGTAAAATGCAAGACCTCCGACGTCGACCGGGGTCCGTAAGGGGCGCGTGCAGTATCGCCGAAATATAAGATCTGTTCCTTCGGAAGCTGTCTCATGATCTCGCCTGCAACCGTCAGCCCGCCTACGCCCGAATCCAAAACTGCTATCGCCTGCTGCACGCACACACGCATCCTTTACCAGTTAGGGTGAATTCCTATTCCGTTCTACAGAATATGAATACGCCATCCAAAAGGTACCGGACAAACTCACCGGAGAGGACGCAACCATTTTTATTTCATCAGATCTTCCAATCCGGCGAATTCGTAGCCGGCCTTCCTGACATCCTGGATGATCCGTTCCAGGGCTTCGATATTTTCCTTGGACCCTTGGTGCATCAGGATGACGTTGCCGTCATGAAGACCGTTCATGATATCGTTGTAGGGATCCTCGGCACCGTTGGCCCGTGGCTCCCAATCCTTCATGGCCGTCGACCAGAAAACGGAGGTGTAGCCCATCTCGCTCACCAGATCCAGAAGGTGCATGCTGTAAGCGCCGTAGGGGAAGCGGAACAGCGGCGCCACCGGCTTGCCCGTCACGTCCTTGATCAGCTGGGCAAAATCACCCAGCTCCTTCCGCACCTCGTCGTCGCTCATGGTCGTCAGGTCCTTGTGGGTCATCGTATGGTTGCCGATGAGATGGCCTTCGTCCGCCACCTTCTTGGCGAAAGTCTTATACTGCTTCACATTATAGCCTACGAGGAAAAAAGTCGCCTTCACGCCGTTATCCCTGAGAATCTGGAGCAGCTTGTCCGACTCACCTAAGGGACCGCCCGTGTCGAAGGTCAGATAGACCTTCTTGCCCGTCCCGACCCAAGCGACCTTCTGATTCGGTGTCAGCTGCTTCATTTCGTTCGGGAAGCCGGGAACCTCGCCCTTCTTCTTCTTCATGTAATACCAGGACACGGCCTTGGTGGAAGCGCCGCCCGGTGCCGGCACCGGCTTAACCGTCGGCTTCGGGGTGGCGGATGGCGAAGCCGATGAGACGGCCGAAGGACTGGGACTCGGTACGGGGCTCGGGGATGGGCCCACGCTGGGAGAAGAGGACGGCTTGCTTGCCGGCGGCTCCGGTGTCGGAGAGACCGCGGCTGCCGCAGACGATGCCGGGCTCATGCTTGAAGCCGCGGATGGCTTCGGAGAAGCGCTTTCCTCTTCAGCCGAGCAGGCGGCGAACAGAAGCGCGCAAGCGGTGACGGCAGGCAGAATGCGGGTATGGATCGGATGCTTCAAGCCGGTTCCCTCCTATGTATGGACTCCCTGACTTCTTCGACACCATACGCGCCTTTTCCTGTCCTTTGCGATAACTTCACACTCCCCTCGCTACTCCCGGGGGCCCCCTCCTTGTCCGCGAAGCACCTCCATGCTGAGAAGCAGCGACCGGTATTCCTCGTCCGTCAGCTCCTCCACCCGCTCCAGCCAGCCTGCCGCTTGGCGCTTCAGCTCGTCGTGGACCCGGTTGGAGGCTGTCTCCGTCTGGGGCTCCTTCTGCTGGAAGTACTCCACCCAGTGGTTGGCCAATGCCGCCGTCACCGTTCCGATCATGCCGATGCCGGTCATCATCAGGAATGCGGCGATGATACGTCCTCCGAAGGATACGGGAGAGATGTCCCCGTAGCCGACGGTGGTCGTGGTGACGATGGACCACCACAGGGCGTCGCCGTAGTTCTTGATATTGCCGTTCACGCCGTTCTCCAGGAAGTAGATCCCGGCGGAGCTCCAGACCATCACCACCGTAGCGAAAACCAGCATCATCTGGATCTGCTTGGACCGGACGATGTTCCACAGGAGCGGGGAAGCCTTGATGATGCGGATCAGCCGGATGACCCGGATCAAGCGGGCCAGCCGGAAGGTGGAGTTGATGGGGATCAGCGCCACCAGATCGAACCAATTACGCTGCACGAAGCGCCATTTGTCAGCGGACCGGACTACCCGGATCATGTATTCCACGGCAAAGAAGGCGATCACCGCCCAATCGATCCGGTCCAGATTCGTTTGGGTCAACAGGGGATGGCCCGTCGGGGCGGACACCAGGAGAATCGCGTAGGTGACCACCATCAGAATAACTAAGGATTCGTAGAGAGCTCGCCAAGATTTCATAGAGATACCGCGCTCCGTTCTGCTTCCTGCGGCCCCGGCAACCTGCCGCGGCCGAACTGTCGTTGCCCTAATCATACGCCAACGGACGCAGGACGAACAGTTCAAATTCGGGCGAATGCCCCTTTTTTCCTGAAGGCGGATGTACAAAGTGGCGGATAGGCGCATATTCTGTAACATGGCGACAGCCGAACCATCGGAGAGGGGGCCGTTCACCATGAAATTCGCCATCCAATACCTTCCCTTGGATCAGATCAAGCCCGGCGCAGCGGTCAAGTGGAACGCCAAATCCAAGGCGCTCCGCCAGACCGCCTGGGACTGCATGCACCTCTTGGTCGTCCGCAAGAACAAAGGCGGCGGATACACGGTTCTCGTGGGCAATGACCGCTACGAGCAGCTGCGGAAGCACTCCAGGAGGACCCAGGTTCCCTGCCTGGTCGACGGCCGGTCCGCGCCCGACCGCCTCCAGGGCTGGTGGGACCGCCTGCGAAAGCCCAAGCTGCCGTTCCCGGTGCCGGATCTGAGCCGGGACCGGGTGGAGCCTGCAGCTTGGTCCATCATCCGCAGCTTCATGAAGCAGGAGCCCCGCTTCCGCCGGCTGACCCGCAAGCAGCAGCTCCGCGTGCTCATGCTGGGCATCCGGTACAAGCGGACGACGGTAGCCTCCATGAAGCGGAAAGTAGACGACCTCCTGAAATAATCAGGAGGCCGTTTTATTTGTAATCCAAATGAAATATTCCATTCATGTTCCTTTAATGTTCACGGGGTATATTGTACTCAACCCCCTTTTGATAATATAGCAATTCTTCCGACCCGCAGCTTGGAGCTGCGGGTACTTTTTTTTGCCGCCAACCGGTTACTTGAACTTGGGCAGCCAGTCCCCATGCGCTTCGATCAGATCGTCGCAGAGGGACACGATGTCGTCGATGGACAGCTCGGCGGAGGTATGCGGGTCCAGCAGGGCTGCATGGTAAATATGCTCCTTCTTGCCGGTTCTGGCTGCTTCCAGCGTCAAGAGCTGGGTGTTGATGTTCGTCCGGTTGAGTGCAGCCAGCTGCGGAGGCAGGTCTCCCACATAAGTGGGGGTAATGCCGCTCCGGTCCACCAGGCACGGCACCTCGACGCAAGCTTCCTTAGGCAGATTGGGGATAAGCCCCGTATTGATGACGTTGCCGCCGATCTTGAAGGGGTGGTCGGTCTCCATGGCATCCAGGATGTAGGAGGCATACTCCCGGGAACGGCAGTGCTCCAGGCTCTTATTGTTCACAAGCTCCTCGCGCATGGACTTCCAGCCCTCTATCTGATTCACGCAGCGGCGCGGGTACTCGTCCAGAGGAATGTTGAAGCGCTCGATCAGCTCCGGATAGCTGCGTTTGATGAAGTAGGGATGGTACTCCGCGTTGTGCTCGGAAGACTCGGTAATGTAGTAGCCGAAGCGGAACATCATCTCATAGCGGACCATGTCGTGGTGCGGAGTCTCCTGCTTCTCTCTTGCGCGGCGCTTGATCTCCGGATACAGATCCTGCCCGTCCTTGGTCACTTCCAGCAGCCAGGCCATATGGTTGATGCCCGCGATCTTCGACTGCACCCCGGTATCGTCCATGCCCAGATCCTTGAAGAGATGCGGCACGCAGACCTGTACGCTGTGGCACAGCCCCACCGTCTTGATCCCGCCCAGGGTGATCATGGCGTTGGTCAGCACGGCCATCGGATTGGTGTAATTTAGGAACCAAGCGTCCGGACAAACCTCCTGCATGTCACGGGCAAAATCCAGCATGACGGGGATGGTCCGGAGGTTCCGGAAGATGCCGCCGATCCCCAGGGTATCCGCAATGGTTTGGCGCAGCTGATACTTCTTGGGAATCTCGAAATCCGTAATGGTGCAGGGATCATAGCCCCCGACTTGGATGGCATTCACCACGTACTTGGCGCCGCGCAGCGCTTCCTTGCGATCGGTGTAGGCCTTGACGGTGCAGCTGCTGTCCAGGGATTGCTTCAGATTCTGCAGCATGTTCTCCGAATCCTTCAGCCTCTCCAGGTCGATGTCGTAGAGCGCCAGCTCAAATTCCTGAAGCGCGGGGGTGAGCATGCAGTCGCCCAACACATTCTTGGCGAAGACGGTGCTGCCGGCACCCATAAAGGTGATCTTGGACATGGATTTCATCCTCCTGCGGTGTGGTCATTGGGCTTCGCCGGAAGCCCTTACAGCCCTAATCTTAACGGATGGGGCCGGGGACATACCATGGAAGGAAGCCACTTCCGCATGGAGGAATGTCGTTTAGTTCCACCGGTTCTGAACGCGGCGGAGCATGATCATCGCAACCGTGATTAGGATGAATGCCACCAGGGCAAGGAACGGAATGGTCACGAAGCCGAACCAGTTGATGTATTCGATATCGCAAGGATTCTCCCCGCAAAAGTTGCTGGCCGCATGGAACCAGTCCGTCTTCTCGTACAAATAATGATAGAGGGACACCAGCCCTCCAGGGATCGTAAGGGAAAGAACATACCCGGTGATTTTGTAGTCTTTCTTCACGGTGGCGATCCCCAGCAGGATAGCCAGCGGATACATGAAGATCCGTTGGATCCAGCACAGCTTGCAGGGAATGTACTGCATGATCTCCGAGAAGTACAAGCTGCCCAGCGTAGCCGTTACGGCCACCACCCAAGCCAAGAACAAGCTGTTTTCCTTCGTAAACTTGGTGCTCATGTCATAATCCTCCTGAACTCAATTGGCATACGAAACATATTCTTGCTTTCGCCTTCTTGTTCCTGCATCATGAAGAAAGAATCGCAGCCGCCGGGCGGCAGCGATATGCGAACTTGCGGGGTGCATCTATGGATCTGAACTACACCGTCGCCATCAATCCCCATCCAGCGCGGGGCGGGGAGCTGGGCATTCTGTTCAGCGGCTATTCCCAGACCTCCCACGACCACCGGGTGGGCCCCTTGGTCCACGACCACTATCTCCTCCACTTCGTCCTGTCCGGACGGGGCACCTACTACTGCGCGGGCAACAGCTACCCCGTCGGCAAGGGCGGCGCCTTCATGATCTTCCCCGGCGAGCTGGTCCGGTACGATGCGGACCCGGCGGAGCCCTGGGAATACCGCTGGATCGGCATGCGGGGCCGGCAGGCGGACGAGCTGCTGGGCCGCCTGGGCATCACGCCCCACCGTCCCGTCATGGACGTACCCTACAGCAATCGGACGGCCGGCCTGTTCAAGCGGATCGAGCAGGTGCTCCGCAAGGGCGGCCCGGCCTGCGACCTGGAGGCCGGGGGCTGGACCCGCTTGGCACTGGCGGAGCTGGTGCAGGGGCGAGCCGGGGACCTTAAGCGGGGTCTGGAGCCGACCTCCGAGATCAAGCGCCAGGTGGAGCAGGCCGTCCGCTGGCTGACCCTCCAGTATGCCCAGCCGATCTCCATTGAGCATATGGCCCAGAACCTGGGGTACCACCGGACCCACCTTTCCAAGATGTTCAAGCGTGAGACCGGCATGTCCCCCATGGAATTCCTGCTGCAGATCCGCATGGAGCGGGCCAAGCTCCTCCTGGCGGAGCCCTTGACAGTGGAGCAGGTTGCGGCCTCCGTCGGCTATACGGACCCGCTGTACTTCTCCAAGCAGTTCAAAAGAAGCTGCGGTCAATCTCCTACGGAATACCGGCGGAGCTTGGCGGCCGGTCCGGCAGTACCGGAGGGGACGGAATAAATTCGCCAATTCCCGTTACATTTCGACACTCCGTCCTGTCTTAACCGTTAGACACCCATCACGGAGGCGATACCTGCCATGATTCCCGATTCCACCCTTCCGCCTGAACCCGAGCCGTCCGAATCTTACCGCTGCGGCAAGCAAGCGCTTCCCGATCCGGACGGCTCCGCCGATCCGGTAACCGGTCTGCCGGATGGCCGCCGGTTTCCCGTCCTGCTGGACCGGTACGTGGGCTGCGGCTCCCATCGTCCCGCCTGCAGAGCCTTTGCCCTGGTTCTTCTGGATCTGGACCGCTTCCGGTCCGTGAACCTTCGTTACGGCCACCGGCTGGGAGATCTATTGCTGGCGGAGACCGCCCGCCGCCTCACCGCATGCTCCCCTGAAGGCACGGTCTTATACCGGTATTCCGGAGATCAATTCTATCTGATTGTCCCCGGCATGGGCCATACGCCGGAGCTCTGCCGCCGGCTGAAGCGGATGCTGGCTGCGGTCTCCTCCCCCTTCATGCTGGACGGAGAGCCGCTGACCGTGTCCGCCAGTGCGGGGGTCAGCCTGTACCCTTACGATGGGCCCAGGGCCGATGAGCTGATGCACCGGGCCGTTCTGGCTCTGCATGCCGCCAAGAAGCATGGCGGTGGCTGTTACCGGATGTACCTGCCGGAGATGCGGGCCGCCTCGGACCGGGTGCTGTCCATCGAGAGCGAGCTGTCCCGCGCGGTTTCTCTAAGCCAGCTCACCGTCTATTATCAGCCCATCGTCGAGCTGGACACGGGAAAGCTCACGGGCGCAGAGGCTCTGCTGCGATGGAGCCATCCCCGCTTGGGGGACGTCCCCCCCTCCGCCTTCATCCCTGCCGCCGAACAATCGGACCTCATGGTTCCCATCGGAGGCTGGGTACTGGAGGAGGCCTGCAGCCAGCTTGCCGCCTGGATACGGTCGGGACATGCGGATCTGGAGCTGTCCGTCAATGTCTCCGCCGCCCAGCTGGCCCATCCCACCTTCGGCGATCTCGTCGAAGAGACCGTCCGGAAGCACGGTCTGCCGCCCTCCTCCCTCATGCTGGAGATCACGGAGAGCATGCCTATTGGCAGCACGATATCGATAGAAGAAACGCTGCAGCGGCTGAAACGGTTTGGAATCCGCCTGGCGCTGGACGACTTCGGCACCGGTTATTCCTCCTACAGCTGTCTGGTTCGTTACCCCTTCCATACGCTGAAGATCGACCGTTCACTTCTGCCCGAGGCCCTCTGCGATCCCAAGGGCAGAGCCATGCTGGCCTCCTTGATCTCCATGGCCCGAAGCCTGGGGATGCGGGCCATGGCAGAAGGTGTGGAAACCGAGGAGCAGCGCCAGTGCCTGAACCAGCTCGGGTGCGGCTTTGCACAGGGCTTCCTGTTCAGCCCTCCGGTTCCAGCCTCCCGTTTTGCTTCCCTGCTGGAGCGCTCTGCGCCCTAGCTTCTTGTCTCCGGCCGTCTGGACGAGGCGGAAGGCTGCAACTTTTGGCGCCAGGGCCGCGTATATAGGGTGAGCAATCGATCGATTGAATGGAGGCTTATTCCTGTATGTCATCCTTACCGTCCGGCCCGTCCGCCGCACCCGTGCAGCTCGAGCCCGGTCTTCCGCCCAAACGAAGCCGGAAGCGCTCCCGCTCCCGGCATCCTTTTCTTAAAGTGCTCTCTTATACGGCCATCATCGGCACGCTTGTATGTTCCGTCTTCCTGGCCTGGTTCTATCTGACTCCCTCCGGAACCCGGCTCCGCAATGTTATGGTGGACACCCTGATCACCACCCAGCACCGCCATTGGGGCAAGTACCTGGTGGGACAGCGGGAGCTGGACCGGAGGGTTCAGGCCTATTGGGACCGCTTCGATGAGTACGCCGACGAAGCCGTCGTCCAGGTCCCGGTGATCCCTTCCTCCGCCCCGGCCTCCGAAGTGAAGAAGAAGGAGCTTCTCGAGGTGGAGCCCGTAGAAGGCAAAGGCTTCAAGGGCTACATCCTGTACGTTCATGACCCCAAGAAGCTGCGGATCGTCGTTCCTGAGAAGTACGGCAAGGGGGAAAAGGTCTCCAGCATGGTCAAGCGCACGGGAGCCTTGGCCGGCGTCAACGCCGGAGGCTTCGTCGATCCGGAATGGAAGGGCAATGGCTTCCAGCCGGCCGGAATCGTCATGTCCGGAGGCAAGATCTTCTATCTCGACGCCGATAAGAACGCCAAGATGCATATTGTGGGCATCGATGCCGAGGGCAAGCTCATCGCCGGCAAGTATTCCCCCAACGAGCTCCTCCAGATGAAGGTCAACGAGGCGGTCACCTTCTCGCCGCGCTTCATCGTCAACGGGGAGGGCGCCATCAAGGGACCGGAGGACGGCTGGGGCATCGCGCCCCGGACCTCCATCGCCCAGAAGGCGGACGGCACCATCATGTTCGCGGTCATCGACGGCCGCCAGACCCACAGCATTGGCGCCACCCTCTATGACGTGCAGAAGCTGTTCCTGGAGCGGGGAGCCATCATCGCCGCGAATCTGGACGGCGGCTCCTCCACGGTTCTCGTGAAGGATAACCAGATTATCAACAAGCCTTCCAGCGAATACGGAGAGCGGTATCTTCCCACGGCCTTCCTCGTGTTCGAGGATTCCACCGTCAACATCAAGAACGTATGGGAAGGGATCGATCCCAAGAAGATCGACCCCTCCAAGTGGTAAATCTATTCGTGTCCGGGGCAGTCCTCCCCGAGAAGCCGGCTGATCGCGGGGATCAGCCGGTAATGCTTGAGCTCCTCCGGCGCCAGCTCCTGCACCTTGTGGTAGCAGTCCTTGCAGACCGCCTCCCCGGCCGCATCGATCAGCTGCTCGGGCAATCCCCGCTTCCGCAGCTTCTCCCTTCGTCCCTCCACCTCCACCTGCTCGACGTACACCGCTGATTTCGAAACGACCACAAGCCCCGTTTCCCCAGCAAAATCCTCATCATGCCGCGCCGTTACCGGCTTGCCGGCAGCCTGAGCCAGCTTCTTGTATTTGTCCAGCGCCTTGCTGCTGATATCCCCGTGTACGACCATATAGGAGGCTCTCGGATCCTTCAAGGCGGACTCGATCTCCGGGTATGCCACCGGCTCTCCCACCTGGCTGCGGGTCAGCATCCGGAGCACCCGTTCCCGGAATTCGCCCAAAAACCGGTTCTTCTCCTCCTTGTGGAGCTCGGGAGCACCGTGAATCCCTGCCTGGAGTGTCTGCTCCAGCCCGCTTTTTCCTGCAAAGCCCGTTAGGGCCTCATCCTTCGGAGACTGTCCGTTCATTCCGCTTCCTCCTCTATTGTGACTGCAGCGTACAGATTTCCATCTTATTCCCTTATTCTACGGTATTATGCACAGAATCGCTTCGCCTTCAGTTGGGACTTTTGTGTGAACGTTAGACAAGCAAAAAAGGAGCTTCCCTTCCGGAAAGCTCCCTCGGTCCTACTGGCGGGAATCAGCATCAATACACGCGCTTGGCCCCCATATACTTAGGTCCCCAATAGGTGCTGTCGAGGGATTGGGGATAGATCCCGGCGGAACGGGTGGCGGACATAAATTGATTGTTGCCCAGATAGAAGCCGACATGGTCCACACTTCCGGTGCCCCCGATGCTGAAGAACACCAGATCTCCCGGTTGGAGAGATGCGCGGGGGACGAAGCTGCCGGTCTTGTAGAGATTGTCCGAAGTCGTCCGGACGGTGCTGACTCCGAACTTGGTGAACATGAAGTACACGAAGCCCGAGCAGTCAAAGCCCGGATTCGGCGTGGCTCCCCCCCAGACATAGGGCGTTCTCAGATAAGTATACGTATCGGCAGCGAGCTTCTTCTTGACCAGTGCATGGTCAATGGAGGTCAGTGTAGCCGGATCCGCATTACCGGTGGCAGGCAGTCCATAGGCGGACTGGTAAGCGCTTACGGATGCAGTTGTGATACTGCCGTAATAGCCTGTAGCCGTCGGGTATGTAAAGTAGCCCAGCTCCTTCAGATTATTCTGAAGAACGGTGACGGCCGTACTGCTGGTTCCCGCTTTCAGCGTAACCGAATAGACCGTTTCGGCACGGGCGGGAGAGGGGAGAATAACTTCGGATGCGGCGGAGCCTAGCAGAAGGGAAGCGGCGGTGAACAAGATCAGCGGTTTTCTCATGATGGTGTTCCTCCTCATCTTCGTTGGTAGATTCTTGTTGATAGAGGCCTGCTTCCACCATACCCCACAGGGACGCATTTGCGAATAGGACTATAGGTCCTTTTCCACCAGGGAACGGCTGGAAAGAAAGCGTCCGCCGGAGTCGATCGACTCCGGCGGACGCTGGGATCACGCGGGTATTCCCGGCATTACTTCGTTTCTTCTTCCACGGCGTGTACGACCGCCACCGGCTCTTCCTCTACGACTGAGCCTTCGATCTCCACTGCCTCCGCACCGGCGGACGCTTCCTTCCGAGCTTCCCTCCAAGCCTTCACTTCGGTAGCGACAACCCCGGCTACGTCCTTGGCTTTGCCGACGATCTCACCGGTATGCTCGCCTACGGTCTTGGCGATCTCTTGGCTCTTCGCACCGACCACGCCGGCAATCTCATGCGTCTTGGCACCGACGACCCCTGCAATTTCCTGGGTCTTGGCCCCGACAACACCTGCAATCTCCACGGTCTTGTCGCTGACCTTGCCATACTGCTCAGAGAGGTCCGAACGCAGCTCCTTCCCGGACTTGGGTGCCAGGAGAAGGGCCGTTACCGCTCCCAGTACGCTGCCTACTACGGCACCGACCAAAAACTCTTTTCCGTTCCGCTTGTTCGTCATCGCTCATTCCTCCATCGTTTGGACTTGGGCTTTGCTTGCTGCCTTCGCCGTTCTGTGCGACTGCCACTTCTGCCACAGCTGGACTCCCATCGCCGCATATTCCGCTATCTCGGAGAACCGGACGGTATTGCGCTCCAGCGTCTGGCCAATGCCGGAGGCGGACCGGGAAACCGCTGCGGATACCTCCTTCATGGAGGTGGTCACCTGCTCGATGGCTTCTCCCGTCTGCTTCACGCTGCTGGCAATGGGATCCAAGGTATGGAGCTTCGCTTCCGCTTCCTTCACCAGCTTCTCGCCGGCCGCCATCAGACTGACGCTCTGGATGCGGACGCTCTCGATCTCCGTACGAATGAGATTCAGAGTCTCATTCGTATGATCGAGAGAACGTTTGGCCGTCTGGATGAGCGTGATGAGATAGACGGCCAGCACGGCAAATGCGGCTGCGGCAACGGCGGCGCTGATTCCGATCAGCATGAGGATCACCCCGTTTCATAGACTTCATATTCTGGTAGGACCGTTGGAGCCTCTAGACGAATGCCCAATTCATAGTTCCATTATAAGACGGTCCGGACTTTTTGACACAAAAAAACAAAAAAAATCCCGCAGGGAGCGCAGGCTGGAAGCCCGGCTCCCCGGAGATCATGTGCGAAGCTATACGTCATCGGGCTAGCGGACCGCTTGCAGGAGCTTCTCCGCCGCCTCCTCCGTTGTCCGGGCCGATATCACTACGGGCTCCTCCGCATATTGGGAAGCCGCATGCTCGTAGCGCGGGTCATAGTAATGGATCAGGAGGAGCTCCACGGCTTCGGCATAACGCGCCGCCAGCAGGTGAGCCTTGATCTCATTAGCTACCGGGGTATGGATCCGGCGTTCGATCACGTCGAAGGCCTTCAAGCATTCCTCCCTGTGCTCCTCAGGGCGGTAATCCTCGATGATGTTGCGTACCCGCTCCTCCATCGGTAGGTCGATGCGGAAGTGCTTCCCGCTCTCCTTAGCCGCAACCAGGAACTCGGGCAGGACCACCTTGCCTACGCGCTTGCTTTCCGCCTCCAGCCAGATCCGTTCGGCTGTATCCGTGCGGAAGAGATCCGCCACCAGAAGCGATTCGAAGGTCTTCTGGTTGTTGGGCTTCAGACCGACCTGACCGAAGATGGAGCCCCGGTGGCCGGCCAAGCCCTCCAGATCGATCGCCGCTTCTCCCTGATTCGTCAGCATCTTCAGAATCTTCGTCTTGCCGGTGCCGGTATGGCCGTGGATGACATAGCAGGGCGGCCGGACCGCATAGGACTCCAGCGTCTCGACAACCCACTTGCGGTAAGCCCGGAAGCCGCCGTACAGCCGGTATACCCGGATGCCGTACAGGCTCATCAGGGTGGCCGTGGTCTTGGACCGCATGCCGCCCCGCCAGCAGAACACCGCCTTCTTGCCCGGCAGAGACTCCAGCTCCTTGATGAATGCAGGCAGCTTGCGGGATACGATCTCCAAGCCCTTTTCCTTGGCCGCATCTACACTGACCTGCTTATAAAGGGTGCCGACCTCCCGGCGCTCCTCGTCATCGAACAAGGGGATGTTCCGGCTTCCCGGGATGCTGGAATCCTCATATTCGGATTCGGAGCGGACGTCTACCACCGTCAGCTCCCCGTTCTTCATTCTCGTCAAAAATTCTTCGATCGTCAGATCCTGAAACAAGACCAACCGCTCCTCTTATGCTGTTATCGATCCGGTGATCGTGATGCGGCCTTCTTGTTCCTCCGTCACGGAGCCGATCAGGGCCGCCTGAACGCCGCGGCTCTGAAGATCCTGGAGCAGACGCTCGGCCTCGGAGCCCTCCACCGCGATCAGAAGACCGCCGGAGGTAACGGCGTCGCACAGCATGAAGCGGCTGACGGCGTCCATGGGTTCCGGGAAGTCCACCGAGCATTCCACATGGGCGTGGTTATTCTTGGTGCCGCCCGGGATGAAACCGGCCTCCGCCAGCTCCCGGACTCTCGGCAGGAAGGGAACGGCTCCGGCATCGATGGTGATGCCCACTCCGCTACCCTTGGCCATCTCCAGAGAGTGGCCCATCAGCCCGAAGCCCGTAACGTCCGTGCAGGCGTGTACGGTGTAAGGCTCCATGGTCTCGGCTGCCGTCTTGTTCAGCGTGGCCATGACTTCGGTTACACGCGCCACCTCGGCCTCGTTCAGCTGATCCTTCTTGATGGAGGTGGTCAGAATGCCGACTCCGATGGGCTTCGTCAGGATGAGCCGGTCGCCCGGCTTGGCCCCTGCATTGGTCCGGACCCGGTCCGGGTGGACCAAGCCGGTCACGGCCAATCCGAACTTGGGCTCATTATCATCGATGGAGTGGCCGCCCACCAGTGTGACGCCGGCCTCCTTCATCTTATCTCCGGCGCCGCGAAGAATATCGGCCAGGACGGATTTGTCCAGCTTGTGGATGGGGAAAGCCACGATGTTCAGCGCCGTCAGCGGCTTGCCGCCCATGGCATAGATGTCGCTGATGGCGTTGGCCGCAGCGACCTGGCCGAAGGCATAGGGCTCGTCCACGATGGGAGTGAAGAAGTCTACCGTCTGGACCAGAGCCAGCTCGTCGGTAAGCTTGTACACGCCGGCATCGTCGCTGGTGTCAAGACCGACCAGCAGGTTGGGGTTCGCTTCTGCGGGCGGAAGCTGGCGCAGGACTTGGGCCAGGTCGGCGGGACCGATCTTGCAGCCGCAGCCGCCTTTGGAGGAGAGGGAGGTGAGCTTCAGTTTATCGGGTTGGGACATGGGTTGAACATCCTTTCTTCAGCGATCTTCTATGTATTGAGATTACCATACTCTCCGCCGGAAGTGAAACCATCGAGGCCGTGCCCAAGATGCGATGGGCAGGGAAATGGTGTATCATGGTAGGCAGATGGGAAAACTTCGGAAGATGATTCCATTCAAGGATGGGGGAAGCCGCTATGGCAATGGACCGCGAGGAAGGCCTGGAGTTATTCGAGAAGACCCGTACGGTCGTGATCGTGCGCGGGGTGGAACGGGACAAGATCCTCCCTCTGGCGGAGGCGCTTTACGAGGGTGGCATCCGGATGCTGGAGGTCACCTTGAATACGGTGGGGGCTTATTATATGATTAAGGACCTGCACAAGCACCTGGGACGCAAAATGTTCCTCGGCGCCGGCACCGTCCTCGACACGTCGGACGCCAAAGCCGCGGCGGAGGCCGGGGCGTCGTTCTTCGTGACGCCGAATACGGACAAGCGCGTGATCCAATACGGGGTGGAGGAGAACCTCCCCGTTTATCCGGGCGCGCTGACCCCCACCGAAGTGGCCAAGGCTTGGAAGTCGGGGGCCACGGCCGTGAAGCTGTTCCCGGCCTCCACCTTCGGGCCGGGGTATGTGAAGGAGCTGATGGGGCCATACAGCCACATCCCGCTCCTGGCCGTGGGCGGCGTCCACGAAGGGAACGCCGCGGAGTATTTGCGCGCCGGCTGCAGAGGCATCGGCGTCGGCAGCGCCGTGATCAACCGGCAGGAGCTGGCGGCCGGTGATTACGAGGCGCTCAGCAAGCGGGCCGCCGCGCTGATCGGCACCGTGCGCGCCACGGTGGCCGAGCTGGAAGCAGAGTAGATCCGAGCGGGTGCGGGGCGGGTGAGCGGTGCGCAGTGTTTGGAGTGACTGCGCAGTGCGGCTGCGGTGCGGGGAGCGTGGCTTCGTGCGGCTGCGCAGATGGAGCTAGCGTCGGGTGTACGCTTGCACCGGTGAGCGCCGCTGGATGGGCTGGCGGATGGCGGCTCTCTACAGCTAGATGGATTTCTTGTCCTTAGCCGACCCACACGACGCGGTTCGGAGGGACTAAGCGGATTTTCTGCACTTCGTTTCCGCCATTTTGCAATAATCCCGCGTATGCTCGCCAACTAAATACCGTTTTTGCACTTAGTCCCGCCGAATCCCGCCGAATGCTCACAACTAACTACAAATGCAGTCAATCCATCATCCCGGAACGCGATATACAAACGGACAGCCTATCTCGGCTGTCCGTTTTATTGTTGCAGTGGCTCAGAGACGGCCATCCTAAGCGCCAGTACACGCCCCGCCCTGCCAGCCACATTTGCCCAGTGGGCTCGTCCACCGCAGCTGATCTGCACAACGCCGTCACCCTCAGTCTGCCCGTGCTCTTGCCAGTACCGATGCGAGGGTCCCGTCGAATATCCCGGCTATCCAACCTTCCCCTCCTGTGCTATAGTGTGGGCATATTCAAAATGGGGAGGCTCCCAACTCCATGCCGCCACTCACAAAATCACCTCGATGGAACCGGATCTTGCTGCCGGCCGTCGTATTCATCGGTTTCCTGGTTTTCGGCTTCTCGGAAAATGTCAAAGGCCCGGCACTGCCCCGAATCCAGTCCGACTTCAGCCTTAGCGAGCTGCAGATCGGGCTCTTGCTGGCCCTGAACTCCTTCGGTTATCTGCTGGCCTGCCTGTTCACCGACCGGCTCGCCCATCGGATCGGGATCCGCTGGACCACGATCCTGGCGTTTGTCTCCATGACCGTATCCGGCGTACTAATCAGTGTATCCGCCAGCGGCTCACTGTTCGCGGGTTCCTACTTCCTGATGTACATCGGCAACGGCATGCTGGAGATCGCGCTGGCCATCCTGGCGGCGCGGATCTTCCTTCGGAACACAGGGACCATGATGAACCTGGCCCATTTCTTCTACGGACTCAGCTCCGCCGCCGCTCCACTGGCCGCCTCGTCGCTGATGGATGTCCCGTATCACGGGACCGGACTCGGCTGGCGCGGGATGTACCTCATCATGCTCGCCCTATCCCTGATTCCGGTGATCCCCGCCCTGGCGGCCCGCTTCCCGGACGAAGCGGCATCCGGCTCTTCAGAACCCCGGGTTCCTCTTCGGGATTACGTTAAGGACCCCACGGCTTGGTGCATCGTGGCCATTCTTTCCTTCGGCGTCATCTCCGAGCTGGCCGTCGGCGGATGGCTCGTCAACTACATGGAAAAGGTATACCGCTGGGAGCCTGCCGCCGCCTCCGGGATGCTGTCGGCCTTCTTCATCTGCTTCATGCTCGCGCGGCTGCTGTTGGGGCCGGTGACCGACCGGTTCGGCTACCTGCCCTCCATCGCCGTCTTCTCGGCCTTCTCCGGGCTGTGCAGCCTGTTCGCGGTGTTCACCGGGGAGAATGGCGCTTTCCTGTTTGCCGCGGCCGGCATCGGCATCGCGCCGGTGTATCCTACGGTCATGGCGTTCCTCTCCAAACGTTATCCCCGCAGCACCGGCTCGGCCATCACGTTCACGGTCACCCTGATGGGTGTTTCGACCGTGACGGGCAACCTCTTGATCGGCTTCATCACAGATGGGGTCCAGGCACTGGCCTCCTCAGCAGGCCGCGACTCGGAGGAAGCGCTCAAGGCCGGTCTTCAGGCAGGCTATCTGTTCATCGGGCTCTGCGCTCTCTTGTGTACCGCCTTCGCCATTCTGCTGAAGCGGCGCACGAAGGCCTCCGGCGTGTCCCCATCCTCCTCCGCCATCAACGGATAAAAAACGGACCATCCCTCATTCGGATGATCCGTTCTGATGTTCTTCCGTTTTTCCTTCGGATGCCGGAGTGATCCGGTAGGAGCATTTGCCCCCGCCCTTCGAGATGCATTCGGTCCGTTCCACATCGGCGTCCAGGAGTCTCCTGAACAAGCTCAGCTCGCAGGAGCAGGCTTCGTCGTACTGGTTGGCCACCTGGGTGATGGGGCAGTTGAACTCGTTCAACACGAAGCCGCCATCCTCTTTTTTCACCACATCCACCATATACCCGCTGGAATTCTGGATGTCGGCCAGCTCTGCTACCCGCTCCTCCAGATCCTTGCCTTCCATCCGAGCAGCGTACTTGTCGAGCAGCTTCTGCTTCCGCCGCTCGAACAGGCGTCCGACCGTGCTCTGGCCTTCCTCCGCTCCCAGCTCCTCCAGGAGGTCCAGGGTCAGCATGTGATAGTTCTTGGGGAAGAGGTCGTCAGCCGCCATCGTCAAGGAGTAGAGGTGAGAGGGCCGGCCCATGGCTTGCCGGGAGATCTTCGCTTCGATCAATCCGTCCCGCTCGAGGGTATTCAGATGCCGGCGAACCGCCATTTCCGTGATCCCCAGCTCCTTGGCCATCTCGTTGACCGACAGGCAGCCCCGCGTCTTCATCATGGTTAACAGCACTTTTCGAGTAGACGAATCTTGATCTTTGCTCAAACTATCACCTCCCTGTCAGCCTTAATTGTAACGGATTTGTGAACACAAGTAAAATTAACATACATAAATGTTTCGAAAATCGGGCGGATGCCTCCATCCGGCCTCCTTCCAGCCCTAATCGGCCCTCGTCAGGCCGTTTCCTTGGCGACGAAGGCGCGGACACCCTCCATAAACACCGGAAGCTCCGTGCCGAAGTGCCGGGCTACCTCCACCAGCTCCCCGTGGTCCAAGGACCGCACGTCCTGCACCAGCGGCCGGCGGAGCCGGACCAGACGAATTAGATAATCCGCATGGGCGCCCTCCGTAATCTTCTCGTCGCGCATGATGTCCACGATGTCCTCGTAGCTGGCCGCATCCCGCATGATGAAGCCGTCGATGAGAAGACTTCCGATATCCGTGACGGCCTCCAGAGCCAAGTGTACCACCCGTTCCAGAGCCGCTCTCAGCACGGGATCCTCCGGATTCCACGCCCCCGTGATCCGTTCGGCCGTATCCGTGAGACCAGGCAGGAGCTCCAGCCGGTCCTCGATCTGTCCGAGATTCACAAAGTACATGGGCTCATCCCTTCTTTCCTTTGTTCCGTTTTTTCCACTTCGTCCACAGGAGCATGCCCGCAAAGGTTACCGCCAATACAAAAACCAGCGTTACCGCTTGCATCGGGTACTCCAACGACATCTTCGGTTCGGTCATGATGGATTCACCTCTTCCGGGAGTAAGCCCAATGGTTGGTCGGACCGTGTCCTGCGCCGATGCCGAGCTCCTCGCGGATGGCACAGGTAATGAAATCCTTGGCGGTTCGTACGGCGGTCTCTAAGCTGTCGCCCCGGGCCAAACAGGCGGTGATGGCCGCGCTGAACGTGCAGCCCGTGCCGTGAGTGTGGCGGGTTTCATAACGGACGCCCTGCAGCAGCAGGCTCTCCCTGCCGTCATACACCACGTCCACCGGCTCGCCCTCCATGTGGCCGCCCTTCACCACCACCGCCTTGGCGCCCTGCTCCTCCACGATGATGCGCGCGGCGGTAAGCATGTCCTCCCGGCTCCGGATAGGCCGGCCGATCAGCACCTCCGCTTCCGGCACATTCGGCGTCACCACGGAAGCCAGCGGCAGCAGCACCCGCCGCAGGACGTCCTTGGCTGACTCGGCTAGGAGCGAGGCGCCGCCTTTGGCGATCATGACGGGATCCACCACCAGGTATGGAAAACCGTGCTCCTTGACCTTGGCGGCAACCAGCTCGATGACGGCGGGCTGGGAGAGCATGCCCGTCTTGACCGCATCCACGCCCAGATCCGACGCCACAGCGTCGATCTGCTTCTCGATTCCCTCCAAGGGCACGTCGTAAATGCCCGTAACTCCCAACGTATTCTGGGCCGTCACCGCAGTGATGGCGGACATGCCGAAAACATCCAGCATCTGAAATGTCTTCAGATCCGCCTGGATGCCCGCCCCGCCTCCGCTGTCGGAGCCGGCGATGGTCAATGCTTTGGCTACGCTTGGCATCGGAATTCCTCCTGGTAATGGGAACATAATGGTCTGTAGTTGTTCTAAACTATTTACCAGTTTATCGGCGGGCCCGTTCACCGTCAAGCCGACCATGGGCGGGGTCTTCCAGTGACGCACGCTCCTTTGGTATAGTAAGGAGCAAGCAGGTTCGCCATTCATCGTCTTCAACGGGAGGTCCCCTTCATGAAGCAGCATGCCTTATTCCTGATTACCACCGGCAAGCAGGAGCTGTCGGAGCTCACCGCCATCGTGCGCCGACTGCCCCACGGCCAGGCCGATGCGCTGCATATCCGCGAGAAGCACCGGGGAGCCCGGGAGATCGCGCAGTGGTATGGCGCGCTCCGGGAAGCCGCATCGACCTCCGGGCTCCCGCTCTATATCAACGACCGGCTGGACGCGGCGGCAGCAGTGGGCGCACCCGGCGTCCAGCTGGGCTACACGAGCCTGCCGCCTGCCGATGCCCGGCGTATCCTCGCCGCAGGAACCCGAATCGGCGTCTCGGTCCATTCGCCGGAGGAAGCGGCGGCTGCAAGGGAGGCCGGTGCCGACTACGTCCTGTTCGGTCACATCTTCGCCACGGCCTCCAAGGAAGGCGCCGCTGCCCGGGGGACGGACGCGCTTCGCCAAGTGGTGAAGGCGTCGCAGCTGCCCGTCATCGCCATCGGCGGCATCGAGCCGGACAACACGGCGGAGGTCTTGGCCACCGGCTGCTCCGGCATCGCCATCCTGTCCGGCGTGCTGCTGCACCCGGATCCGGCCGGGCGGCTGCGGGCATACCGGGAGGCCATGGACCGGGCCGGAGCCCGCCCGATGCAGCCTTGGCTGCCTTAAGCACCGCCCTCGCCGCTTCGCCACACGCCGCTACCTCCGCCTACGCCGCTCCACCTACACCGCTACGCCACACGCCGCTCCCCCAGCCGGAGCGCCAAAAGCCCTGCCTGCCTAGTCCGCGAACGGACCGGGCAGGCAGGGCTTTTGGCGTCAATGGCGGTTACTTCATGCGGGCCAGCAGCGCCCACTTCCGCTCCGACTTGCGCTTGTACTTGGGCAGCCCCCGGTAGATGCGGACCGCCTCGGCGTAGGCATCCGCCGCCTCACTCTTGCGGCCCATCAGCTCGTAAAGCTGACCCAGCCGGTAATAGGCTTCGCACGAGGACGAGTGCACCTCCCGGAACTGCTGCAGATACCGCACCGCCTTCTCCGGGTCGCTGGTCTTGAAGGCCTCACCCAGCCGCAGGTACGGCTCGCCGTAATGAACGCGGGGATTCAGCTCCAGCCCCTGCAGGATCGAGGCCTCGCCGCCTTCGGTATCTCCCGTCTTCAAGCGGCAGATTCCGGTCTCCACCAGCACCTCCGCCGAATCATCCATAACGGGCAGCACCTGCTCCAGATAGTCGAGGGCTTCCCGGTACTTCTTCTTCTCCATGAGAAGCCGTGCGGCCTCCAGCTTGCTTCTCGTATCATGCGGACGGCTTTCCAGCTCTCTTCGGACTGCCGACAGCCTCCGGTTTCGCTTGAAGGGCCGGGTGATGCTGGGGCTAAGCCCGATGAACCGGCGGTCCAACACATAGAAGATGGCCAGAATGACCACAATTGCGATGAAGGGATTGCCGATTAGGCGCCATAAGATCAGAAATAAGAAGAACTTCCCCACTTGCCCGCCTCCTGTTCAAGGAATTCCCTTCCATCTTACCATGGCCCGTTGCGGGAAGAAAGGACTCCTTGCGCCAAAAATCGGCACGTGCAGCAGGCGGGGCGGCCTTGCGGTGGCCTATACCTCGGGGCGAGCCCCAGTCTCTCCACCGCCCGCTTCCTTAGCGAACGCTCCGAATACGGCACCCTCGGACAAATCCCGCTCCGTTTCCCACAGACGCTGCTCCATCGCCGGCGCCACGTCGGCGAAGTCCAGCACCTCCCGCTCGAACTGGGTTCGGTTGCAGCCCCCCTCCCGCTCCTGCTGGGTGAACCACTTGTCCGTCACATCGGCAAAAGCCTGCCGCAGATCATTGTCGTACCAGTCCAGCTCCAGCTCCTCCTGCTTGCGGATCAGCTTGGCCAGCGTCAGACAACCGTCCTCCCCCCGGACGAACCAGGCCAGCATGGGGGCTTGTTCGTTCACCGGCCACACCTTGACTTCACCGAACAGAATGCCGTCGCTTGGAATCACTCGGGTAAACTCCGCTTTGCGGATATGCATGGATTACGCCTCCGTTCTCGGTATACAGCTTCCCAGGTAGGATTTCCCGGAGAAAGCCCCATTATTACCAGCAGTCACGGCGCGCATCCGGTAAGCTGCGATTCACCACGCGTCCGGTCTATGGCCTGGCCCACCCTGCCGTGGTACAATGAATTCCATCCGTCATGCCCCAAAAAAAGGAGCTCGTATCATGAATAATCCACTCGACAATATTATGGGCGTCACCGAAGCCTCCGCCCGTTGGGGGCTCACCCCCGAAGCCATCATCCGTCTCTCGCAGGAGGGGAAGCTGCAGGCGCTGCACCTCCCGGATGCCGGAGGGGTATGGGTGCTGGTGAAGGACCAGCCCGCACCGCTGGCCGCCGAGACTGCCGCAGCCGAAGCACCGAAGCCGGCGGCTCCGAAGCGCACGGCTGCTGGCGATAGAGGCTCCAGCATGCACAGCCGCCTCCGGGACGCGCTGTACGAATAAGCCGGTGCAAGGAGGGACGCTTGCAATCGCCCTCCCGCAGGTATATAATGACCATGGTCATAAATGACCTCGGTCATTTTTTTTGTGCAGAGAGGGGTGGATCCGTTGCTGCGGGATGCCAAGAAGAAGCAAACCAAAGATCTGATTATCCGCAACGCCATGGGACTGTTCAAGGAGAAGGGCTACGACCAAGTGACGGTAGAGGAAATCGCGGCCATGTGCGGCATCGCCAAGGGAACGTTCTTCAACTACTTCCCCAAGAAGGAGCATCTGCTGCTGGAGGTGTCCGGATCCTATATGCCGCTGTTGAGCCAATGGATCGGGAAGCACCGGGAGGGCCCTCTGAAGGAGCGGCTGCTTCTCATCCTCCGGGAGGTGCTGGGGGTCTATGTCAAGCATGCGGGCGTGCTCCGGGTCACGCTGATCGAGACGATCCGCGCGGCCATGGAGAGCGGAAGCGAGAGCTCCAATCTGATCTTGTTCCAGGAGGCCATCCGGTCGGTGCTGGAGGAAGCCCGGAAGGAAGGGTCGCTCCGCATGGAGACCGACTGCGGGAGCTTGGCCTCAGTCATCGTCGGTGTCCTTGTGCATACCGTAGTTACCCGGGCCACCTGCCTCGATCCGGACGAGCTAATGAAAACGCTGCGGCTACAGCTGGACCTGATATGGGGAGGCATCGGCCGTGAATAGATGGAAACGGCTTTTGCTGCGCAAAAGGGTGCTCCTGCCTCTCTTGATGATCCTGTTGATATACGGCAACAACAGCTCCCTGCTGGCGGTGAGGCATCAGGAACATCCCATGCTGCTGGCCCATAGGGGATTGGCCCAGACCTTCACCATGGAGGGAATCACCAGCGATACCTGCACGGCGCAGCGCATCTATCCGCCGGAGCATCCTTATCTGGAGAACACCATCCCCTCTATGGAAGCAGCGTTCCAGGCGGGGGCGGACATGGTTGAGCTGGATGTGAAGCCGACCAAGGACGGACAGTTCGCCGTCTTCCACGACTGGACGCTGGGCTGCCGGACCAACGCGGAGGGAATGGCGAAGGATTACACCATGGCGGAGCTCAAAACGCTAGACGTCGGCTACGGCTACACCCCGGACAATGGCAAGACCTACCCGTTCCGGGGGCAAGGAGTCGGACTGATGCCCTCGCTTGACGAGGTGCTGGAGCATTTTCCCGGCCGGGCCTTCCTCCTGCATATCAAGAGCAACGACGCGGAGGAGGGCAGGATGATGGCCCGCTTCCTCGAGCGGCTTCCCGAGGCGGAGCGGAGCAAGCTGGCGGTATACGGAGGCGATGAACCCATCGCCTCCCTTCAAGATGCTCTGCCCGGTGTCCGGTCCATGTCCAAAGCAACCATGAAAAGCTGCCTGATCCCCTACATGGCCGTAGGCTGGACCGGTTACGTTCCCTCCGCATGCCAGGGCACGGAGCTCCATCTCCCCGAGAAGATCGCATCTTATCTATGGGGCTGGCCCAACCGGTTCCTGAACCGGATGGATGGCGCGGACACCACGGTCATCGTCGTTGGGGGCGACGGCAGCGACTTCTCCAGCGGATTCGATACGCCGGAGGATGTGGAACGCCTCCCAACAGGGTATTCCGGGGGAATCTGGACCAATCGGATCGACCGCATCGCGCCCTTGTTTCCCAAGCGGTAAGGCTTCCACCAGGAAGAAAAGAGAAGGACAGCCCGCAGCGGCTGTCCTTCTTCTTGCTTATGGGGCCTTGCGGTCATCCATGAACAGCACGTTCCAGCGGTGTCCGTCCGGGTCGGCGAAGCCGGCCCCGTACATCCATCCCTGGTTCTCCGCCGGAGCCCCATAGACGGTCCCTCCCGCTGGAACCACGCGGCTGATCAGCTCGTCCACCTCCGCCCGGCTCTGGGCGCCGATGGAGATGAGAACCTCCGCTCCTTGCCTCGCATCCGCAACGGGACTACCCGTGAAGCCGCGAAAGGTGTCCTCCGGGAACAGCATCACATTCACCGCCGGCTCCCCGACGACCAATGCTGCCATGTGTGCGTCTTCCCCATGGCGGGGGTGTATAAGGAAGCCTATCCCCTTGTAGAATGCCTTGGACCGGGCCATATCCTTCACAGGCAGATTAATCCATAACTCCTTGGACATCGTCCTCACGCTCCTTTTCCTCTATTATGGACCCATTTGGAGCACAAGATTTCTTTGGAATGACTGTTTCGTGGAAAAAAACCTCAAAATCAATCCTTGCCCCTATTCTGTATATGATATATACTGTTTACATATTAAGCAGTTTGGAGGCATTCGTCATGATCCCTGCTATTGAGTGTAATCGCTTGGGCAAGAGCTTCGGCAGCCAAACGGTTCTCGACGGAATCGACTTAACCGTTCCCCAAGGCACCGTCTATGCCCTGCTGGGTCCTAACGGGGCCGGCAAAACCACCCTGATCCATATTCTCTCCACCTTAATCCGGCCGGATCAAGGCACCGCCCGTATAGCTGGATATGATACGGTCGGCCGGAAGGAGGACGTCAAGCGCTCCATCAGCCTGACGGGACAATTCGCCGCCGTCGACGGTATTCTGACCGGCGAAGAGAATCTGCGCATGATCTGCCGGCTGTCCGGGCTGTCGGCCAAGGAGTCGCAGAAGCGCACCGCCGAGCTCTTGGAGCGCTTCGAGCTGCAGGCAGCCGCCCGCAAGCGGGTATCCGCCTATTCGGGCGGCATGCGCCGTCGGCTGGACCTGGCCATCAGTCTGGTGGTCCGGCGTCCCGTTCTGTTCCTCGACGAACCGACGACCGGACTGGACACCCAGAGCCGCAGAGCCCTCTGGGAGATTATTCTGGAGCTGGCCCAGGAGGGAAGCACCGTATTCCTGACCACCCAATATCTGGAGGAAGCGGACCGGCTTGCTGACCGGATCGCCGTCCTGGCCGGCGGGCGTATCGTCGCGGAAGGCACCGCCGATGAACTGAAGTCCCGCGTGGACGGTGTGGTGGTGAATCTGAACAACCGGCAGGGAGACGAGGCATTCCGCCCGATGCCCACGGACGGCACGCTCCGCTCGGTCTGCCGAGTTCTGCAGGAAGCCTCCGCCTATGCCGACCCGGACGCCCTAGTCAGCATCAACCGGCCCAGCATGGATGACGTGTTTATGGCCCTGACCGGCGGGAACGGAAAGGGAGGAAGCCTATGAAGATCCACACGACGCCCCAGCCCCCAACGTTCTGGACGACGAGCTCGGTCTTCATCGGACGCAGCCTTCGTCACAGCCTTCGTGACTCCGAAGCATTGGCCATGTCGATCATGCTGCCGGTGATGCTCATGCTCCTGTTCACCTATGTATTCGGAGGCGCCATCGATCCCTCCGGGCGCTATGTCCACTATGTCGTACCCGGCATCATCCTTCTCTGTGCAGGCTTCGGCTCCGCCAGCACGGCCGTCAGCGTATCCAACGATATGACGAACGGCATCATCGACCGGTTCCGGACCATGCCCGTGCACAGCATCGGGGTGGTGACGGGACATGTAGTCTCCAGTGTGATCCGGAATATGATCGCCACCGGTGTCGTCATCGGCGTGGCGGTGCTGCTCGGGTTCCGCTCCTCTGCGGGCCCTGCCGCATGGGCAGGCGCCATCGGCATGATCCTGCTCTTCATCCTCGCCATCACCTGGCTTTATGCCGCCATCGGCTTGGCTGCCGGAAGCTCGAACGCCGCCAACGGCTACGGCTTCATTCTGCTCTTCCTGCCCTACCTCTCCAGTGCCTTCGTGCCTACCAGCACCATGCCGGGTTGGCTGCAGGGCGCAGCCGAGCACCAGCCCATCACGCCGGCCATCGAAACCATACGCGGACTTCTGACCGGTACCCCGGTACACAACAGCGCCTGGCTGGCGGCAGGCTGGTGCAGCCTCATTCTGCTTATCGCCCTCCTGTGGAGCCTATGGCTCTTCCAACGGAAAGCCGGACGTCGTTAACCACGGCGCACACCAAACCCAAAACGGCCCGGAGTGTATACTCCGGGCCGTTTTGGGTTTGGTGCCTCTCCGGTTATCGCTTGCCCCTGTTGCAGATGTAATGCTCGATGCCGTCCAGAATCCGATCCAGACCGAAATCGAAATCGTCGCCCACTCCGTTCTCCTCCGCATCCTCTCCCGTATAGGCGCCCGATTGAATGAGCGGATACAGGTCCGGGTACTCCTCCGGTTTGACCAGCAGACGCAGGGCGTCATTGTAGCTGATCCCGCTGAAGGCTTCGGGGCTGGATCCGGACCGAAGGGCCAGCTCGAAGTCCCGTTGGATGATCCCGACCGAACGGGCATAGCTGCTGAGCAGGAGGAGCATGGACATCTTCTCGTAGGAGTTCAAGGGAAGCGGACGCATGATCCGGAGAGCCCAATCTACGATGCGCAGCTGATTGGGGGTCGTCGGCGCCCCGAACAAGGGAATATCTCCGAACCAGGGATGCTTCTTGAATACGCCTACTGTGTACGCCACATACTCGCGCATGCCCTGGCGCCACTCTTCTTCCTCCGTTCCCGCCGGGATATCCGAAGCGCTGACGGCATCCTGCATAAGCAGCAGCAGATCCTCCTTGCTGGGGATATACCGGTACAGCGACATGGCCGTGTAACCCAAGGCCGCTGCTACCCGACCCATCGACACCGCTGCCAATCCGTCCTGGTCGGCGATGGCGACTGCCGTGTCAATGATCTGTGGAATGCTGAGCTCCCGTTTCGGCCCCCGCTGCGGCTGTTTCCCCAAGCCCCAGCTTAAGGCGATGCCGGGCTTCAGCCGGGATAATGCTTCTGCTTCTTTCTTCTCATCCTCTAGCATGCTGTTCATGGCTCCCGGTATAGTGTATTTGATATACAGTATACCACAGCAGGAGACGGGACGCGTTTACTCCGGCATGCAGCAGCCGGCAACCACCGCTTCCGCCCCTCTTAGATGTCGAAGCTCTCGGAGGATAAGCTGCTGTAGAAGCGGCCCGACTCCGCCGTAAACTTCAGCACGCAATAGTCCGGATCCGTCACGCCAAGGGAGTAATACTGCGTATCGCCCTCCCTCCAGATCAGCTCCTTGGACGCCGCATCCTCCAGCACCTCCATGGTGCCGAGGAGCATGACGCCGATGAAGCGCTGCTGGTCGCAGAAGTAGACGCTGGCCCGGGGATTGACGCGGAATTGCTGCACCCGCATGGATGACGTATTAGTCGTAAAATAACAGGTTCGCAGCCCCTCGCGTACCCGGGGAGCCAAGACGGCTTTAATGTTCGGATACCCGGCCGAGTCCACAGAGCCGACAAAAGCCGTGCTCTGCACCCCGATCAGACGCTCCGCCCGTTCCTTCACATTAGACATGGGAATCACACCCCTTCCAGAATCTCTCAATCTGGAACAAGTATACCCAAGCCCGATCTGCCCGTACAGTACCCACTTTTTCGTGGGTATGGCGGGCTAGGAGCTGGGGAAGGGGTGCTGCTACCCGATAAACCCCTTGACCCGCAGGAAATCCTCCATGCCCTGCTCCCGCATCAGCTCTACCCCGATGCTCTGCATGATGGTGACCGCCTCCAGCAGCCGGCAGCCCCGCTCCGTCAGTCCGTATTCCACCTTCAAGGGATACCCCTCGGACGTGCTCTTCCATACCATGCCATATTCGCCCAGCTCCTTCAGCTGCTCCAGGAGCATCTTCTGGGAAATCCCCTCAATATCCCTCTCCAGCTGAGAAAGCGAGGCTGCTCCCTTGCCCAGCTGCCACAGAAGAATGGGCTTCCACTTGCCGCGGGTAATATCATGGGTAAGCTCCAGCGGACACGTATACGACTCCCTGATCTTCAACGAACGCACCTCATCTACACCGTAATGACCACATTGCCTCTCTTATGTCCTTCCTCTACATACCGGTGGGCCTCCGGAATCCGCTCCAGCGGATAGCTGCGTCCGATGACCGCCCTAAGCTTACCCGCCTCCATCAGCTCCCGGAGCTGCGTCAGATCCTCGGGCAGCACCTTGGCGATACCTTGGCCGACCACGGAGACATAAGTCCCGTTGGGTGCCAATGCCGGTTTACAGCGGGCTTTGGAGGTTTTGCCCACGGCATCGAAGATCAGATCGTAACGCTCTTGGCCCGAAGCGTAATCGCCCTTGGTATAATCCATCACCCGGTCTGCCCCCAGCGACTTCACGAAATCCTGGTTGGCCGGCCCGCAGACCGCGGTTACCTCCGCACCGAAGATCTTAGCCAGCTGAACCGCCGAGGTCCCAACCGCTCCGGACGCCCCGTAGACGAGCACCTTCTGCCCCTCCCTGAGCCTCCCTTTCCGGTAAAAATGCAGGGCCGTCGTCCCGCCGAACAGCACGGCCGCCGCTTCCTCATAAGTGGCTTGGGCCGGCATGGCGGCCACCAAGCCATTCTCAGGCAGGCAGACATATTCCGCATAGCCTCCAAAATTCATCCCGGTCATGGCATAGACCCGGTCCCCTGCGCGGAACCGCTTCACATTGCGGCCGACCGCTTCAACCACCCCGGCCAGCTCCACGCCGAGAATCGGCTTTCGGGGCCTCCGCAGCCCCAGTACCAAACGCATTGGAATCCACATCAAGAGCGGACTGTTGAAGCTGCGGACTCGGCAGTCCCCGGACGTCACAGTCGTCGCATGGATGCGCACCAGGATCTCATGATCCTTCGGTGCGGGCTTTGCCACCTCTTGAAGCTGAAGCACCTCGGGCGGTCCGTAATTCGTGCATACCATCGCTCTCATATGTGGCCTCCTTTATCCCTTGTTTACCATTCAGTGTATCCGCTCCCGGTCCGGGACGGTAGATACTAAAGTAGGGTTAGGAACCGGTTCTGATGCGGCTCTTCCGGGGATCGGGTTACGGCAGCAGCCCCAGCTCGCGGGCCCGGGCCACGGCTTCCGTCCGTCTCCCCGCCTGAAGCTTCCCGAAGATGTTGCGGTTATAGCCCTTGACCGAGCTCAAGGCCAGATGAAGCCGGTCGCAGATCTCCTGGTTCGAGAGGCCGTCGGCAATCAGCCGGAGAATTTCCAGCTCCCGGGGGCTGAGCGGCTCAACAAGGGACCGGGCCGAAGACACATCCTTGGCGGCCGATGAACTTTTCATAACCTGCAGCAGCCTGCCGGTATAAGCCGGCATGAAGCCGCCGGCAGCGGCGGCGGACAGCAGCTCCGCCATGGGCGGTCCCTCATCGGCGAACAGCCGGATGAAGCCGCCGGGCTCCGCCTTGGCCAGAGCCCTACGGAGCACCCGCACCGCGTCCGGGGTTGCTCCCTCCTGCAGCAGGGCCAGCGCCAGCAGAATCACGGCCTTCAGGACCTCATCCTCCCATTCTTTCGCCTCCGCGTGCTCCAGGTAGGGCCGCAAAATCGCCAGAGACGAGGACGTTTCCCCTAGGGCCAGCCGGACCCGGGCTGAGATCAGAGGCAGATCATGCCTCGCCGCCAGCCGTTCTGCATCCGTCCGATTGCCCTCATGAAGACACAGCTGCACCTGAGCGGCAGCGACAAGGGGGAGCTGGCGTTCCGCATACTGCCGGCGGGCAAGATGCTCCGCCTCCCCCAATAACGAGGCGGCGGCCGACGGCTCTCCGCCGGCCAGCTTCAACCGGGCCAAGATGAGGTCGCCTGCGACCACCCGGTCCGTCAGCTCCAGCTGCCGGGCCAGCCGGAGGCTCTCGAGCCCATGCTCCAGGGCGGACTCCGGCTCGTTCCACTCATAACGGATCCTTGCCAGCCCCAGATGGGCTTCGCAAGCCGCCGGCAGCGGCGGGTCGCCGGCCAGCTCCAGGACAGCCCGGTAGGTTTCGGCAGCGTGGTGGAGCTGGTTATCCCCCTCCTGAAGCATGGCGAGGCCCAGTGTCGCCATCACTTCGATGATCCGGTGACCGAGGGTCCTGCTGGAGGAGACGGCTTCCTTATACGCCTGAGCGGCCGCCGCACGATCCCCCAACAGCTGACGGGCATAACCCAAAGCCCAGGTGGTCGCCGTGCGCACCGGCACATTGTGGGGGTGAAGATAGGCCAAGGCCCGGTTCGCCTCCGCAAGGATCACGTTGGCATCGTGCCTGCTGACGGCAAGCGTGGCCCGGATGGAGGCGATATGCCCCAGAAGATCGCGCTCCGCCTCCTTGACCATGCTGTCCGCCTGCGCTTCAATGGCTCTCTCCGCCGCTTGAAGCTTCGACTCCACTCCTGAGGTCTGGCCGGCCAACAGCAGACCGGAGGCATAGATCACCCATAGGGAAGGTCTTGCATCCAGCTCCGGCACAGAGAGCGATTCCAGCCACTGCAGGACGGGCATAACCGCCCCCCGGAAAATCAAGGGCATTCCCTTTCCTTCCGCCAGGCTGGCGGCCCGCTCCGTGCTCTTGGCCGCAACTGCATGCTGGAATGCCTCCAGCTCCATACCGTTCCGCTCCAGCCACAGGCTGGCCCGAAGATGAAGCTCAGTCGGGTCGGACTGCTGCTGCAGCCGTGCCCTCAGCATATCGGCGAAGAGATGATGATAGCGGTACCAGCGCCGTTCCTGATCCAAGGGAATGACGAACAGGTTAGCTACCTCGAGGGCTTCCAGAATCATCTGTCCGCTTCGGCTGGAGGAGGATGGACTAACCTCCCAGCCAGGACCGTTCACAACGTCGCATAGCTCGCCGCACATCCGGTCGAGAATCGAAGTCTGCAGCAGGAAGGTTTGTATTTCGGGCGGCTGGTGCTGAAGCACCTCCTCGACCAGATAATCCAGCAGATAGACATGGCTGCCGCCGAAGGAATCGAGCAAGCCGGCTGCATCCGGATTCGACTGAAGAGAGAGGGCAGCCAGCTGCAGGCCCGCTGCCCATCCCTCCGTACGCGACCAGAGGGAACGGACCTGCTCTTGGGCCAGCTTCAGCCCCATCGTTCGGCGGAAGAACCCTTCGGCCTCGGAGAGCGAGAACCGAAGCTCCGGCACCCGGAGCTCTGCAAGCTGGTTGCGTACCCGAAGCCGGGCCAGAGGCAGAGGGGGATCCTCCCTCGTCACGAGGACCAGGCTCAGCTGAGGCGGCTGGTGCTCCATGAGATACGACATCGCTTGGTGAACCGCCTCAGAGCGGACCAGATGGTAATCGTCCAGCACGAGGATGAAGGGCTTCGCCAGCGAGACGGCTTCATTGATCCAGGCGGCCAGGACCGATTCCACCGAAGGCGGCTGAGGGGAAGAGAGCAGCGGCAGCAAGCCGTCCCTGCGGTTTTGCCTTAGGGATTGAAGGGCAGCGTGAAGATACGTCAGGAAGCGGTAGGGATCATTGTCCGCCGGATCGAGTGAGATCCAGGCGGCCTCCTTGCCGCACCCGGCCAGCCATTCGCTGACCAGCGTCGTCTTGCCGCTTCCGGCCGGCGCCGAGACCAGGGTTAGCTTCCGGCCGATCCCTTCGTTAAGCCGATCGCTTAACCGCTCGCGCGGCACCAGGCCGGACCGCAGCGCAGGGATGAACAATTTGGTCGCTACTAGAGGATCCATCATGTCCGTATGCCGTCAAAAGCCATATGGACCAGACGTTCCACATAGTCCCCATCGATCCTTGCGCCCGTGATCAGCAGCCGGTAGAAGATCGGCCCATAGATCAGATCGATGCAGGTATCCGCCTCGACGCCCGCTTTGAGCTGGCCCCGCTGGATGCCCCGCTCCAAGAGACGCCGCGCCTCCTGCCGCCTGGGCTGGAAGTACCGTTCCCGGTATGCCTCCGCCAAGCCGGAGTCAAACTGGCCTTCGCCCACCAGCTGCGCCAATATGCTTCCCTCCCGGCCGGTCAGGAAGCGGGCCAAATTCGAAGCGTGCTGGATGACATCGTCGTATACCGCCCCCGTATCCGGAACCGGGAGCCTTTCGGATGCCGCCGAGAGGTAGCCGTCCATTACGACGGCAGCCTTGTTAGGCCACCATTTATAGATCGTAGCCTTGCTTACTTTGGCGCGGTCTGCGATTTTCTCCACTGTCACTGCGCCGAAGCCGTGCTCCAGCAGCAGCTCGTAGGAAGCTTCAAGAATGGAACGCTGGGTTTGTTCGCTGCGCGGACGCCCTCTTTTGCCTTGCATGCTCATGCCCTCCTGCTGAAAAATCAATACGATACGTTCAGTATATCGAATAGAAGAAGGAAACAAAAGGGTTTTTGCCTATTTACAAAACCGAACGTTCAGTATATTATAAAGTCATTCATTTATTGAACGATACGTTCAGTATTTATTTTCAGTGAATCGGAGGATGATGTTGTATGAAAAGCTGGCTGATGCTCCTGTTGTCCGTCTCCTGCGGCCTTATCGTCGCCAATCTGTATTACGCCCAGCCTCTGGTCGGTCCGATCAGCGCCGATACCGGCCTTCCAGCAAGCGCCGCGGGACTGATCGTCACCTTGACCCAGATCGGATATGCCGGAGGCCTGCTGTTTATCGTTCCCTTAAGCGACAAGCTGGAAAACAGGCGGCTTATCTCGATCGTTCTGCTTGCAGCCGTCGCCGCTCTGCTGGCGGCTGCCTGGGCGCCGCGTGCGGTGTACGTGCTGGCCGCAGCCTTGCTTCTTGGCACCGGCTCGGTGGCAGCGCAGATTCTGGTACCCTACGCCACCCACCTGGCTTCCGAGGAGCAGCGAGGCCGTGTGGTGGGGAACGTCATGAGCGGCCTGCTGCTCGGCATCATGTTCGCCCGCCCGGTTGCCAGCTTTGTGGCGGATTCCTGGGGCTGGCGGAGCGTCTTCACAACATCGGCTGTGATTCTCACACTGTTGACCCTTCTTCTCTCCCGGGCGCTTCCCCCGCGCCGTCCTAAACCGCTGGTTCCTTACCGGAAGCTGCTGGGCTCCCTGCTGCCGCTGCTTCGGCACACTCCGGCTCTTCGCCGCCGCGCCATCTACCAAGCCTGCCTGTTCGGCGCCTTCAGCCTCTTCTGGACGGTGGTCCCTCTGCGGCTGACGGACGAATTCGGCCTGTCCCAGAGCGGCGTCGCCTGGTTCGCATTGGCCGGTGTCGGCGGCGCGGCGGCCGCTCCCATTGCGGGGAGGCTGGCGGACAAAGGCTGGAGCCGCATATTGACCGGCGCCGCCATGGGTACGGCAGTCCTGAGCTTAGCGGTCAGCCTCCTGATCCGGGGGCATTCCACTGCGGAGCTCCTTCTTCTTGCCGCTTCTGCCATTACTCTGGATATGGCGGTCTCCGGCAATCTGGTCCTGGGCCAACGTGTGATCTTCTCCCTGGGCAGTGAAACAAGAGGAAGATTGAACGGCCTCTTCATGTCTATCTTTTTCTTGGGCGGGGCTGCCGGCTCCTCACTTGGGGGATGGGCGTACGCAGCGGGCGGCTGGACGGCAGCTATGGGCGTTGGCGCCGTGCTCCCCTTAATCGCGCTGCTGTATTACTTCACCGAGCATACAAAGCCCCTAGAGCAGCCGGCGTGACAAAAGGACGCGGACTTTGAAGAGTCCGCGCCCTCTTTTATTATACGACTGAAGGTTAGGTCCGCCGCATATACGCCTGCACCGTCAGCGGTGCGAAGATGGCCACGATCACGGCCGCACCGATCAGGGAGATCACGGCATCCATCCCCATGGTTCCGGAATTGGCCAGCTCCCTTACGGCTGAGACCAAGTGGGAGATCGGGTTCAGCTTCACGAACCACTGGAGCCAGCCCGGCATGGTATCGACGGGGACGAAGGCGTTGGAGAGGAAGGTCAAGGGAAACAGCACAATCATGGAGATCCCTTGGACACTGGACGCCGTACGCGCAATTACCCCGAAGAAGGCAAAAATCCAACTGATGGCCCAAGAGCATCCGACTACCAGAACCCCGGCAATAACCACGTACCCTAAGCCTCCGTCTGGCCGGTAGCCCATGAGGTACCCCATGGCCAAGGTGAGGATCGTTGCGATGGCATACCGGATCGTATCTGCCAGCAGAGCTCCTGCCAGCGGTGCGATTCGTGCAATCGGAAGAGATTTGAACCGGTCGAAGACCCCCTTATCCATGTCCTCGCGGAGCTGGACCCCGGTTACGATGGACGTGGTGATGACGGTCTGGACCAGGATGCCCGGGATGATGACCGGCAGGTAGCTGGCTACGTCCCCGGATATGGCGCCGCCGAAGATATACGTGAACATCAAGGTGAAGAGGATCGGCTGCAGCGTAACATCGAAAAGCTGCTCGGGGGTGCGCCGGATTTTGAGAAGACCCCGGTAGGCCATGGTCAGAGAGTTTCGGACCGACTGGACGAAACTCGTATGGTTTTTGAGCGGACGGATGTGCGCTTGCTTAGCGGCTGCTTGGCTCATACGATCGCCTCCTTCGCGGCGGTGTCTGATGTTTCGTTCGAGGGGACGCCATGGCCCGTGATGGCCAGGAAGACTTCGTCCAGTGAGGGCTTCTGCACGCTGATCTCTGCCAGATGGATGCCTCCGGTACGGAGGGCCAGCAGCAGGTCGGTGACGCGGTCGGCGTCCGCCATCGGCGCTGTTAATTTGGCGGCTTCGGCCGATACGCTGGAGCGGACCTGAAGCACCTGCTCCACAATACGGCGGGCTTTATCGGTGTCTTGGGGATTCTGGACCCGAAGGTGGAGCGAGGAGGTTCCGACGGAAGCCTTCAGCTCATCCACGGTTCCCTCGGCCACGACGTGCCCGCGGTCGATCACCGCGATCCGGTCCGCCAGCTGATCCGCCTCGTCCAGGTATTGGGTGGTGAGCAGCACGGTGGAACCCGTCTTGACCAGACGCCGGATCGTGTCCCACATCTGGGAGCGGGTCCTCGGATCCAGACCCGTGGTCGGCTCGTCGAGGAAGATCAGAGGCGGCTGCGCGATCAGGCTGGCGGCCAGATCCAGCCGCCGGCGCATCCCGCCGGAGAAATCCTTCAGCGGCCTGCGTGCCGCTTCGGTCAGGCCGAATTCCTCCAGGAGCTCCGATGCCTTGCGGCGAGCCTCCGCCCGTCCCAGGCCCAGCAGCCTGGAGAAGATGATCAGGTTCTCCGTTGCGCTGAGCGACTCGTCAACCGACGCATACTGGCCGGTCACCCCGATTAATTGGCGCACGATCTGCGCCTCCTTCACCACATCATACCCGAAGATGCGCGCCTTCCCGGCATCCGGCCGGAGTAGCGTCGCCAGCATGCGGATGGTTGTGGTTTTCCCGGCGCCGTTCGGCCCCAGCACGCCATACACCGAACCGGTACGGACCTTCAGGTCCACGCCGTCCACCGCTTGGTTGTCCCCGAATCTTTTCTTCAGTCCGATCGCTTCTACCGCCCAATCTCCGCTGCGGGAGATGGCATCTCTTTGCATTTGATCCATTTTATTGCCCTCCTGTCCGTCTCTTACAACAACGATCATAACCCGTTTCCTTAAACGCAATATAAACCGGCCGCCGTTCCACATGCTCACTTTCATACTTTACATTCTATAGATTTTGGTGCGGCGCAAAACCTTCCGCAGAACGGTATTGCCCTCCGTCCTTAGGCTGAGCGCCTGGTACGTCTTCCGTCACCGCACGCATCTTGGCAAAGACGCGATCCTGTGATACTTTGAAGGTATTGTATCGGCTTGAAGCACATGCCGCTTTGATTCGGACCCGTCGGGTTCCGGAACGGAGCGGTTTTTTTGATTGAATTAGGAGGGGTTGAGCATGGGATTGTCGTTCGAGGAGGCTTACGAGCATTGGATGGAGCAGCAGAAGAAGGAGGAGAGAAACCCAAGAAGGCGGGAGCTGTTGAACAAGGGTTTGAGTTATGGCACAGTGGCTTTCTTACGCTCGGTCTGGTTTCCTGCAATCGGAAATTTGGATCACCTGCTGGCTGAATATGAAGTCCGCGATATGAACAACCGTTACCGCTATCTGGATCTGGCCTATATGCCCGGCAGTGCAAAAGGATGCATCGAGATCCAGGACTACAGCAGTCATGCACGGGACATTGACACGGGCCGATTCAAGGATCTGTGCCTGAAGCAAGCAATGCTCGCGTTGGACGATTGGCATTTCCTTCCCGTCGCATTCTTGTCCATCCGCGAAGATCCGGGTGTCTGCAAACAGATGATTCTTGCCTTTGTCGGCAAATTTCTGTCGGTGGACACCGGGTCATCCTGCTTAAATTGGGCGGAAGCTGAAGCGTTACGTTATGCCCGGCGCATGGTGCGCCCCATCGAACCGAAGGAACTGGCCGCGCACCTGATGTTGTCCGATAACCGGACAAGAGTGCTTCTTCGTTCGCTCGTCTCCCGGAAATTGCTGACGGTGGCAAGCGGATCCCAGCGCTATCGCACTTACCGGCTGGGAACCGACCTCCAGTAGATAGCGAGCGGGGCGGTTTGCGCGGGAGGTAGCGGCTTGCGCGGGAGTAGTAGTTAGAGGGAGTGGTTTGTTCAGAGGGAGTAGCTTGCAAGGAGGTCGTAGTTGGTACGGGAGGCAGCTGTTGTACGGGGAATGGTCCGCGCGGGGAATAGTCTGCGCCAGAGTAGTGGTTGGTTGGAGCTCTAACGGTTGCCACGAAGCTTATTCGCACTTCAGAAGGCGAGTTCCCCTTCTAACGGTTGTGATGGAGCTTATTGTTGCTAAACGCCCCACAAAATGCAGTAAAGCTGTAAAATAGCACACCTGACAACCGTTAGCACAAGAATCCACGGATTATCGCTCATATAGCTCCTGTGGCAACCGTTAGCGCTAGAAACCCGTAGAATATCGCACACATAGCTCTTGCAGCTACCGTTAGTGTTCGATTCCGCGGATTATTGCTCATATAGCTCCTGTTGCATCCGTTAGACGTGAGCCTCCCACCAAGGCAGGTGCAACCGCCGTAATGTACCTCTCCCAGCCCAAACTCCATATCGACGATCGCTGGGGATACGCTTCCTCACATACTCCATGAGTAGTTGGTACGGGGAATAGTCTGCGCCAGAGTAATGGTTGGTTGGAGTTCTAACGGTTGCCACGAAGCTTATTGGTACTTCAGAAGGCGAGTTCCTCTTCTAACGGTTGTGATGGAGCTTATTGTTGCTAATCTCCCCACAAAATGCAGAAAAGCTGCAAGATAGCACCCCTGACAACCGTTAGCGCTAGAATCCACGGATTATCGCTCATATAGCACCCCTGGCAACCGTTAGCGCTAGAATCCACGGATTATCGCTCATATAGCACCCCTGACAACCGTAAGCGCTAGAATCCACGGATTATCACACACATAGCTCCTGTGGCAACCGTTAGCGCTAGAATCCCGCGGAATATGTGCACATAGCTCTTGCAGCTACCGTTAGCGCTAGAATCCGCAAAATATCGCGCACTTAGCTCTTGTGGCAACCGTTAGACGTGAGCCGCCCCCACGGCAGGTGTCACCGCCGTAATGTTCCGCTCCCAGCCTAGACCCATAACGACGCTCCCTGCCTACGCTTCCTCGTGTACTCCGAGTCTAGCAAACTACCAACCGTTGGCAAAAATGTGTTAAACTCTACATTGGAGGTGCGGCCTATTATGAATATAGTCAAACTGGAAGGACTTACGCTGCTGGCGGACGATGTAGCTCGATTGGCGCGGTTTTACCAGGAGGTTCTGGGGTTTGCGATTGTCATCGAAGAGGAGCATTACGTAGAGTTCAGCAATTCGGGAGTGAGATTGGCCATCTGCTCCAAATCGCTTATGGCGGACAATACCAATGGCTATGCTTCTTTTCGGGAGAGCCGCAAAGGACAGGCCGTCGAGCTTAATTTTCAATGTGCTTCGCCGGAACAAGTATACGCGTTGTACGATGAATTCGTCTCCAAGGGGGCCATTGACATCACCGCACCCCAAGTCAAATCTTGGGGGCATACGACCGGTTTCTTCGGCGATCCCGAGGGAAATGTACATTCGATTTTTGCGGTGAATCCCACGTAAAATCTCCCCGCCCGTTTACCTCCACACCAACGAGGCAAAAAAAAGAAGCACCCGAAAGGGTGCTTCTTGCTTCTCTTATATGGAGCCTAGGGGGATCGAACCCCTGACCTCATCGCTGCCAGCGATGCGCTCTCCCAGCTGAGCTAAGGCCCCGAACGGTTCCGGCTGTAGTGCCGGACAAGTTCTAATTATACATACCGAGGCGGGGGAACGCAAGAGGGGTCCCCTGCCTTTTTTAGGAATCGGCCTGGTTCTTCATGAGGATCTGGGTGAGCTCTTTCATGAACATATTGATGTCCTTGAACTGGCGGTACACGGAGGCGAACCGCACGTATGCCACCTCGTCCACCGGATAGAGCTCCATCATGACGATCTCCCCGATCGCCCGGCTCTCCACCTCGGCCATGGCCGTGTTGCGGAGCTGCTTCTCCACCTCGGAGACCATCATCTCGAGGCGCTCGATGGAGACCGGCCGCTTCTCACACGCCCGGATAAGCCCACGCATCACCTTCTCGCGGCTGAATTCCTCGCGGCTGCCGTCCTTCTTGATGACCATGAGCGGAGTTTCTTCCACCATCTCGAAGGTAGTGAAACGCCGCGCACACTTCTCGCATTCTCTTCGCCGGCGGATGGATTTGTTCTCGTTGGCGGCCCGTGAATCCAGCACCTTCGTGCCGGGATGATCGCAATAGGGACACTTCATGGGGCGTCCTCCCTTCCGTTGATCGATATTACCAATGGTTACCTGACTGATCTCCCCGAATTCGGCACACAATACAACTACCAACCGACAAGGAGGTGAAAAACAAATGGGCGCAGGACAATCCCGTAACAGCAACGTTCTGGTTGTTCCCCAAGCAAACCAAGCTCTGGACCAACTGAAATATGAAGTGGCTCAAGAGCTGGGTATCGCTATCCCGCAAGACGGTTACTACGGTAACATGGCTACTCGCGACACTGGTGCCATCGGGGGTCACATTACCCGCCGCCTGGTGCAAATCGCTGAGCAGCAACTCGCTGGTCAATTCAAATAATTAACGGCATGATAACGTATTGCCCGGGAAGCATCGGATCAAGGCTCTTGAAGAAGAGCTGGTCCGGTGCTTCTTCGGGTGTTAGCTTCCATATAGATCTTGATATTTCTTGTAATAATACATGACCTTCGTTACATATTTTCTCGTTTCCCAGAAGGGAATCTGGTCGATACTCTCCAGACGGCCGTCCCATATCTCATTGTACAGCCACTTGTTGACGTTTCCTTGTCCCGCATTGTAGGACGCCACCGCCTTCACCTGATCCCGGCCGAATTGCTGCAGCAGAAACGCCAGGTAGGCGGTCCCCACTTGGATGTTCACCTGCGGAACCGTCAGATCCTCCAGCTTGTAGCCTCGGAACCCCTCCCGCTCGAAGATCCACTGCGCCGTATCCGGCATGACCTGCATCAGTCCGACCGCACCCTTATGGGACGCCAGCTCCGGCTTGTAGTTGCTCTCCACGCGGATCACCGCCGCCACCAGGTACGGATCGATACCAACATTCGCCGAAGCCGTAGCGATTTCCTGCTTATAGCGGATGGGATACATCAGCCTTCCCAACCAGTCGCTCCGGTAGAAGAGAATAAGGACCAGCATCATCAGGATTAGAGCGAACCACCGTTTCTTCCGGGGCTTCCTCATGCCAGCCCCTTGCGCTTCCAGAACCGGTCCACCTGCTCCTCGGTCTCTTCCGGCAGGCCGCTGTTGTCAATGACATGATCCGCCCATTCCTTCTTCCATTCGATCGGCATCTGGGCTTGAATCCGCTTCGATGCTTCCTCCTGGCTCAGCCCGTTGCGCTCCATCAGCCGTATCAATTGAAGCTCGGGAGGGACATAAACCACCAGCACCTCCTGAAAAAGCTCCTCCAGCTCCGACTCGTACAGGAGAGGCACATCCACCACCACAAGCTTGTCCGGCGCCGAGCGCTCATACTCCGCCATCCGCTCCAGCATCAGCTTCCGGATGGGGGGATGCAGGATGCCCTCCAGCTCCTTCCGCTTCTCCTCGCTGCCGAATACCAGCTTGCCGAGCTCCTGGCGGTTCAGAGTGCCATCCTCCATGAGCACGGCTTGTCCGAATACACGGACCACCTCGGCCAAGGCCGGGGCGCCCGGTTCCACCACTTCTCTTGCCAACCGGTCGGCATCTATCAGAATCGCCCCGCGGCGAACGAGCATCGAGGAGACGGTGCTTTTGCCGCAGGCGATACCTCCTGTTAATCCGATGTTCAAAAAGATTCACTCCCATAATTCCTTCATATCAGCCGTTACGGACGGCTTCCGTCCCCCGGTCACATCAGCTTCATTACTCCGATCAGGATCAGGATGAATCCCGGCAAGATCGACAACCGCTTCACCCACTTGGCGTTGGAGTACAGAAGCCCGACCCGCAGGCCTAAGGTAATGAACGTTCCGCACGATAAGGCGATGACGACAGATGTCAGCACCGGCGGATAGCCGATCAGGGCGGCACCGATGCCGGCCCCGAAGGCGTCCAGCGACAGCGCGATGCCCAGCCAGGCCGCTTCCCGGGATGAGATGGTTCCGGAACGGTCCAGGTCCGCGGCTGCAGGCGTCTTCAGGATCTGGATGACCAGCCCGAGCCGCTTCAACTGGATGGTCAAGACCCTCGGCTCTTCCGCAGGCACAGGAGCCTGCTCCTTCTCGGCCGCCGCCCGGTCTTCCTCATCCTGGCGCTTCTCCTGAGTAGCCACCTGATAGACGGCCCAACAGCCGATGGCCATCAGAATAACCGCCCCAATCATTGTAGCCAAGCCCGGTGAAAAAAATGCGGCGACATAACTCCCGATCCGCATGGAGCTGAAGAACACAAGACCCGACATCAACGCTATGATCAAGATGGACATGGCGGGAATACGAATCCGGCGGAGACCGTACATGGCGCCAACGCCAAAGCCGTCCAGACTTAAAGCGAGGGCCATGATGGACAGCGACAACAAATGCGGCACGAAGAACCCCTCCCTCTGATGGGACTGTTGCGAGGCCGTTACTGGGTACGGTCCGCAAGGTCTATCCCATCATATGGGCGTTCTCCGCGATGCGTGCATGAGAGACTGTCCCGTCCGCTCCGAAGTCCGCGTTACTTCTTGTCCCGCTTCCTGACCGGCCGCTTGCCCTTAAGCTTCTGGCAATGAGGGCAAAAATGGGTGCCTCTGCCCCCCAGCACGGTCTTCTCAATGGGACGTCCGCAGGTCCGGCAGGGTTCATTCTTCCGTCCGTACACCACGAGCTGGAATTGAAATTCGCCCCGCTCCCCCTGTCCGTTCACATAGGACTTCACCGAGGAGCCTCCCGCTTCCACCGATTCCTGCAGCGTGGACACGATGGCTTCATGAAGCTTCGCCAGCTCCTGTCTGGAGAGGCTGTCCGCCTCCCGGGCCGGATGGATCCCGGCCTTGTGCAGCGCTTCATCCACATAGATATTGCCGATGCCCGCCACCACCTCCTGGTTCAGGAGGAGCGGCTTGATCTTGGTGGATCGGCCCTCGATCCGCCTGCGGAAGGCCTCCGTGGTAAATTCCGGCTCCAGCGGCTCCAGCCCCAGCTTATGCAGCGGGGGAAGAGTCCATTCCTCTCCCTTCAGGAACACGTCCATGGTGCCGAACTGGCGGACATCCTTGTAGCGCAGATCGGTCCCGTCCGTGAAGTGGAACAACACATGGGTATGGAGCTCCGCCGGATCGTCCGACGGGTACACCCCGTAGCGTCCCTCCATCCGGAGATGGGAGACCAGCACGTAATCGTCCAGGAGGAAGCGGAGGAACTTGCCCCGGCGTTCCACCCCGTGTATGGTTTGGCCCTCCAGCAGCCGGGCGAACGCCTCCGGCTCCTCCGGCCTCCGAATGATCCGCGGCAGGCGGACGGTGACGGAGGCGATGGTCTTGCCTGCGACCAGTCCGTTCAGCGTTCTCTTGACCGTCTCGACCTCGGGCAATTCCGGCATCCGAGACCCTCCTCTCCGACCGGGTATCCCCGGCATGCATCATTTTTATTTCGATTCGTACCAGTTGGTGCCGGTGCTGACCTCGGCCTTCAGAGGCACCTTCAGCTCAAGTGCCTTCGACATGACCTCGGGCACCAGCTTCTGCATGATCTCGAATTCCTCCTCAGGCACTTCGAAGACCAATTCGTCATGGACCTGGAGCAGCATGCGGCTGGCCAGCTTCTCTTCCTTCAGCCGCTCCGCCATCCGGACCATGGCCAGCTTGATGATGTCCGCCGCGGTTCCCTGAATCGGCGTATTCATGGCTGTCCGCTCCGCGAAGGAGCGGAGGTTGAAGTTCGAGGCGTTGATCTCGGGAAGATAGCGGCGGCGGGCCAGCAGGGTGGTGACATAGCCGTCCCGCTTGGCATGCTTCACGATATCGTCCATATAGGCACGCACGCCTTGGAAGACGGCGAAATACTGCTCGATGAACCGGTCAGCCTCCAGCCGGCCGATGTCCAGGTTCTGGGACAGGCCGTAGGAGCTGATGCCGTATACGATACCGAAGTTGACGGCCTTGGCCTGGCGGCGCATATTGGCGTCCACCTGATCGGCGGACACGCCGAAGACGTCCATGGCGGTCTTGGTATGGATGTCCATATCCAGCTGGAAGGCTTCGATCAGCTTCTCGTCTCCCGAGATATGGGCCAGCACCCGCAGCTCGATCTGGGAATAGTCCGCCGCCACGATCCTCCAGCCCGGCTCCGAGGGGACAAAAGCCTTGCGGATCTTGCGTCCCTCCTCCAGCCGGATCGGGATGTTCTGCAGATTCGGATATTGGCTCGACAGCCTGCCTGTGGCCGCTATGGTCTGGCGGAAGTACGTGTGAATCTTGCCCGTCTCGGGCCGGATCTCCTTCAGCAGCCCTTCCACATAGGTGGACTGAAGCTTGGCCAGCGTCCGGTAGTCAAGGATGTAACGTACGATCTCGTGTTTGGAGGACAGCTTCTCCAGCACGTCCGCATCCGTGGAGTAGCCGGTCTTGTTCTTCTTGACGCCGGCGGTGGACAGGCCCAGGCGCTCGAACAGCACCTCGCCGAGCTGCTTCGGCGAATTGATATTGAATTCGCCGCCGCCATGCTCATAGATCTTGGCCATCAGCCCCTCCAGCTGAGCCCCGAACTCGGCCCCCAGCTGGTGCAGCACCTCCGCGTTGGTCTTGATGCCCGTCTTCTCCATATCCGCCAGCACGCCGGACAGCGGGAGCTCCAGCTCATGGTAGAGCTTATCCATGCCGAGCCTCTCCAGCTCCGCCTGCATGCGGACCGAGAGCTCGGCCACGGCGCGCACCTTGCGTCCCAGATGGGCGCCCAGCACGGCCTCCTCCGGCACCTGGTACTTGGCGCCCTTGCCGAATACGGCTTCATCGTCCTCTACGGACGGGGCCTTGTACTTCAACGCCAATGCGTGGAGCGACAAGGTCGTATCCGTCGGGTCCAGCAGATATCCTGCCAGGTGGACGTCGAAGGCGCAGCCCTTCAGAAGCATGCCCCTCCAATGAAGCGCCAGCTCCGCCCGGTGCTGGTCATAGATCCGCTTGGGCTTGTCCGCATCGGCCAGCCAGAGGCGAACCGGCTCGGCCTCGTCCGCATTCAGCACGTCGAAGGGCAGCACCACCGCTTCCCCATCCGCATAGAAAGCAACCCCAACCACCGTGGACAGATGGGGGTTCTCTCCGTACAACTCCACATGGACCGCTTCGATTCGGTCCAGCCCGTCCGCCGCAAAGTCCGCCACGTCCGCCGGCTTCAGCACCCGTACCGCCAGCTCCGCATTCCCGCCGGCTCCGGCCTCCGCCTCATCCGCCGCCAGGGAAGCCCCCGTCAAATCCAGCTTCTCCAAGAGGGACTTGAACTCCAGCTTGCGGAACATGCCCGCCAGAGATGCCGGGTCATAGCCTTGATACGCCATCCCGGTCCACTCCAGATCCATGGGCACCTCCCGGAAGATGGTGGCCAGCTCCTTGCTCATCCGGGCATCCTGCGCGTGCTCCTTCACCTTCTCCTTCATCTTGCCCGTCAGCTCGTCCGCATGCTCGAGGACGGCTTCGACGCTGCCGTATTGATGCAGCATTTTAAGGGCCGTCTTTTCTCCGACTCCGGGAATGCCCGGAATATTGTCGGAGGTATCGCCCATGAGCCCCTTCAGATCGATGATCTGCTGCGGGCTCAATCCGTATTTCTCCTGAATGGCGGCCGGATCGTACAGCTCCATCTCGCTGATGCCCTTGCGGGTCAGCGCAATCGTGACCTTATCGGAGGACAGCTGCAGCATGTCCTTGTCCCCGGTCACCACCAGAACCTCCATATCCTCCGCGGCGTCGGCCGCCTTGGTCAGCGTGCCGATGATATCGTCGGCCTCATAGCCCGCCAGCTCAAAGCGCCGGATGCCGAAGGACTCCAGCAGCTCCTTGATGAGCGGGAACTGCTCGGACAGCTCCGGAGGCGTCTTCAGCCGGCCGCCCTTGTATTCCCCGTATTCCTGATGCCGGAATACCACCTTGCCCGCGTCGAACGCAACGAGAAAGTGGGTCGGCTTCTGTTCTTCAATGAGCTTGAGCAGCATGGTCGTAAATCCATACACCGCATTGGTGTGGAGACCGCTGGAATTGCTTAACAGCGGCAGCGCGTAGAAGGCGCGGCTCGCAATACTGTTGCCGTCAATGACGATGACTTTGGACATAAGTTCGATCGCACCCCATTATTCCATACTATTGCCATCATAACACAGGAGACTCTCCTTATAAAATCCTCCGGCCGCGCATAAGGTGAATACATAGGCGCTGTGGATCCTTACGCCACCCGATCCTCCGGCGCCGGATTCGGCAATCGGAAATGACGAGGCAAGGACGGTGTTCCGATGGGTATAACCACCTTCAAACCGGACCGGATCAAAGTCGTGTTCTTCGACATCAACGAAACGCTGCTGGACCCGGAGAGCACGTTCCGTCAGGCTTTCATGCAGGTATGGAAAGATACGTCGGGCCGATGGGAGACGGACGTGGAACGGCCCTCCGGAGAGGAGGTGTGGGCCGCATACCGGAAGGAGGCGGCGCCCGGAAGAGCGTACGGCCGGATGAGCCTGCCGTACGCCGAGCAGCAGAAGCGCAATGCCGCTGCCTTTGCGGCAGCGCTCCGGCCATGGGGCATCCGATTGCCGGACCATGCCTTGAACGCCTTCTTCCATCGGGTCAGCGAGCAGCAGGAGCGGCGGCCCGTTCTCTATCCGGGCGCGGCGGAAGCGCTGTCCGCCCTCGCGAAGAGCTACAAGGTGGCGATCATCAGCAACGGCATGCAGGAGAAGCAGACCCGGAGGCTGCGTGCGGCAGGCCAGCTTCCGCCTCTACGGGAGGACCGGATGTTCTTCTCCGCCTCCGTGGGAGTACGCAAGCCTCATCCGGCCATCTTCCGCCACGCGCTGGAGCGGATCGGGTACCGTCCCGATCAGGCGGTTATGGTCGGCAACTCCTGGTCCAAGGATGTCCTGGGCGCGATCCAGGTGCATATAAACGCCGTCTGGTTCTGCCCCGGACGCAAACAAAAGCACTTCCGACGGAAGGTCGGAAGCGCCCGGATTCATGTGGTTCAAAGTATGGAGCAGCTGCTCTCCTTGTTCGAGCTCCCGTCCGGACCGCAGCAGCCGTCCAAATAAGCGGCGGTATAAACGCTGCCGTTCCGCGATTTGGACTTCTTCTTCAGGGCGGCTGCCGTCTGGGAGATCCGCTCCAGCGTCGCGGATCCGGCACACAGACAGATGACCAGGGACAGCGAGATGTGCACGCCGTCACTCTCCACCCGGTTCCCGCTCCGGTCAACGGCATAGCTCCATTCCTCTTCCTCGTAGAACAATCCCACCCCCTGCCTGAACCGCCGGATGATCTCCTCACACAGCACCGTCGATTCCTCTGCCTCCGTGATCACGATGAAGTCATCACCGCCGACATGTCCGACGAAATCATGTGGATGTCCGCAGGCCGATGCGGACTGCTGGAGCACATCCGCCGTGAATTGGATGAGCTGGTCCCCCTTCTGGAATCCGTACCGGTCGTTATACCATTTGAAATAGTCCAAGTCAGCGTAGATCACCGAGAAGGGCCTCCCGTCGAACAGCCTCCGGTTCAGCTCCCGGTTGATCTGGGTGTTCCCGGGTAAGCCGGTCAGCGGATTCGCCACCCGCGCCGTCTCCATGCGCAGATTGGTGATCGCCTCCAGCAGGGTCTGGACCGAGGCGATGCCCGACATTTTGTCCTTGGAGGTGATGACGATCCAGTCGTACAGCCGGTTTTTTTCCCGGGACATGGCCATCTGAGACACCTGCTCGATCGGAGAGGTCTCCTCGACGATCAGAGCCTGGCGGTCCATCAGCTGCTCGATGGGCCGGTTCCAATACAAGGAGATGCCGTATTGGCCCGCCAGCTGCTGGAACAGCTTGTCGCGCATGACCACCCCCACCGGCCTCTCCGCATCCACGATCACGGTGCCGCTGGCCTCCTCATGGCTCTTGAAGAAATTCGCCACCTCCGAGATCGGCGTCTTCGGGCCGAAGGTCCGGATGTGGACGGCCAGATGGCCCACGTGCACCAGGCTGTCGAACCCCTGAAGGCGGTTGATGCGCTCGATCTGCGCCGCAACCTCCTCCCGGAGCGGATCCATCTGCGGCACGGGCCGCCCGATGAGGAAGCCCTGGGCATAGTGCACGCCCATCTGCGACAGCTTCTTCAGCTCCTCCCAGCTCTCGATCCCCTCCGCAATCATGCGGATGCTCATCTTCCGGGCGAAGGAGACGAAGGTCTCCAGGATCGTTTCCTTCATCCGGTCTTGATGGATGTTCGTGATCAGCGAACGGTCCACCTTGATAAAATCCGGCTGCAGCTCCGCAATGGCCTGCAGAGAGGAATACCCGGCGCCCGCGTCGTCGATGGCGATCTGGTAGCCTTGGTTGCGGTAGTGCTGGAGAATCCGCTTGGCCGTAGCGAAGTCCTCGATGGAGGTGCGTTCCGTAATCTCGAACACCACATTCCGGGGCTCAATCCCGCACCGCTCCAGCATCTTCAGCGTGTGGCCCGATGCGAATTGGGGATCGTGAATCACGTGAGCGGGGATGTTGATGAACACCCGCTGCTCCCTGCCCAGCCCCAAGCAGCCCTCGATGGCCTTCTCCCGGGCCAGCCGGTCCAGCTCGTACAAGCCTCCCCGCTCCTCCGCATAGCCGAACAGCTCCAAGGGGGAGTGAAACTTGCTGCCCTGGGGGCCCCGGGACAGCGCCTCGTAGCCGAAGATCGAGGCGTCGCTCAAGGAGACGATCGGCTGGTACACGGACGAGATCCTCCGCTCCTCGAGAATGGAGCAGAATTCCTCCCAGACGCTATGATCCTCCTGCAGCGTTGCGGCCTGGTGAATGCTTCGGACCGAGCGCTTCATAGCCTGGTACAGCGCTTCCGCCATGCTTCCCTGCCGGTGCTCCAGGAGGGCGTGGCCCGAATACACTGTCACCGGCTCTCCGCCATTTGCATCCTGCAGACTCGTCTCCAGCCTCTTCTTCAGCTCTGCAGCCAGCCTCTCCAGCTTCCTCGCCGCCACGAACGGCTCCCGCTCCTCCAGCCCGACGAACAGGTACCAATCGTCCCCCATCCGCCGTCCCGCCACCCATTCGCGGCGTTCCTTCATGTATGTATTCAGCCAATCGCCGGTATGCCGGTTGATCCGGTCACAGAAGCTGCGACCCTCTTGAACCAGTCCTCCGTAATCCACCGTATCCAGATGGATAATGCCGATGTTCCCCCGGTCCTTCCTGGTGCTCTCCAGCACCGCGGCAAGCTCCGGATCCTTCGTCAGACTCAGCATGTTGCGATCCCCGCCATTCTACAGAAAAATCCTTCGTTCTCTACAATTGATTGTAAACTTCGACAATCATTGCAGCATTAACGAAGGATTAACTTCATGTAAAATATGAAATTTTGATTAAAAGTTCTATTGATTCAGATCGCTGCGCCGTCCGGTCACCATGAAGATGGTGCCTTCCGCGATGTTGGTCGTATGGTCCGCCACCCGCTCCAGGTAATGGCCCACCATCAAGAGATGGATGAGCTGCTTGTTGCGGATGGGATCAGTGGACATCAACCCGGTGATGTCATAGATGATCTTCGCATAGAGCCGGTCCACCTCGTCGTCCAGCTCAGCCAGAGATGCCGCGCGCTGCACGTTGCCGTCGGCATAAGCGGTGAGGCATTCCCTAAGCATCCGCACGCAATATTCGGCCATCCGCGGAATGTCCTCCAGCGGCTTCACCAGAGGCTCTCCGATCAGGCGCTTGGTGATCCGGGCGATATCTACCGCATGGTCCGCGATCCGCTCCAGATCCACCGCAATCTTGCTGGCCATGCTGATGGTCCGCAGATCTCCCGCCATCGGCTGCTGGAGCGCCACCAGACGGATGCATTGATCCTCAATGTCCAGCATCATATCGTCAATCCGGTCATCCTTCTCGATCAGCTCGATGGCCTTCTTCTCATCCTGCCGGCTCAAGGAATCCACCGCATTGCGGATCTGCTCCTCCACGACCGAGCCCATGTACATCAGCTCATCCTTCAGTTTCTTCAGAGCCAGATGGTAGCTGGAACGACTGTCCATATGTTGTCTCCTCTCACGCTTATCAGCCGAAGCGTCCTGTAATATAGTCTTCCGTGCGCTGGTCGCTCGGAGTGGTGAAGATCTTATCCGTCTTATCCGTTTCCACCAGGATGCCGTTCAGGAAGAAGGAGGTGTGGTCCGAGATCCGGGCCGCCTGCTGCATGTTGTGGGTGACGATAATGATGGTGTACCACTTCTTCAGGTCCTGGGACAGCTCCTCCACCTTCAAGGTGGAGATCGGATCCAGCGCGGAGGTCGGCTCATCCATCAAGAGAACATCGGGCTCCACGGCCAGGAGGCGGGCGATGCACAGCCGCTGCTGCTGTCCGCCGGACAAGCCCAGAGCGGATTTGTTGAGACGGTCCTTGACCTCCTCCCAGAGGGCGGCCTGCTTCAGACTCTTCTCGACGATCTCGTCGAGCACGCTTTTCTTCTTCGTGCCGTGGATCCGGGGGCCGTAGGCAATGTTGTCGTAGATGCTCATGGGGAACGGGTTGGGACGCTGGAAGACCATCCCTACCTTCTTCCGCAGGCTGACCACATCCGTATTCGAATCGTAAATATTATGGCCCTCCACGTTGACTTCGCCGGTAATCTTCACATTCTCGATCAGATCGTTCATCCGGTTCAGAGTCCGCAGGAAGGTGGATTTGCCGCACCCCGACGGACCGATCAGCGCGTTTATGGAATGGCTCTGGATGTTCAAATTTATGTCATGCAGGGCATGATTATCTCCGTAAAAGAGATTCAGATTGCGGACGTTAATTTTCGGCTCCGACATTTATTTCCCTCCTGTGAATCGTTTCGAGATGTAACGGCTTGGCAAGGCGATGAGCAGGTTGAAGGCCAGAACCACGAGCACCAGCAGCGCGGCGCTGCCTTGGGCGATCTGCTTGGCATCGGGCACCAGGGAAGAAGCCTGGACATACCACAGATGGACAGATAGGGTTTCACCCATGGACATGACGTTGAATTCCGGGAAGTTTCTCGCCACGGATACGCCTGCGGTATAGATCAGAATCGCCGATTCGCCCAGCGCACGGCCGGAGACGAGGGTGATGCCTGTGATCAAGGCCGGAAGGGCCGCGGGAATCAGGACCTTCCGGATCGCCTGCCAGCGGGTGGAGCCCAGCGCCAGGGAAGCCTCCCAATAGGACTCCGGCACGGCCCGGAGCGCCTCCTCCGTATTGCGCACCAAGACCGGAAGATTCAGAAGCGCCAGGGAGAGGGCACCGGCCAGGATGGAGAACTTGAAGCCCATCCAGTTCACGAACACCAGCGCCCCGAACAGACCGAATACGATGGAGGGAACCGAGGACAGAGCCTCCACGGAGATGCGCACCAGGTTGGTGAAGCGGTTCTGCTTCGCATACACCGCCAGATAGACGCCTGCGCCCAGTCCGATGGGCATGGCCACCACCATGGACAGGAACAAGACGTAGAACGAGTTGAACAGCATCGGTCCGACGCCTCCGCCCGCCCGGATCTCGCTGGGCTTGCCGAAGATGAACTTGGGGGTCAGGTAGCGGATGCCGGCACCAAGGATTTTGTACAGAAACCAGCCCAGGATCAGAATAATCAGAATCCCCACAACCCACAGCAGCACGGTGGCCGCCTTGTCGAACAGGAGATTGCGTCTTGTGCTCTTGCTCTGAATCACTTCACTTCACTCCTCTTCGACAGGATGCGGATGGCCAGAATGAGCCCGATGGAGATGATGAGCAGCACCAGCGACATGAGGTACAGGGAGTTGTTCCACGCCGTACCGTAGAAGGTCGAAGGCATATCCTTGACGATGGCCGTGGTCAGGACCGTGGTCGAGTCGATCAGGGACTTCGGCATCTGCGGCGCGTTGCCGATGACCATGAATACGGCCATCGTCTCGCCGATGGCCCGTCCCATACCCAGGATGACCGCGGTCAGTATGCCCGGTCTTGCCGCAGGAAGCAGCACCTTCCAGATGGTCTGCCAGCGGGTGGCGCCGAGAGCCAGAGACGCCTCCTCCAGCCGGCCCGGAAGGGAGCGGATCGCATCCTCCGAGATGGAGAGGATGGTCGGCATGATCATGACCGCCAGGATGATGGCGGCGGGCAGAATCCCGTACCCTACAGTGGACGGGAACATTTTGTGCAGCGCCGGGACGATGACCGTCATGCCGATCAAGCCGTAGACGACCGAGGGAATGCCGACGAAGAGGTCCGTGGCCGGGCGCAGAATTTCCCGCATCCACTTGGGGGCCACCTTCGCCATGAAGACGGCGCCGCCCAAGGCCAACGGCAGGGAGAGCAGGACGGACAGCAGCGTTAAGACGATGGTGCTGAACAGGAATGGAAAGGCCCCGAACTTGTTCTCGCTAGGGGTCCAATCCAGGGAGAAGAAGAACTCCGCCGGAGATACCTCCGTGAAGGTCTGCAGGCCCTGATACCCGACGAAGGCGATCAGTGTGAAGATGATGGCGGATACGACCACCGCGCTTCCGATGAAGACCCCTCTCATCATCACATCTTGTCCTAATTGAAATTTCAGCCAATTCCGGGATTGCTTCAGCTTCTTATCTTGCTTCTCGTTGGTTGTCGACAGACTCTCTGCCACGATGGACAACGAAATGACCTCCTTCAACGTTCCGCTTTCTTTGATTTCATTGTACAGGGCCAGTGTTTTTGGCATGTTAATCAATTGTAAAGACAATGTAAAGCTTTCGGATCCGACAAAAAAGCGCCGGTTCACAGATGAACCGGCGCTTTCGTAGGGTGCTCGCAGCTATCGCGTCCCTATTATTTTTTCAGCAGGCTGGCGGGCAGGAAGCCCAGCTCTTCCACCTTGGACTTGGTTTTGCCGGCAGCCGGCTTCTGGAAATCGTCGCTCATGATGTAATCGATGAAGGCCTTGACGGCGCCCTTCGGCTCGCCTTTGGTGTACATATGCTCTTGGCCGAACAGCGGGTACTTGCCGTCCTTGATGGAATCGGCGGAGAAGGCTACGCCTTCGAACTTCACGGCCTTCAGGGTGTTGTCGATGTACGGAGTGTCAATGTAACCGATCGCGCCGGAGGTGGTAGCAACGGAGGTCTTCATCGCACCGGACTCGGCTTGCTGGATACCGTCCTTAGTGAAGGACTTGTCGCCCATTACGATCTGCTGAACCAGCTTGCGGGAGCCGGAGGAATCCGGACGGTGCACGACAGTGATCTTCAGGTCCTTGCCGCCGACGTCCTTCCAGTTGGTGATCTTGCCGGAGAAGATGTCTTGGGCTTGGGCTTTGGTCAGGTTGTCGACGTTCACGTCGTTGTTCACGATGATCGCAAACGGAGCGACGGCCACGATATGATCCACCAGGCCTTTGTCCTTGTACTCGTCGCCAGCGGCTACGTCGGAGTTGCCGATGTCGGAGGTGCCGTCCGCTACGTTCTTCAGACCGGTGCCGGAGCCGCCGCCTGTTACGTTGATCGTTGCTTTCGGATTCTTAGCCATGAAGTCTTCAGCCGCAGCCTTCACCAGCGGAAGCAGGGCGCTGGAGCCGGATGCAGAGGCGGTGCCTTCTACTTGCGGTGCTGCCGGCTTGGCGGAAGCTGCCGCGGATGCTGCCGGGCTGGTTGCAGTTGTAGCAGCCGGGCTAGCGCTGCTGCCCGTCGTTTTCTCATCTTTATCGCCGCATGCAGCGAGAACCCCCATCATCATTACAGAAGCAAGTGCAAGGCTAACCATCTTTTTCGACATGTCAACATGTCCTCCCTCGTGTTTTTGTTTACGAAACCTATCGTAGCAATCATTTGTTAATGGAAAACACGTCTTTCGTAAACGCGATGTTAAAAAAATGGACGACTTCTGGAGGCATGAAATTGCGGAATTGTCGAAGTTTTGGGGTTTTACACGAAGTTTACAAACCTCTGCGTGACAGTTGATCTTGGGATTATATAGTAAGGGGGATGATGCTTAAGGACTAAAGGACTATATTGAAGGAGGACCTTCTCTCATGGCAAAGCTTCCGTTCCGATTCACGCTCAAAACGCGTCTGATCGCGAGCTTCACGCTCATCACCCTCGTCTTCGCCGGTGTCGCCCTCTATAACTCGACCCTCTTAGGCCGCATCCATAGCGCCTCGGAGGAGCAGCAGAGTAAGACGGAGCTTCAACTTAAGGCGCTTGAATTCAAGGGCACCGCCCAGGATATTAAGGATATCGCCTCGGGCCTCATGATCTCCCGGAAGCCGGAGTTCGTCGACAAATACAAGGCCAAGCGGCCGGTCTTCCAGCAAACGGTCAAAGATATTGCGGATACCGCCGTCACCGAGGAGCAGCTGAAATGGCGGAGCCAGCTCATCATGGCCTCCACGGATTACCTCAATATGTTCGACCAGGCGGTTTCCATCCTGTCTGACAAGAGCCTGAAGGAGATCGATGTCCAGAAGAACACAGAATACCTATATGAAGAGACCCAGAAGCAGCGGGACAAAATCTTCGAGCTGGTGGACAAGTTCTACCAGGATTACAGCAAGGACGCGGCGGAAGCCACGGGGGTGGCCAAGAAGAAGATCGATACGGCCCGTTCCGTCATGAACGCAGCCACTTGGTTCGTCCTCCTGCTATCCGGAGCTATCGCCGCGGTCATCATCCTGAGCTTCACCCGCAAGATCAACCGGCTGCAGGCCGCAGTGGCCACCATCGCCAAGGGAGATCTATCCCACACTATCGGGAGCGGCTCGGGAGACGACGATGAGCTGGGGCAGCTTAGCCGGGACTTCGACTCCATGGTGGAGAAGGTCCGGACCATGCTGTCGCACACCAAGAGCATCGCGGCGTCCTTGTCCGAACAGTCGGGCCGCTTCGAGCGCTTCTCCGGCGATACGGCAACGGCCAACTCCCATATTCTGACGGCCGTGCACGAGATCGCCCAGGGCGCCGACCAGCAGGCGAAGCACGCGGAGGACAGCTCCTCCATTATCGAGGAGCTGGACGCGGAGATGAGCGTGATCTGGGAAGCCGCCGAGGCCATGCGCCAGACGAATGCGACTGCGGAGGGCAACACCCGCATCGGCAAAAGCTCTATGGCGGACCTTCAGGCCGCCGCAGGCGAGACCGCCCGGACCATCGCTCAGGTCCGCAGCGCCATCTCTCACCTAGGCGCCAGCTCCAAGCAGATCGACCGGATCGTCAATTCGATTACGGAAATCTCGGCGCAGACCAATATCTTGGCCTTGAACGCCGCGATTGAGGCGGCCCGGGCCGGCGCCCAAGGCCGCGGCTTCTCCGTCATCGCCGAGGAGGTCCGGGTGCTGTCCCAAGAGGCGGGCGATTCATCCAAGAGCATCAGCCAAACCATCGGCAGCCTCCAGAAGCAGATCGCCGAATTGGAGCGCTCGATCCAGGAAGCGCAGGAGGTTCTGGAGAATCAGGACGGCCAGGTTATGCGCACCCTCCGGTCCTTCCAGGCTATTGAGGAGTCCATGCAGGAGGTTACCAGCCGGATCGACAGCATCTATGACAAGCTGGAGGGGGCCAAGGAACGGAACCGGATGCTGGTGGGCAAGGTCCAGCACGTGGCCGCCGTCGCGGAGGAAACCGCGGCCGGCGTTCAGGAGATGACCTCCACCTCCATCGAGCAGGATGCCAGCATCCGCCGCATTGCCGAGCAGGCCCAGGAGATCCGGGAGTATTCGGAGAGTCTGTTCCGGGAGATCAGCCAATTCCGGGTTGAGGCGGAGGAGGAGCGGCTGCGAGCGGCGGAGGAATCCAGGGCGGTGCTGATCGGGTGATTGAAGTTTCGTCCGAACTTGAAAAAAAGCGGCCGGTCAGGCATTCGCCTGAACCAACCGCTTGAGCTGGGCTGCCGAGGCAGCCCTTTTTGCCGCTTACTTGCCATCCTCCACGCGCTTGCGCCATTCGGAATAGTACAGAACGCCCGGCATCTGGACCGGCGCATCCGGCAGCATCGACAGGAACTCCAACAGATTCCCGTCCGGGTCCTCAAAATATACGGTCACCGCCGGCATCCACGGATGAACGATCGGCTCCTTGGGCTCCCGCCCGAACTGGGGCACCAGCGGAATTCCCCGCTCCGCCAGCCACTGCTCCGCCTGGAGCAGCTGCTCCAGCTCCACCTGGAAGGCGAAGTGCTGCTTCTTCAGCGTCTGCCCTTCGCCGGTGAGCCACAAGCCCAATAGCTGCTGTCCCGGCTCCGTAATCCAGAAAAAGGCGCCTTTGGCATGCTTCAGGCCCAAGGTCAGCCCCAGCTTCGAATAAAACTCTACCGACCGCTCCAGATCGGAAATCTCCAGGTGAGTCTCATACAAGCCGCCAATCATCTTCCCGGTTGTCATCCTGCTGTTCCCTCCCCATATGGAGCTTACAGGCTGGCCGCCTTCTCGATCTCGAGGCAGGCCATGATGAACGAGCCGTAGCCCTTCGGATCGTCCTGACGGATGATCTCGCCCACATAGTAGGCGTAGGAGCCGTCACGGTACGGCTTGTTGCCGAGGCCGGCCACGCCGCAGATGTGGTTCAGGTGCAGCTCGCCGTCTTCGGTCTTCTCGACACAGCGGTCCAAGAGACCCTGGAACCCTTTACGCGCAGATTCCAGCGCGTCCTGTCCCAGATAGCCCATGCGTGCGCCCTTGGCGAAGGCGCAGACGAACATGGAGGTGGCGGAGGCTTCGAGGTAGTTGCCTGCACGGGTGCCTTGATCCATCACCTGGTACCACATGCCGCTCTCCGGGTCCTGTACCTTCATGATCGCGTTGGCCAGACGGTGGAAGATGCCGACAATCTCGCCGCGCTTCGGATGGTTCAGCGGGAGGTCGTCCAGCACGTCCACCACTGCCATCATGAACCAGCCGACGGCACGTCCCCAGAAGTGCGGGGAGCAGCCGGTCACCTTGTCTGCCCATGCCTCTTCCTTGGATTCATCCCAGCCATGGTAGAGGAGTCCTGTGCGCGGATCCCGGGAAACCTTCTCCATCAGGAGAATCTCATGCGCAACGTCATCGAACCACTCCGGCTTATTGTACACCTTCCCGTACTTGGACAGCAGCGGGGAGGTCATATAAACTCCGTCCAGCCACATCTGGAACGGATAGATTTTCTTATGCCACAAGCCGCCCTCGCTGGTTCTCGGATGGCTCTCCATCTGGGTGATCAGGTGCTCCAGCGCCTTCTTGTATTTCTCCTCGCCGGTGGTCTCGATCAGCACGAACAAGCCCTTGCCTTGGTTCACCTGGTCTACATTGTATTCGTTCAGATCATAGGTATCGATGGAGCCGTCTTCTTTAATGAAGAGGTCCATGTTTTCTTTGATGTACGTATAGTAACGCTCGTCCCCGGTTTCCCGCCACAGGCGCTCCAGCGCGGTCATGATGACCCCGTTCTCGTAATTCCAATTTCTCTTCTTCTGAAAAGGCATATCCGATACGATCGGATAGCGCCGGATAAAGGAATCGGTCATCGCGACAGACCATCTTTGGTTCATCATTGCATCTCCTTCGGTTATATTCATGGAACAGGAACTTTCATCCATGCACCATTATATCGGGTTCCTGCATGGGAATACAGCTATTCTGCAAAAAATCCGATTTTCGTCAAGAAAATTGAAGATTTTTGTTCCAACTACGGAAATGCTATAGGATGCTGGGAAAGCGAATTCCCACGAGCCCGGCCCAGATGCGGAGGTGATGAAGGATTGGAACATATGCAGTCCGAATCGGATATCGAGATCTGCACCCGCTTGGAAGACGCATCCGGGGCGTTCTACGGTGCGGTGATTCCACCGCTGTACGGCAACAGCCTGTTTGTGTTTCCCACTGTAGAGGAATATATCCAGGCCCGCAAGGAGGAGCACCGGCATTATGTCTATTGGCGTGGAACCAACCCGACCGTCGAGATCGCAGAACGTAAGCTTGCCGCCTTGGAACGAGGGGAAAGCTGCAAGCTGTTTGCTTCCGGTATGGCCGCTCTCACTGCTGCGCTGCTCGGCTCACTCCGGGCAGGAGACCATGTGGTCTGTATCTGCCATGTCTATGAGGAAACGAAGAAGCTTCTTCACTATCTTAACAAGTTCGGGATCTCTTATACGATGACTTCTTCGGTTTCCCTGCCCGATATCGAGGCGGCCGCCCGTCCGGAAACCAAGCTGGTCCTGCTCGAGAGTCCCACCTCCTTCACTTTCCGGTTAGTGGATCTGGAAGGAGTCGTCCGGCTGGCCAAGGACCGGGGCTTCAAAACCATCATCGACAACACCTGGGCAACCCCTCTCTATCAAAAGCCTCTGCCGGCGGGCATCGACCTGGCTGTTCATTCCGTCTCCAAGTACTTGGGGGGCCATAGCGATCTGGTCGGGGGAGCGGTAATCGGCAGCAGCCGGGAGCTGGAGAGCCTCTTCTACCAGGAATATCTGCTATTGGGCGCCGCATTGGCTCCCTACGAGGCCGGACAGCTCCTAAAGGGACTGCGCACCCTTCCGCTCCGCATGGAAGCCCACCGCAGAAACGCCTTAGAGGTAGCGGAGTTTCTGGAACGCCATCCTGCCGTCGCCCGTGTGAACCACCCGGGACTTCCCAGCCATCCTGATTACAAGCTGGCCTTGAAGCAGATGAGCGGCACCACGGGACTATTCAGTTTCGAGCTGAACGAAGCTTCCTTCGAGACAGTAGCCCGGGTCATCAACCGGCTGCAGCGATTCCAGATCGGCGTATCCTGGGGCTCCTTCGAGAGCCTCGTCTTGTCGCCCAATGAAGGTACCAACGAAGAGCAGCTCCTTTCAGAAGGGATCAGCCCGGGGCTCATCCGGCTTTCCATCGGTCTGGAGGACACGGAAGCGCTGATCCGGGACCTGGACCAGGCTCTGTCCGGAGCATGAAGAAGCCCGCCCCGGCCGGAGTCTGGTTCCGGCAAGGACGGGCTGTTGGGGATAGGGGGCGATGGGGTCTTGTTACTTCTGCTGCTGCAAGAGCTTGATCCGGTACGCTTCGGTTTCCAGGGCGCGGATATCCTCCAGCTCCTGCTCGGTCAGCACTTTCGGCGTTCCGGCTGCCTTGGCCAAGAGGTAGATCCGGGCACTCTCCTCCACCACCTCGGTCCGGTAGTAGGCTTCCCGAAGGTTGCGGCCCACCGTGACGAGACCGTGGTTGCCGAGGAGCAGGGTGGTGTAGGTATTGATCTTCTCCTTCACTGCATGGGCCAGAAGCTCCGTCGTCGGGATGACATAAGGAATGAAGCCGGTTTTACCGGTCAGAGCCGCTTGGTCGGGGAACATAATCGGCAGATCCTCGCCGATCAGTCCGAAGGCGATGGAGTAGGCCGGATGCGTGTGCACCATGGCGCCGATGGAAGGATTCACCTGATAGCCGTACAGGTGCATCAGCACCTCGGAGGATGCCCGGAGACCTGGAGGCGCGTCGATGGTGCCGTCCTGGATGGACACGGCCACCCACTGCTCCGGCTCGATCTCCTCCAGCGCGAAGCCGCTGGGGGATACCAGCATGGTATCGCCGTCGCGTGCGCTGATGTTGCCGCCGGGGCCGACGACCATGCCCTTGGCCACGATTTTTCTCGCATACTTGCATAACTCTTCACGCACGTTGGTCGTTTGCATGGTTCTCCCTCCGTCTATGGACGATTTCTTATTTGTACAGCGGACCGAAGTTGGCGCAGGCTCTGTAGTCGGCACTTTCCGGATGGTCGGTGCCGTGCAAGCCCCATGCCTTGGGACGGAAGATCCGCTCTGCCGGCACGTTATGCATATTGACCGGAATCCGCAGCATGGCGGCCAGGGTGATCAGATCTCCACCAATATGGCCGTAGCTGATAGCTCCATGGTTGGCGCCCCAGTTGTCCATAACGTTGTAGACGGAAGTGAAGGCACCGCTGCCGGTCAGAATGGGAGCGAACCAAGTCGTCGGCCAGGTCGGGTCGGTGCGGCGGTCCAGCTTGTCGTGCACATCCTCAGGCAGGTCGACGGAGTAGCCCTCGGCGATCTGAAGGACCGGTCCCACACCCTTCAGCAGATTGATCCGGGCCATCGTGACCGGCATGCCGCCGCGGGTCAGGAAGTCCGAGGAATAGCCGCCTCCGCGGAAGTACTCGACAGACGCCGGTCGCCAGGAAGTCGCCTTCAGACACTTGTCGGCCTCCTCTTCCGTGATCTCCCAGTGCGGCTTCATGGCCGGTTGTCCGTCGCGGGACTGCTCTCCCGTTCCGTCCAAGGCAGCCGGGCCGGAGTTAATCAGGTGAAGGATGCCGCCCGCTGCGGCGCCCTGCAGCCGATGGCCCGTAACGCGCTCCACCGCTTCGGGGCTCCAGTAGGTCCGGACGTCCGCGAAGATCTGGGCGGTGTGGGTCATGAGGTAGCCGAATAGCATGGTGGCGCCGTTCAGAGCGTCATTCTCGGTCGCGACAATATAGGGGGAACGGATGCCGTTCCAATCGAAGGAGCTGTTCAGGATCGCTTCAAGGAAGTCGCCGTTCGGGAAGTGGTCCGTCCACTGGCGCTGCCCCTGGAAGCCGGAGACGATGGCGTTGTGACCGTTGGCCTCCTCCCCGAAGCCCAGCTCCGCAAGACGCGGGTTGCCGATCATCAGGTCCCGTGCGATGAGGGTCATCTTCACGACCGTTTCCCAGTCCTTATCCTTGCGTTCCCGGGAGGTCTGGATGTGAGGCGGATTGTTGTCCGGGCCTTCCACGCAGTGCTCCTTCACCCACGCGAGCGCTTTCTCGTACTCCGCTGTATCATAGATGCCTTCGTCCATCCTGCGGACGAATTCGGACATATCCACGTACTCATTGCGCATGCCCAGATACTCCTGGAAGAAGCGCTCATCGACGATGGAGCCGGCGATGCCCATGGAGACCGAGCCCATGGAGAGATATGATTTGCCCCGCATCAGGGCTACGGCCAAGCCGGCGCGTGCAAAGCCGATCAGCTTCCCTTTGACGTCATCCGGAATGGTCTTGTCGCCGATGTCCTGTACGTCCTTGCCATAGATGCCGAAGGCAGGGATGCCCTTCTGCGCATAACCGGCCAGCACGGCAGCCAGATAGACCGCACCGGGGCGCTCTGTGCCGTTGAAGCCCCATACGGCTTGGGGAATGGAAGCGTCCATGTCCATGGTTTCCGAGCCGTAGCACCAGCAGGGAGTGACAGTTATCGATAACCCTACACCTGCGGCTGCGAACTTCTTGGCAGCTGCCGAAGCCTCCGCCACGCCGCCGATACAAGTGTCGGCCACCACGCATTCCACCGGGCTGCCGTCCGGGTAACGCAGCTCCGAGGACAGGAATTGGGCTACGCTCAGGGCCATGCCCATCGTCGTATCCTCCAGGGATTCCCGAACGCCGTTGCGCCTTCCGTCAATCGTGGGACGAATGCCGATCTTCGGAAATCCGCCCTGCCATCTGTATTGCTCCATCATGAATGATCCCTCCGCAAGAAAATGTGTTATCGGTAACCCTAAATTAGCAGTTTCCCCCCTTGCTGTCAATCCTAATCTTCTGTAAGATGAAACTATCATTTGTCGAAAAGGTGCTCACCCTATGGTAACCATATACGATATCGCCAAGAGAGCCAACGTATCCGCCATGACCGTCTCGCGGGTCATCAACAACAAGGGCCGCATCAGCGACAAGACCCGGGCCAAGGTCAAGCGGATCATGGAGGAATTGAACTACGTCCCCAATGAGATGGCCCGAAGCCTGGTCCTCCGGGAGACACAGGTGCTGTTCCTGCTGATTACGGATATTACGAATCCCTTCTTCACCACCCTGGCCCGCGGCGCCGAGGATGCCGCCAATAAGATGGGCTACCGGGTGCTCTTCGGCAACAGCGACGAGAGCTTGGATAAGGAACGCGAATATGTGGACACGATCCTGAAATCCCGGGTTGACGGCGTCCTGCTGGCGCCCGCAGGAGACCGTTCCCTGCCCCAGCTGGAGATACTCCGCTCCCGCAACGTTCCCTTCGTCCTGCTGGACCGGGAGGTGCCCGGCATCCAGAGCGACGTGGTGCTGGGTGACAGCAAGGAGGGAACCCGAATGCTCATGGAGCATATTCTCGGAAGAGGCCATCGCCGGATCGCCCTCGTGAACGGTTCCCATGAGGTGTCCAGCGCCCGGCTCCGGCACGCCGGCTACCGGGAAGCGCTGAAGCTGGCGGACCTGCCTTACGCCGAGGAGCAGGTGCTGGAGCTGGATTACGCTCCCCGCAGCAGCCGCAAGCGGATCGCAGAGTGGCTCACCGCCCTGGACCCCAAGCCGACCGCCATTCTCTGCGGCAATAACATGCTGGCTGTCCAGACGGTACAGGCCATCCGCGATTGCGGCTTGGAGGTGCCCGGCGACATCTCCATCGCCTGCTTCGACGATCTGGGCCCCGTAGGCGAGATCGATCCGTTCCTGACGGTGGCTGCCCAGCAGGCTTACCAATTCGGCTATGCCGGCATGCAGCTGCTCATCGAGCGCATCGCCAGCCGGGAGGAGCTGGAGCCTGCCTGGAAGAAGATCATCCTGCCTGCAGAGATTCTCGTCCGCAAATCCGTATCCATCCTCCACCACTCCGATCTTCATACTTGAAAATACCGCGGTTTTCCGCCATGATGGAAGCATGTCTTGTTGATGTTTCCAGATGGAGGAGGCCGTTTTTTTGATGACCAGCCAATTTGACCGCATTCCGAACCGCAAGAATACCCATTCCTACAAGTGGGACCAGTCCGAGAAGCTCTTCGGCAACCCGGACCTGCTCCCGCTGTGGGTCGCCGATATGGACTTCGAGAGCCCTCCGGCCGTGAAGGCTGCCATGGAACGCCGGGCGGCCCAGGGCATCTACGGGTATACCGTCATGCCCGACGAAGGCTGGAACGCCATTATCCGGTGGTATGAGCGGCGCCACGATTGGACCTTGAAGAAGGAGTGGCTCGCCTCCGTCACCGGCATCGTCACGGCGCTGAGCCTGGGCGTGGAGCTTTTTTCCGAGCCGGGCGGCGCGGTGATCATACAGTCTCCCGTCTATTATCCGTTCTACGACGTCATTAAGATGAACGGCCGTCAGGTAGCGGCCAATCCGCTTATCCTGAAAGACGGACGCTACGAGATGGACTACGGACACTTGGAAGGGCTGATGAAGGATGGAGCCAAGCTGCTGCTCCTGTGCAGTCCCCATAATCCGGGCGGCCGGGTCTGGGAGAAGGAGGAGCTGCAGCGCCTGGGCGACCTGTGCCTGAAGTACGGCGTCACCATCGTTTCCGACGAGATTCATGCCGATCTGGCCTTCCCGGGACATAAGCACATCCCGATCGCTTCTCTCTCCGAGGAGCTTGCCGACATCACCATAACCGCCATCGCCCCGACGAAAACCTTCAACCTGCCGGGCGTGCCCGCCGCCTACATCGCCGCCTCCAACAAGGAGCTGAAGCGCAAGCTGGACCACCGGATCAAGGCCTTGTCTCTCCATATGACCGGCTTCTTCACCCCGGACCTGCTGACCGCCGCCTACGATGAGAGCGAGGGCTGGCTGGAGGAGCTGATGGACTACCTGAAGCGCAATATGGATTATGCCATCGGCTACCTGGCCGAGCATCTGCCGAAGGTGAAGCCCATGAAGCCGGACAGCACCTATCTCCTGTGGCTGGACTGCCGGGATCTGGGGCTCGACACCTCCGGCTTGAAGGAGCTCATGTACCGGCATGCCGGTGTGGCCTTCAACGAAGGCTCAGTCTATGGGGAAGAGGGCCGCGGCTTCCTCCGCATCAATGTTGCCTGCCCGCGCGCCACGCTGAGCGCCGCATTGGAGCGCTTCGTGGAAGCGGCCCGCTCCCTCTGACCGGAACCGATGAATGAGCTTCGCCCGAACAAGCTACACTACAGACTGGTGGGTAATAAGCTTGAAGGAGCGAAGCATATGAGCCAGGCAGTCTTGAAGATCGCAGGCATGACCTGCGACAAGTGCGCGGATTCCGTGCAGGGTGCCCTGCAGAACATCGGTGCCGTCGGGAAGGTGAACCTCGAGAACGAATCCGTTACCGTCCAATACGACGAGCGTCAGGTGACCATGAACAACATCAAGGACGCCATCGAAGGCAAGGGCTACAAGGTCCTCTGACCTCCGGGGTACAGCAAGAACCCTCCGTCTCATACAGTCGGAGGGTTCTGTTATGGATGCCGGTGCATGCGACACGTCCTTCGCGGCCATCCTGAATGGTGAATGCCTAGACATGACAGAAACGGAGGAGATCAAATGCAGGTCGAATTAGGCCGTTGCCTGCTGCAGGAGCGGTTGAACGAATCGGATATGACTGTGGAGGACCTCTCCCGGAAGCTGCGAACGAAGCCGGAGCGTCTAATGGATTACATGGAGGACAAGCGGGTCATGCCGCTGAAGACCGCCATCTCCATCGCCGCAACAGTCGGCTGCAGCGTACAGGACCTGTATGAGCTCCAGCTTGCGCCTTGGGAGAAGTAATGGGCCGCAGTCCTTCCTCACTTTCCCGGGAAATGATGGACCTCTACTTCAACGGAATCCTGTACTCTGCCGCATCCACCCATACCCGCTGGGCGAAGTTACGGCCCCGGATCCGGACCTCCTTCGGATAAACCTCCACCGTCAGTCCTTCGCTCATCCGGTCCCCTTCCTCATAAGGGAGATCCTCCTCCGTATAGGGCTCGTAAACGGAAGAGGTATTCACCATCGTGAAGCCGCTCCCATCCTGTACCGCATTCTCCTTGGAGGAGAGCTCCCAATGGGTGTGACCGGTGAAGAGCACCGCTTGGTGATGCTTCGATAGAATGGCTTTCAGCCGCTCATGCTGCACAACTGCCCGGTTATTGACGGGAGTCCGGCTGCCGGCCACCGTCCCGGGCAAGGGCTGGTGAAGGAAGACGAAGATAGGCTTGCCGGCCTCTTCTCCTTTCCCGATGGTCTTCTCCAGCCACTGCAGCTGCTCCTCGGACATCCAGGCGTCCTCCCCATTGGACGGATCCGACTGCCGATATGCCTCCGATCCGAGGAAGAGGAAATGGTAGCCTTCCACCCAGGCGTCATGGTACACCTTCGGATAACCCGTAAAAGCCAGGAAGCGGCCGACGGACGCCTCCTCCGTTTCCCCGTTCGGGAATGCTGCCGCATTCCACTTGCCCAACGAATCGAACCAAGCTTGATAAAATTCATGATTGCCGATGGTGTAATAGACCTGCTCCGGATGCGGAAGAGCACGCATAAGCTTCTCCAGCGCCGCGTAGTCTGCAGGCAGGCCGTTGCCCAGATCCCCGTTGATCACCAGCGCGTCCGCTGCGGGAGCCGCCGCGGACAGGTCCTCCAGAGCCGCCTGAAGCTTCAGGTGGGACAGCACCTTCCAATGCTGGACGTGGATGTCGCTGATGACCGCGAATTGAAGCTCCGGCATCCGTTCCTTCCGGGCTTGCTCCTCCGCCGTTTGGACGGTCTCGGCCTTGGCCCAGGAAGCGCCGAGCAGCCCCGCCGCCAAGGTCATCACACCAATGAGAGACCAACCGTGTCTCAAAAACAAACGCCTCCTTCTTACTGGTATCGTTAACCACAATACCCGTAAAAATTCAGCGCCGTGTAAGAGGGATATGAAGAATGCTACTGGATTAAATCAGAGGGACTTTAAGAATTGGTAAATCTTATCGTTCATCCCGGGCAGCCCTTCATGGCCGAAGTCCGGGTAGATCTCCAGCTGGACCGGCGCCGTCATCTTATTGATGGCGGCAAATTGGGTGGACGGGGGGCAGATGGAATCCATCAGGCCAACGCCGATCAAGACCTCCGCCCGGATCCGCGGAGCCAGGTTCTGGATATCGATATAGCCCAGCCGGGTGAAGATCTCTTGCTCGTTCTCATGTTGGGGATCGAAGTGCCGGAAGAACGTCCGAAGCTCAGCGTAGGCATCCTTCGCCAGATCCATATCCCAGACCCGCTTGTAATCGCTTAAGAATGGATACACAGGAGCGACCTTCTTGATCCGGGGCTCCAGCGCCGCGCAAGCGATCGCCAAGGCGCCTCCCTGGGATCCGCCCATGGCGCCGACGCGGTCCGCGTCCACTTCGTCGAAGCTCATGACGATGCGGGCCAGCTGCGCTGTATCGAGGAAGATGTGGCGGAAGAGCAACTGGTCCGGATGGTCATTCAACCCCCGGATGAAGTGGCCGTTCATGGTCGTCCCCTTCACACCGCCGGTGTCCTCGGACAGGCCGCCCTGCCCCCGTGCATCCAAGGCCGCTACAGAGAAGCCCAAGGCGGCGTACTGGAGCTTATTCTCCCAATCGCCCGCATTCCCCGTATAGCCGTGGAACTGAATAATGGCGGGGTGGGGGGCCGAGGTATGCTTCGGCCGCACGTATTTGGCGTGGACCCGCGCTCCTCTTACACCGGTGAAGTAGAGGTCGAAGCAGTCTGCGAACGGCGTGGTGAATTCCGATGGAATCAGCTCCACCTGGGGATCCGTCTGGCGCATCTCCTCCAGAGCTCTCTCCCAATACTCGTCATAATCGCTTGGCTTAGGCGTGCAGCCCCGGTATTCCTTCAGCTGCGCCAATGGCATGTCCAACATGGGCACGGGAATCATCCTTTTTTTGGTTAATGGAAATTCCCTTCTACTTTACAACCCATTCTCTATATAATGCAACTGTAGAAATATTTAGACGAACACTTGGGGTTCACCCAGTTTACCAGCCACTTCAAGTGACGGAGGTTCAACCTATGCCCGATATCTGGATCGGCGCCTCGGCGTCGTTCGTGTGCACCACCCTGGGCGCCGTGCCGGCGCTGATGCTGAAGAACGTATCCCACCGGGGGAAGGACGTGCTGTTGGCCTATACGGCCGGGATCATGGTGGCGGCTTCGACGTATGGCTTAATCCCGTCCTCCCTGAAGCTCTCCAACCTGTGGGTCCTGACCGCCGGCATTCTCGCCGGCACCTTGATCCTGACCCTGATCGAGATGTTCCTGCCCCACACCGATCTGGACAACACCACCGAGAACCACAACCGGCTGGACAGCGGGCTCCTGCTCTTCTTGACGGCCATGAGCATCCATAATATTCCGGAGGGGCTCTCCGTCGGCTTGAGCTATGCCAGCGACCAAGGCGAGCTCGGACACCTGGTGGCGCTGGCCATCGGATTGCAGAACGTGCCGGAGGGGTTCCTCGTCGCCGTATATCTCCTGACCCAAGGTGTTCACCGGTTCAAGTCGTTCCTGTTCGCGGGGCTGACCGGCCTCTTCGAGATGCTGGCTTATTTCATCGGGTATCAGTTCTCCTCCGAATGGGAGCCGGTCATTCCCTTCGGGCTGGCCTTTGCTGCCGGCGCCATGCTCTTCGTTGTCTACAAGGAGCTGATCCCCGAAAGCCACGGCGACGGTCACGAGCGAACCGCCACCTTTTCCTTCATCCTGGGGCTCCTTACAATGATTGTTCTGTCCGAAATCTTCGGTTGATCCGTTAAGGGATCAGCTCCAGCTTCCGGAGCACCTCCACCAGCTTTTCCGTATCGATGGGCTTGGAGGCATAGGCCTGGCAGCCCAGCTCGAAGGAATGCTGGACATAGGGCGTTTCCGCCAGGGCCGTCGTCATGATGACCTTCACCCGCTTCTCCGGGAGGAGTCCCCGCTGGGACTCGTAATCGCGGATGGCCTTCAGCACCTTCACTCCGTCCACCTTGGGCATCATGATGTCCAAGCAGATCAGATCATACGGGGCGTTTTCCTTCAACGACAGGAGATAAGCGTCCAAGGCCTCCATCCCGTCGACGACCATGTCGCATTCCCCGTAGCGCGACATCAGCTTGTACAGAAACTTGCGGCTTGCCAGATCATCTTCGGCTATCAATATCTTCATCGTACCCTCCGCCTTTCCTGCTCCTAAGGTAAGGTTCCAACTCCTGCTCCAGCAGGTCCTGAAGCATCCGCAGTCCCTCTATGTCCTCTCGCCGGGCAGCCAGCTCCGCCTTGAACGACGCTGCCCGAAGCTCTTCCTTCTCCGCCTCCGAGGCCAGCCGCTTCAGGCGTCCCGCCCAAACCTCGGCATCCTCGGCACTCTCCTCCCTGATGGCCCGGAGCAGCATGTCCCCGGCTGCCGGCAGCTCCTCCGCCAACCCGCTGGTGTGCCGGCGGGTTGGCGTTCCGTCCACCAGTTGGCCTTCCGCCGTAATGCGGACAGCCGTCCCTCCTGCGGTCCGGTACCGCAGCATGCCGTCGATGCAGGCGTAAAGCTGCGGGAGCATCACCGGCTTCGCCAGGAAGCCGTCCATGCCGGCCCCGAGACACTTGTCCCGGTCCTCCGCCATGGCGTGGGCGGTAACCGCCACAATAGGAGTTCGCCTGTCCGAGCCTTGCTCCCGCAGGCGGATCCGCCGTGCCGCCTCCAGACCGTCCATAACCGGCATCTGAATGTCCATCAGAATCAAATCATACGCCCCAGTGTGGGCCCGGTCTGCCGCCTCCAGACCGTTAACCGCCGTCTCGACCGTATACCCCCGCCGCTTCAGCATCTGCTCCAGAACGATTCGGTTCACCTTGTCGTCCTCGACAACCAGGATCCGAACCGTCTCCCAGGGTCCTCCCGGGTCTGCCAAGCCGGCCGGTGCTCCGGCATATCCGTCCGCAACGGGCAGCACGGCCGTAAAGGTAAAGCAGCTGCCATGCCCCGGCTCGCTCTCCGCCCAGATTCGCCCGCCCATGCGCTCCACGAACTGCTTGGAGATGGCGAGTCCCAATCCGGTGCCGCCGAAGTTCCTCGTGAAGGATGCATCCACCTGGCTGAACGGCTGGAACAGCTTGGGCATGTCCCGGGCCGCGATGCCGATACCCGTATCCCGAACCGTGAACCGGAGCTCCGTCTGCCGGTCCTCCATCGGCTTCGCCGAGATGGACAGCCGGACACTTCCGACTTCTGTGAACTTCACCGCGTTGTGCAGCAGGTTGTTCAACACCTGCCCCAGCCGGCTGGCGTCCCCGATCACCGCCTCGGGCACCTCCGGCCCTGCCTCCCAGCGCAGCTCCAGCCTCTTGGCCCCTGCGGCGGGCTGCAGCGCCTTGACCGTATCCTCCGCCACCTGCCGGACGGAATATCCGGTCTGCTCCATGGACAGCTTGCCTGCCTCCAGCTTGGAGAAGTCCAGGATGTCCTCCACGATGCGCATCAGAGATTTGGCGCAGGACCGGGCGGTTTCCAAGAAGTCGCGGGTTTCGGCGTCCACCGGGTTCAGCAGGCTCAGATCGAGCATGCCGACGATTCCGTTGATGGGGGTCCGGATTTCATGGCTCATGTTGGCCAGGAATCCGCTTTTGGCTTTATTGGCCACCTCTGCCTCTTCCTTGGAACGGAGCAGCTCCTGCTCTGCTGCCTTGCGCCCCGTAATATCCGTCAGCACTACGGCCGCATACCCCGGCTCCGGACAGAAGGCGCTCACCTCGAACCAATTCCCCGTCTCCAGGGTACGGTATTCGAAGTCCACCTTCCCGCTGCCGAGGCGTTCCAAATCCCCCTTCTCTCTCAAAGAGCCAAGAAGTGAAGCGAACCCCGCCGGGAACACCTCGGAGAACCGCCGTCCCACCAGCATGTCCCTCGACTTTCCGAACCATATCTCGAAGGCGCCGTTGACCTCCGTAATCTCGAAGTCCTCCGGAAGGCCGTCCGCTCCGGGCAGCAGCCGGGTGTACACGAAGCCGCTGCACATGTTCATGAAGAGGGAGCGGAAGCGGGCTTCGCTCTCCCGAAGCTTTTCCTCCGCCCGCTTCCGCTCCGTCAGATCCCGGGCCACCGTCAGGATGACATTCCTTCCGTTCAACCGGAAGGTGTGGCAGCTAGCCTCCACGGGAATCCGGTCGCCTGCTTTGGTGAGATGCTCCGTGTTCGCAACAATCTGGCCCTCTGAAAGGAGCTGATTAAGACTTCGAGTCAAAGCCGACTTGTTTTCGGGCACGCTGAAGTCGAAGGGAGACTTCCCGATCAGCTCCCCCCGGGTATAGCCCAGCCGCTCGCACAGCACATCGTTGACCTCCAGGAAGCGGGTATCCTTGCCATCCGGCGCAACCTCGAGCAGATAAATCGCATCGTTGGCCCGGTTGAACAGGAGCCGGTACTTCTCCTCGCTCTCCCGGAGCTTCTGCTCCGCCCGCTTCCGCTCCGTCAGATCCCGGGCCAGACTGAAGATGCAGTCCTTGCCGTCCATCTTGATGGAGTGGGCATTGACCTCCACGGGGATGCTTCTGCCATTCTTGGTCTGGTGTACATTTTCATAGGTATAATGCCCGTTCCTAATCACCCGGTCGAAGCACTCCCGAAGATAGGACGGGTCCTTCCGCTCGTTCAGCTTCAGAATGGAATGGCCCACCAGCTCCTCCCGGGTGTAGCCCAGCCGGGTACAGGTGATGTCGTTGACCTCCAGGATCGTACTCAGCACCTGCCCCGAATCGTCCAACTGGTGAACGTAGATGGCATCCGTCGCCGCTTGGAACAAGGCCTGGTATTTCTCCTCCGCCGCTACCCGCTCCGTCCGGTCGAATACGGTACCCAGCAATCCCAAAAAGGTGCCTTCCATGTCCCGATGCGGTGTGCCCACCGTCAAGCACCACCGGATCCTGCCCCGGGCGTCGATCATCCGATGCCCGATCTCGAAGGGCTTCTGCTCTTCATATGCCCGTGCGAAATCCTCCACATACCGGTCCGCGTCGTCCGGATACAGCGCCCGCATCCATCCGAATCCTAAGGCCTTGCTTCGGCTCATCCCCGTGAATCGGACCCAGCCCGCGTTGACGTAATCGTATGTCTGGTTCAGGCCGGAGCGCCACACCGGAGTCGGGAAGTGGTCCATCATCTGAATGAACATATCTCTCGTCTCCACCAGCTGACGCTCGTAGCGCACGGTTCGGGTGGCGTCCTCGACCGTAACCAGGAGCTTGTGTTCCTCCTCCTGCCGGATGGGGATGAAGCTCATCTTGTAGTAACGCTGCTCCGGCACCCCGCTGCGGATGTCCTCGTGCCGGTGCAGAATGTTCTGAACCGACTTCCCCGTTTGGAACGCTTCCCCCGCGATGGATCGTACGTGGCATTCCATGCAGGATATCTCCGTTCCGCAGCCCGAGGCGGCCGCGTTCACGCAGAAGTGGCTCTCCCCGAATTTCTTGCCGACAAAATCGGAGCGGGTGCTATCCGCCAAAGCCAGCATGGCCGGATTGGCCGCCGTAACGACCAGCTCCCGGTCCAGGATCAACATCCCCATCGGCGCGCTTTCGAAGACTATGCTGAAGTTCCCTGTCTCCATCGTGACCGTCCTCCTCTCTAGATACGGATCGGCTGCGTCCGGACGCTTACGGCTCCGGTGCCCACCTCCATCACCAGACTTCTGCTGATGCGGCCGCCCAGCTCCTGGACACCGGCCCACAGCCCGTAAGGCTGCAGGGCCCTGCGGACCGCCTCGATATTCCGCTGCCCGATGCGGAACCAATCCTTCTCCCGAACGGATTCGGCACCGCCGTACAGACCCAGCGCCAGCTCCCGGGGGCTGCAGCCGGCAAGCCCGCAGATCCGGTCGATCAGGAAAGGAACGCCGGTTTCGGCAAAATAAGCGGGCCGCTCGTCAGCATCCTCCGGCACTAAAGGCGACGGAAGCGCCAGATGGACCATTCCGGCCCAACCCCGGTCCGGCAGATAGGCCGTAACAGCAATGCAGGATGCCAGCGCATAGGTCGATATTCGGTCGCCTGGGCGGCTTGAGACCGCCCAACCCCCTATGCCGACCACATGATTCGTCATGGAACATCACCTACCGTTCAAGAGCTGAACCAGATGGCGGGCCATCCGTTCCAAGGGAATCTGTTTCTCTACGGCTCCGATCTCGTAAGCCGCCTTCGGCATCCCGTACACAACACTGCTAGCTTCATCCTGTCCGACCGTTCGGGCCCCTTTGCGCCGCATGGCCATCAGACCCTTGGCTCCGTCGTAGCCCATACCCGTCAGAATGACGCCGACCGCATGGCTGCCGGCTTCACGGGCAACCGACTCGAACAGCAGGTCCACGGAAGGCTTGTGTCCGTTAACCCGCTCCCCGTCGTGCAGCTCCACGCCGAACCCGCCGCCCGGAAGCCGCTTCACCCGCATATGCCGGTCCCCGGGAGCCAGCAGCACGACGCCCGGCAGAAGCTTGTCCCCATCTGCCGCCTCCTTCACCCGGAGGGCGGATATCCGGTCCAGTCTCTCGGCGAACAGCTCCGAGAAGAGGGGAGGGATATGCTGGACGATGGCGATCGGCGGCATGCCCGGCGGCAGCTCCTGCATGATCCGTGCCAGTCCCTCCGTGCCTCCAGTGGAGGCGCCGATGGCGATGAGGGTGCCTGGTTCATATCCGGCAGGCTTCATCGCCGATGGTACCGGCTCCATCTCCTTCGCTGCCCCGGGCAGAACCACGCGGGTGGCTGCCGCCGTTTTCACCTTGGCGATCAGCTCCATCAGGAAGGGCTCCACTTGGGAGACGGTGTTCCAGCCGGGCTTAGCCAGGAAGTCCACCGCTCCCGCGTGCATCGCATCGAAGACGCCTGCCTGGGCGGAGCTGACGATCACGGCGGGCACCGGGTATTGGGGCAGCAGCCGCCGCAGGAACTCAATGCCGTTCATCCTCGGCATCTCCACATCGCAGACCAGCACATCGGGGGCATTCTCCTCGATCCGGTCTCTCGCCTCGAAGGGGTCGCCGGCCGTCACCACCAAGAGCCCTGGGTCCGACGAAAGGGCCCGTGCCATGATTTCCCGGAACACCATGGAGTCGTCCACCACCAGGACCTTGATCCGTTTTCCTGCCACGGTCGTCCCTCCTTCCTAACCCTTCCGGTAGACGGCGGGCATCACGTACCGATAGCCGGTTTCCATCCCCTGCAGAGATTCGGATTGCCCGATGAAGAGATACCCTCCGTCCTCCGTCCAGTCGTAAAATTTCCTTACCAGCTGCGCTTTCGTCGCCGCGTCGAAATAGATCATCACGTTGCGGCAGAAGATAATATGAAACTTCCGCTTGAAGGGAAATACCGGCTCCATCAGATTGAACCTGCGGAAGATGATCTCCGCCTTGATTCGGTCCTGGATGGCGACCAGATCCTCGCCGGTCCTGCGGAAGTAGCCCGTCTTCCAACGGGAGGGCAAAGCCGCGATCCGTTCGGCCTCATAGACGCCCTTGGAGGCGGCATCCAATACCCGGTCCGAAATGTCGGTGGCCAGCACCTTCGCATCCCAGAGGACCTTCTCCTTGCCGAAGTATTCGTCCAGCAGCATGGCCAAGGTATACGGCTCCTCCCCCGTGGAGCAGCCCGCGCTCCAGATCCGGAGATCCTTATCCCGGATCCGTGCCGTCACCTCGGGCAATGCCGTCTGCTGGAGGAACCGGAAGTGCTCCGCCTCCCGCATGAAAAACGTATGGTTGGTGGTGACCTTCTCCACCAGCAGGGCAACCGCTTCCCCGGTCCTGTCCCGGGTCAGGTATTCGAAGAATTCCTCGAAGGAGCCCATTCCCTTCCGGGCCAATACCAGCTGAAGCCGTCCCTCCAGCAGGGACAGCTTCTCCTCCTTCAAGTGGATGCCGTAATGGGTATGGATGAAGTCCGACAAGGCGCGGAACTCCTTCTTGCTGATCCGGGTCATGCCGGTCCCCTCCCACCTATCAATATTTACCGAACTCCCGGTCGCTTAAGGAAATCTTTACCTTTTTGCCTCCGGCTGCAGCCGCTTCGTCGCGGTAGGAGGAAGCGAGACTTCTTCCTGCCGCCGGTCTGGCCGGCTGGCTCATCCGGTCGATCATGCGCATCACATCGGGATTGAACTCCTGATAATCCCGGTAGCCGTTCCCCCCCTGCCGCAGCCGGAACCGGCCGACCTGCTCCTTCAGGAGCTCGGCTTGGCTGGCCAGCTCCTCGCTGGCTGCCGCACTTTCCTCGGAGGTGGCAGAGTTGTTCTGCACCACATGGGACACTTGAATCAGCCCCTGGTTAATCTGGGAGATGCCCGCCGCCTGCTCGTTGGAGGCCGAAGCAATGTCCCCTACCAGCGTCGCCACCTGCGCAATGCCCCCGACGATGCTGTTCAGGGCCTGTGCCGTATCATTGGCAATCCGCGTGCCGCCCTCTACCTTCTTGATGGTTCCTTCGATCAGGGTCGTGGTCTCCTTGGCCGCATTGGCCGATCGGGCCGCTAGGTTCCGGACCTCCTCCGCCACTACGGCGAAGCCTTTGCCGTGCTGTCCCGCCCGCGCGGCCTCTACCGCCGCATTCAGGGCCAGAATATTGGTCTGGAAGGCGATCTCGTCAATCACCTTGATGATTTTGGAGATGTTGCCCGAGGCTTCGTTGATCTCGTCCATGGCCTTCAGCATCTCGCCCATCTGGTGGTTCCCCATGCCCGCATTCGCCTTTGCCGCGTCCGCCAGGGCGTTAGCCTTGTCGGCGTTGGTTGCGTTCTGCGTCGTCTGGTTGGCGATCTCCTCCAGGGAAGCCGTCAGCTCCTCCACGGAGCTGGCCTGCTCGGTCGCTCCCTGAGACAGCGCCATGCTGGAATCGGACACCTGCTTCGCTCCGGATGCCACCTGATCCGCAGCTGAGCTGATCTGAAGCAGCGCCTCGTTCATGTTCCTGGACATCTTGCCGAATGCGTCGCCTAGGATGCCCACTTCATCAGAAGAGGAGACCTCCACCTCCGCGGTCAGGTCGCCCTCGGACATTCTGTGGGCGGCATCCACCAGGCGGTTCAGCGGCTTACCGATCAGATGGGCCAGGTACAGCCCCAGTGCGACGGACAGCAGGACGGCCGCTGCGATGATCACGATCATGAATACGGTCTGACTCTCATAGGTGGACGTGTTCGACTTCATCTTATCCGAGGCGTATTTGTTGTTCAGCTCGATCAGGTTCTGCACTTCATCGTCCAGCTTGGCACGGGAGCTGCCCAGCTCGGCATAACGAGCCTCCGCCTCTTTGAAATCCCTTTTTTCCAGAAGCTTGATGCTGGCATCACGAAGCTCCCTATAGGTCTTCATGCTGTTCATGACTGTGGTATAGGCTTGGCGTTCTTCATCCGATGCGATGGTCTTGGCATAGGTCGCCAGAGCCTCGGTATTCTCGTCCGTCAGCTTATTGATGGTATTGTTCTGTGCTGCGAATTTGGACGCGTCCCGCTCATACATCATGAGGAGAAATTCCGACCGGATGGCCATCAGATTCTTCTGCACCTTTGCCATGTCGACCGAGGGCAGGTAGTTTTCTTCGTATAAGAGCTCCGTGCTCCGGTTGATCGTCCGCATATCCAGAATGCCGAAGGTGCCCACCACGGCGGTCATTACGGCCAGGATCAGGAAGCTGATCAGCAGCTTGGATTTGATTTTCATATTGGCAAAAGTTTTCATCGGGAGTCCTCCTGGGATGTAATTAGGAATGTACGATGCCTTCGAGGCTGTCCAGCTCGTCCTCATGAATCAGCTTGCCGCAATCCAGCAGAAGCTTGACCTCCTTGCCGGTCTTGCCGATGCCCTTGATGAAGCGGTTGCCGTTCCGGTGAAGATCCGGGGGCGGCACGATGTCCTGGGACGGAATGTCCAGCACCTCGGAAACGCTGTCCACGATCAGCCCAATGGAGATGTCACCGATGTCGATGACGATGACGCAGGTCCGGTCATTATATTCCCGGAACGGCTTCCGGAACCGGAGCCGGACGTCCATGACCGGAATGATTTTGCCCCGCAAATTCATGATGCCCTTGATATAGTCCGGCAGCTCCGGAACCTCGGTAATAGGCTGGAGGCCGATGATTTCGGTGACGTACCGGATTTCCATGCCGTACGCCTCATCGCCCAGGCAGAACGACAGATATTTATCCTTCTGTCCGTCCCCTTCTCCGCCTCCATGCTCCTGGTATTCTTCTTGCGCCATTCGGCCGCACTCCTTCCATGTCCTTCGTTTAGCTTGCCGTATCCTTCCAGGCTTGAAGCAATCCGGGCACATCCAGGATCAGATTGATGCTGCCGTCCCCCAGCAGGGTGCAGCCTGCCAGGCCCCCAATCCTGCGCTTCAGCCGGATATAGGCGGGAAGCGCCTTGACGATGACCTGCTGCTGTCCGAGCAGCTCGTCCGCCAAGAGGCATACCTGGTACCCGTCATGCTCGATCATGATCAGGATGCCTTCCGAAGGGGACGTGATTCGGGTGTCCGCCTTGAAGAACTCGTGCAGGCGCAGCACCGGATAGCATTGGCCCCGGACCATGATCATCTCACTGCCTTCGGGATCCCGGAAGACCTCACCCTCCCGGGGCCGGAAGGACTCCCGGATAGACGCGGTGGGAATCGTGTAGCGGGACAGGCCCACCCCGATGTTCATCCCCTCGATGATGGCCAGCGTCAGAGGGATCTTCAGGGTGATGCAGGATCCCTTCCCCGGCACACTGTCTACCTGGATGCTGCCTCCGACCGCCTCCAGGTTGCGGGCCACCACGTCCATGCCCACGCCCCGGCCGGAGAACTCCGTCACCGCTTCCTTCGTCGAGAATCCGGGCAGGAAGATCATGCCGTAGATTTCCTTGTCGGAGCATTCCGATTCCGGCTTCGAGAGCAGACCGTTCTCCTTGGCACGACGCAGGATCCTTTCCCGGTCGAGACCTCTGCCGTCATCGCGGATCAGCACGTGTACTTCGCTTCCCCGGTTGGCGGCCTCCAGCGTGACCGTACCCAAGGCCGGCTTCCCGGCAGACCGCCGGTCCTCCGGCATCTCGATGCCATGGTCGATGGAATTGCGGATCAGGTGCATCAAGGGGTCGGACAGATGCTCGATGATGTTCTTGTCCACTTCCGTCTCTTCCCCGATCAGCTTCAGCGCCACATCCTTGCCGAGCTTCTTGCTCATATCACGGACAATGCGGTTCATCTTGTGGAACGTCGTCGCCAGGGGCACCATCCGGATGGACATGACCTGGTCCTGCAGCTCGCCGGAGATCTTGCGGAGCTGCCGGGAAGCCTTCGTGAAGTTCGGCAGAGTCAAATCCTTCAGATCCGGATTCTCCACCACCATCGCCTCCGCGATGATCATCTCCCCAACCAGATCCAGCAGCCGGTCCAGCTTCTCCACGCTGACGCTGATCAAGCCGCCCTTCGATGAAGCCCCACCGGAGGCTGAGACCGGGGCTGCCCCTTCCGTCTCTGGACGTCCTCCGGAGGGATTCGGCACATGGGGCACGATCGGCTTCGGCGTGCCATCCCCCGGTATAGTCGGATCCGCTGTTGCCAGCTCCGCAGAGCCAACGGCTTCCATTCTGGCTTCCGTTTCGCCGCCGGTGCATTCCGGAGCCTCTTCCACGCTAAGCTCCTTCAGGAAGAGCGTCGGTTCCAGCAGCAGCCTTAGCTCCTCCAGATTCTTGCCGGTCCGGATCCACAGCTGGAAGCCTGATTCCCGAATCACTGCTGCAGACCCGTCGCTGTCCAGAATGTCGGAAGGCTCGAACCGGATCACCTGGCCGCTGTCCTTCAGATGATGAACCACCGCGTAAGCCCGAACATTTTCCATCTCCGCTCCTTCTTCGAAGGAGAGACGGACCATGTAGGTTCGGTCCGAAGCGTTTTTGTCCGGCAGGATGTAGAACTGCTGAGGCTGTGACGGCTTCTGTGCCGCGGCTGGCTCCTTGCCGGTTGAAAAACGGGTTTTGAGCCCGTCCAGATAGATCCCGATATTTCGGACCAGATCGTCCGTTTGCCCGTCCGGTTCGTCGCCGTTCCGAATTTTGGTATACTCCAGCTTGATGAAGTCGATGCCGCACAAGAGGAGCTCGGACAGCTCTCCCCAATCATCCAGCCGGGGCTCCGTCTCCCGGAGGAAGAAGAACAGGTCCTCCATGGAGTGGCATAGCGTAGCAATATGATTGAACAGCATCATCGCGGAGGAGCCTTTGATGGTATGCATACATCGGAAGATGTCTTGAATTTGGGAGCTGCTGTAGGAGGCCGTCTTCTCGCAATCCAGCACGGTTTGCTCCAGCTGCTCCAGAAGATGCCCGCATTCGTACAGATACATTTCGAGCATGGGCTCTGGCTGGTAAGGACTAGACATGGGATACTCCTTCCGGTTTGCGTCGCTTATGTATACGCTTTCTTTATGGTATTCAAGGCTGCCAGAATCGCATCCCGGAGCGGAAATGCGCAGCCTACCCGCCTCCATCGCAGGATGATGGCGCGCATGGCGCCGAAGATCAGATCCGCCGCTTCCTCTCGGTCTGCATCGCCCCGCAGGGCGCCTTCTTCGACGGCCTTCCCGATCAGGAAGATCAGGAATGCCCGCCTGGAGAGATGCAGCCGGTTCATCCGGTCGGACAGACCGGAGTCCAAGGCAAGAGTCTCCTCTGCCAGCAGAAGGGACGTAACCGCTGGGTAATTGCCGTAATACTCGGCATAGGCATTCAGGTAGAATCCGATAGAGTCCAACGGCGGCAGCTTGCGGAGCAGGACGGTCCGGGTGATGTCTTCGTCATATTGGGCATAATGGTCGATCAGCGCCAAGAACAGGTCGGTCTTGGTTCGGAAGTGCTTGAATATCGTGCCCTCCGATACACCCAGCCTCGACGCGAGCACTTTGGTGGAGAAACCCTGGACACCGGTCCGGTCGAACAATTGCACTGCTTCCACTAGAATGTGCTCTCTTCGATGCAGCAATAGAGGTTCTTCCATTATTTAACACCCCCTTGAGTGCTCACTCACCACTGTCGAATAATGTCATTATAGTTGATTATAGGTCTTTTGTCTCTAAGAATTTTGTCAATTTTCCTCGTTTTTCCTAGTAAAAAATACCCGTATTTCGCGTGTAAATGTGTCCAAAATATAAAACAAGCTCCCTCCGGTTCTTACCGGGGGGAGCTTGTTTCTGGCATCAGGATGATTATTTCAGCTTCCAGGCAATATCATTCCAGCGCAGTTCATTGCGGAAGGTGCGAAGGTCCGTATCCTTGTCGATGATGACGCATTCGATGCCGGTCATATCCGCGAAGTCAGCCAACTGTTCGGTTGTCGTCACATAGGAGAATCCGGTATGGTGGGCGCCGCCCGCATAGATCCAGGCCTCGGTGGCCACTTGGAGCGACGGCTCGGTCTTCCACAGTACGCGGGCTACGGGCAGCTTCGGCATCGGCTTCTCTACGGCCACGGCCTGTACTTCGTTGATGATCATCCGGAAGCGGGTGCCCATATCCACGATGGTGGCGTTCAAGGCAGGACCGGCTTGGCCGTCGAATACCATCCGGGCAGGATCGGCCTTGCCGCCGATGCCGAGCGGATGGACCTCCAGGCGCACCTTGCTGGCTGCGATGGTGGGGCAGATCTCCAGCATGTGGGAGCCCAGCACCAGCTCGTTGCCATTCTCCATATGATAGGTGTAATCCTCCATGAAGGAGGTCCCCACGTTGCCGGACATGATCTTCATAAGACGCACCAGCGCCGCGGTCTTCCAGTCGCCTTCGCCGGCGAAGCCGTAGCCGGATTCCATCAGGCGCTGTACGGCCAGACCCGGAAGCTGCTCCATACCGTGCAGATCCTCAAAGGTGGTGGTGAATGCGGTGAAGCCGCCCTCCTCCAGGAAGGCTCTCATCGCGATCTCGATGCGGGCCTGGTACTTGATGGAATTCTGATAGGCTCCGGGCTGCTGGGCCTCCGCCGGAAGCTCGTACTGCTCCTTGTACAGGGTGAAGAGTGCCTCCACTTCAGCCTCCGACACCTCGTTCATGCGCTGAACCAGGTCGCCGATGCCGTAGCCGTTAACGGACCAGCCGAACTTGATCTCCGCTTCCACCTTGTCTCCTTCGGTGACGGCCACTTGGCGCATGTTATCGCCGAAGCGGGCCACCTTCAGGCGGCGGCTCTCGATGACGGCAACAGCCGTCCGCATCCAGCTGCCGATGCGCTCTTGGACGCCGGCATTTTCCCAATAGCCGTTGACTACCTTGCGGGAAACCCCCATGCGAGTGCCGATGAAGCCATATTCCCGGTCGCCGTGGGCGGCCTGGTTCAGATTCATAAAGTCCATATCGATGGTATCCCACGGGATATCCTGATTGAACTGGGTATGCAGGTGAAGGAGCGGCTTGTTCAGGATAGACAGGCCTCCGATCCACATCTTGGCCGGGGAGAAGGTGTGCATCCAGGTAATCAGGCCCGCGCAATTCGGGTCATTGTTGGCCTGAGCCAGCAGGCTCTTGATCTCTTCCGGCGTCTTAACGACGGGCTTGAAGACCACCTTGCCCGGGATGGTGGCGGCTTGGTCCAGACTCTCGGCGATGATCCGGGAATGACGGGCCACTTCCTCCAAGGTTTCGGGACCGTAGAGGTGCTGGCTGCCTGTAACGAACCAGAATTCATAAGCTTTGAAATTCAACATCGATCGTTTCCTCCTTATGGTAGGCGGCATGGGTGAGCCGCGCGTTAGTACCTTCGGTGGCTCATAAGCCGATTACTGGCCGTAGTACGCATTGGCCCCGTGCTTGCGAAGAAAATGCCGGTCCAGCAGCACCTGCTGCATCGGCTCCACGCCCGGATTCAACGTGAAGGTATGGAATGCCATCTTGGCCACTTCCTCCAGCACCACCGCGTTGTGGACGGCATTGTGCGCATCCTTGCCCCAGGCGAACGGCGCGTGGCAGTTGACGAGAACCCCGGGCACCATTGCCGGGTCGATCTTCTGGCTCTCGAACGTTTCCACGATGACGTTGCCGGTCTCCAGCTCGTACGCGCCCTTGATCTCCGCTTCCGTCATCAGCCGGGTACAGGGCACTTTCCCGTAAAAATAATCCGCATGTGTGGTTCCTAATGCGGGAATGCCGCGGCCGGCCTGAGCCCAAGCGGTAGCCCACGGGGAATGGGTGTGGACGATTCCGCCGATAGCCGGAAACGCCTTATACAGCACCACGTGGGTAGCCGTATCCGACGAGGGCTTGCAGCGGCCCTCCACCACCCGTCCGTCCAGATCCACAACGACCATATGCTCAGCCGTCATCTCTTCATAGGGGACGCCGCTCGGCTTGATCACCACGAGCCCGCTCTCCCGGTCGATACCGCTTACATTCCCCCACGTGAACGTGACGAGTCCATGCTTCGGAAGGTCCAGGTTCGCCTCCAGCACTTCCTGCTTCAGCTTCTCCAACAAGTCCGATCCACTTCCTTTTTCCGCAATATTGTCGGACGCCGGGAGGCGGCGGTTCCTGCGCGGACACGCGCCTCCCATTCGCCGCATCGATCAGCAAAGTCTGCTTGCATCCTTCTTGCGCCAAGAAGACCCGGATGGGCAGACTCTCTTCGCTTTCTGGCTTCATTATACACTTGTACGTACAACTTGACTAGGAGGTTTTTAGGTTTTTTTTGTTGAAGTACGTACAACCAGCTCCGGCTCATACAGCTTGCCTACGGGCTTGCGGCGCTTGCCCTCGATCATGGCCAAGAGCAGCTCCACGGCGTCTCTGCCCATGTCCGTCTTGGGATGGGTCAAGGTCGTCAGCTTGGTCTCCGTTGCCGTTGCCAGGGAGGAATCGTCGAAGCCGACGATGGAGATGCCGTCGGGTACGCTGAGCCCCGCCTGACGGACCGCCTCCAGCATCTGGACGGCCAGCTCGTCGTTGTAGCAGACGAAGGCCGTCGGCCGGTCCGCTTCGTCCTGTCCCAGCATCCGGAGCGCAGCCTCCAGCGGCTTCGCCCTTTTTTCCTCCGTGACGTAGTGCACCACCAGCTCCGGCTGGATCGGCACGCCTGACTCCCTGTGGGCCTGCATGAAGCCCTTCAAGCGGTTGACGCCCTGAAGATCGTCCATCTTGAAGAAGCCGGCAATCCGCTCATGTCCCAGCTCCAGCAGATGCTTCGCCGCCAGGTAGCCACCCTTAAGGTCGTCCGACTTCAGACACGGCGCGTCCAGCTCCGGGTACCGCTCGTTGATCATGACATAAGGAATGCCGCGGTACTCCAATGAGAGATAATAACTGAGATTGGGATTGCCCTCGGCGCTCCGGGTGGGCTCGATGATCAGCCCATCCAAGGGCTGGTTCAGCATCATCTCCAGACTCTCCCGTTCCCGTTCCTTATCATTATCGGTGGACGACAGGAGCAGCCGGTACCCTTTGCTTCGGAGTGCCGCTTCCGCGCCGCGCACGATATGGGGAAAAATATAGTCGGAAATATAAGTCGTGATGATTCCGACGGTCTTGGCCGGCGCTCCGCTGCCGCCCGGCTCCGGGGCGGAGACGAAGGTGCCCTTGCCCTGCATCCGCTTCAGCCAGCCTTCCCCCTCCAGCTCCCCGAAGGCCTGTCGGACCGTCTGGCGGCTGACGCCGAAGCGTTCGGCCACCTCATTCTCGGACAGCATCAGATCTCCGGTCTTCAGGCTGCCTGCCTGGATCCAGGACAGAATCTCCTGTTTGACCTGCATGTATTTGGGTGTCGCCTTTTCCTTCATGCCATCACCTCGAGCGCATTTGCATTCCGTCACGAACTTGTATGGGTTTTAGTATACCATTCATTCAACTTGTATGTACATATATCGATTGCCCGTTCCATGTTTCGTCAAGGATCGGGATGATCAGGAGGGTAGACCCCAAATGAATCTTAGCGCCCGGACAATATACTTGTCCTCTCGTTATCCGTCGCTGTTCGTTTCTGTACTAGCAGCGTTCTTAATTGCCGGCTGTACGCAAGCACCGCCGTCCGCCACTGAGAGCGCCGTCTCGAAAGGAGAGGTGGTGTCGGATTACGGAACGGTTGGCAATCTCGCCAAACTGGAGGAGTTTCTCCGTCTGTATCAGCATCAGCAGCCTGGCAACGTGACGGTCACCCGCTTCACGAAGGAGGGCGACCCGATCTATTTCCGGCTGACGACCGAGCAGGGCCTCGTCCAGGTCGACTATGACGACTCCCATGACCGCTTCGGAGGCGGGAACAGCGGCACCTATACCTGCCGCTCTCTTGGGAAAACTGCTGCTCCCTCTCAGCCCACCGTGTACGCACTCTCCGGGTGCAGTGCCCCCGGCCGGGACGAAACCTTACTTACGGTGCCTGCCGGTCAGGGCGGCTGAATGCCTAATCACGCAAAAAAACCAACCGCTTGTCAACAACAAGCGGTTGGTTCTTGTATCGGGACGACACGATTCGAACATGCGACCCCCTGGTCCCAAACCAGGTGCTCTACCAAGCTGAGCTACGTCCCGTTTATGGATCAATCCTAGAAAAAGCGGACGAAGGGATTCGAACCCTCGACCCTCGCCTTGGCAAGGCGATGCTCTACCACTGAGCCACGTCCGCAGGTAAGCTCCCCGCCTTCACCGAAGTGAGACGGGGAATGATGCAGTCGAGAGGACTCGAACCTCCACGGCTGTTACACCACTAGAACCTGAATCTAGCGCGTCTGCCAATTCCGCCACGACTGCTTAAGACGATCATGCGGTTGGTGGGATTTGAACCCACACGGGTATACACCCGCCACCCCCTCAAGATGGTGTGTCTGCCGTTCCACCACAACCGCGAGGTAAGAAGAGTGAGCCATGTAGGACTCGAACCTACGACACCCTGATTAAAAGTCAGGTGCTCTACCGACTGAGCTAATGGCTCGCAATAAGTTGGGGCCCCCAGAAAGTAACCGGAATCAGCTTCAACGCTTATCGTCACTTCCTGGGGACTAGTAGCTGGGGATCTAGGATTCGAACCTAGGCATGACGGAGTCAAAGTCCGTTGCCTTACCGCTTGGCTAATCCCCAACGGAGGTATGTACCATGCCGGCTAGAGGACTTGAACCCCCAACCTACTGATTACAAGTCAGTTGCTCTACCAATTGAGCTAAACCGGCATAATGGATCGTACGGAGAGAGAGGGATTCGAACCCTCGCACCGCTTACGCAATCTAACCCCTTAGCAGAGGGTCCCCTTGAGCCACTTGGGTATCTCTCCATGAATGGACCGCCGTATGGCTCTATAATGGCGGAGAAGGAGGGATTCGAACCCTCGAGACGCTTGTGACGCCTACACGATTTCCAATCGTGCTCCTTCGACCAACTCGGACACTTCTCCAATTGTTTCGTTAAGGAAACGAGAGCTTCCAACCGGAATCGAACCGGTGACCTCATCCTTACCATGGATGCACTCTACCTACTGAGCTATGGAAGCGTTTTTGGGGTTCCCCCAAAAGTAATCGGAATTCGCTACAGCGCTTCTCTTCACTTTTGGGGGAAAGGATTAGCTCCCCGAGCAGGACTCGAACCTGCGACAACTCGATTAACAGTCGAGTGCTCTACCGACTGAGCTATCAGGGAATAAAACAACTATTATGCAGTTCAGGACTTGCGCCCTGAAAACCGGATGCGAAACTTCCGAAAACCA
>NZ_JBPPGJ010000016.1:0-160684 GCF_051594765.1 Oryzibacillus soli
GTTCGATATAGCTCATTCATTACACTTGGCTGTGTTTGTTGTTACTACTCGTTGTTCAGTTTTCAAGGAGCTAACTTGAAGTTACTTACTTACTCTCACCGTCGCTCTCGCGGCCGGAAGACTAATATAGCACGCTTCGACATCATTTGCAACATCTAATTTCTTACAGTCGCTGCATCTTTCGTGCGAAGCTTCCTTGCTTGTCCCCGTCGCGTCGGCGACAGGAATTAGAATATAACATACGAAAAAAATAAAAGCAACCCCGGTTCTGAATTTCTTCCGTTACCGGCACCGGATCAGATTCCGTATGCCTTCCCGGATCTGCTGTTCGTTGGCGTACGAATAACTAAGTCGTGCCCAGGAATCCAGCTTCCGCATGGGATCACAGAGGATTCCGGGAATAAAGGAAATTGATCTTTGCCTGGCCTTCTCCAACAGCTGTTCGGACGAGACCCCCTCCCCTAGATGGATCCACAGATTCAACCCGCCCTGGGGACTAGTCCAGCTCCAGCCTGAGGCCGCCAACTCCTCCTCCATGACGTCCTTGCGGATTTGGAGCGCAATCCGGAGCTTCTCCAGATGCTGCTGAAGCCGGTCCGAACCGAAATAGTGAAGGAAGATTTTTTGATTCAAGAGAGGGGTGCCGTTGTCCGTAAGAGACTTCGCCGTCACCAGCTGCTCCATCAGCGGCTGCCTGCAAGAAACTACGGCGATCCGTAATCCCGGGGATACATATTTGCTGAAGCCGCGGATATACACCACGGTTCCTTCGGTATCATAAGCGAACAGTGGCTTCGGGGGTTGCCCGCCGAAGTAGATGTCATAGCTAGTATCATCATCGATCAATAGACAGCCGTGCTTCTCCGCCAGCTCGACGAGCCGCTTGCGCTGCTCCTCCGGCACGGAATAGCCCGTAGGATTATGAAAGGTCGGATTCATATAGAACAGCCGAGGCTTATGGTGGGCCATGCACCAATCCACCTGCTCGAGATTGTACCCATCGGGACCGATATCCACCGGAACGATCCTCGCTCCTTGCTGAAGAAACAGGTCCACGGCGGAGCTATATGTCGGACGCTCCATCATCACCGTGTCCAACGGCCGGACCAGTACCCGGCACAGAAGGTCGATAGCCTGCTGGGCGCCGGAGGTGATCAGAAGCTCGCCGGGCGATACGTGCAGGCGATGCCTACGGACCAGATACCGGCTCAACGACTCGCGGAGCTCCTCATCACCTTGAACGTGGGCGTAGGTGGCCAACACCCGGGGATACAGATCGAAGACCTTCTTCACATAATCGGAGAAATACATATTGGGAAGTAAGCCGGGGTCGATCACGGCCTCGGAGAATTGATAATCCGCCGGCAGCCGATGAATTTCGGACAGCCGGTTCCGCGCCCTATACCCTAAGCTCCGGATACCTCCGGAGCCGGACTCCTCCATAACGCCGCCGGGATGTACATAGTAGCCTGACTTGTCTTTGACGTAAACCTTGCCCAGATGCTTCAGCTCCTGATAGGCCCGAAACACGGTCAACCGGTGGCAGCCCAGCTCCGCAGCCAGCATCCGGACGGACGGGAGCTTGTCATGTGGCTTCCACTCTCCCCGCGCCATACGGGCCTGCATGCCCGATACCACCTGTTCAAAACGCTTGCCGCCGTTCATCCCGGCGGAGACGGAATCCTGCTTCATGTACGCTCCCTCCTTTTCCCCATTGTAACCGAAGCGGAAGGAATCTGTTCTATGGAATTATATCTGTTCTGTCCTCCTCCCCTTATGATGAATGGAAAAGGAGGCGTTCCTCATGGTTCTGTTCGGCTATCTGATTATGTGTCTGATCTTCGGCACCACTTTCCTGGCGATTAAAGCCGGCATCGACGCCGGCTCTCTTCCCTTCTTCTCGGCAGGCATCCGCTTCACGGCAGCTGGGCTCATCCTCTTGTCCGTCATGGTCTGGCAAAAGAAAGGCTCCTTCTCTCTTCTATGGAAGAAGGAATCGATCGTGACCGGCGCCTGCCTGACTTTCGGCACCTTCTCCTCCTTATACTGGGCGGAGCAGTATATTGCCTCCGGCCTGGCCGCCGTCCTCTCTGCAACGGGGCCGATCATGATCCTGGTGCTGCAGGCTGCCGTGCTCCGTCAAAAAGCAGCACCTCGGGCAGTGGCGGGATGCTTGATCGGCTTCGCAGGAGTGGCCCTGATCCTGCTTCCCGGATTATCCGTGGGGGCCGGCCTGCTGTGGGTTGCCGGCTGCGCCGCCGTCCTGATCGGCGAGCTCTGCTATTCCTCCGGCGCCCTGTATTCGAAGCGGGTGATGAAGCATTTTACGGACGTATCCGCCGTTGCGCTGAACGCTGCCCAAATGACCGCTGGCGGGGTGCTGCTGCTTGTTCTCTCCGCCTTCGCGGAGAAGCCGGATCTCTCCGTTTATGCGTCTCCAGCCGCTGCCGGCTCGCTGCTCTACCTGATAGTGGCCGGGTCCATGGTGGGGCATACTCTCTTTTATTGGCTGGTCTCGAAGAGCGACCCTGTCTTCCCTTCCACCTGGCTGTACGTCTCCCCGCCCATTGCCATGGCGCTCGGGTGGCTGATCTACGGAGAACCGCTGTCCTGGCTGACTGCAGCGGGGGTTGCGGCGATTCTCTTCGGCATTATCCTCGTCAATTTCGGGCTGCTGAAGCCTTACTTCAGCCGGCTCCGGCCGGGCAGACCTCGTACAGATGGAGCCGCCAGCTTCCAGCTGAAAACGCTCGACTCCTCTCCGGATACCAAGCGGATCTTCAAGGTATAGAACTGCAGGTCCTTTGAGCCGGAGTCCGCCAGGTTGAAGACCAAGAGCAGCCGCTCCTGTTGACGGATGTAGCCCGTCGTTGCCGCGGCGTCCACTTGACGCTCCCCGTCATCCTGCAGTACGGCCTCGATCGAATAGCGCCGTCCGATCCGCTCCCGATTGAAGAGGCCCAGCTGAAGCGCAAGAGGCTTGGAATCCAACACGCCGTCCCAGCGAAGGTCCGGATCTAGGTCGAAGCCGCTCTTTGCCGGGCTGTCCGGACCCTTCGGAAGGACTGCTTCCTTCGGCAGTGCCACTGGCGGTTTGCCCCCGTAATAAGTCTCCGCCGGACCCAGATAGCTCCTCTTCAAGCAGCCTCCCTCCGTAACCAGAACCAGCTTCTGCAGGACGACGATGGGGTCCGCCATCCAGACCTTCAGGGTGTGGGCCCCCGGCTTCTCCACCTGGTGCACCGTCTCCACCGTCCGGATATTCCGAATGACGCTGGTGCTCCATTCCCCCTCATCGAAGCCCACCTCCGGAAGCTTGCCGACGGCATTCACCACCTGGATCGGACCGCCGTCGACGGATACGCCGATCCGCAGCCCCTGCCCCGGAACAAAATCGAGGGAAGGCGCCAGATAGGCGGTCACCCGGAGCTCTCCGGGCGTAAAGAGGTGGACCTGGTATTCCAGACAAGGTGAATGATGCGGCGGATTCACGCTCGGAGCCGTTACGGGGAACACCGCCATAGAGGACAAGGTTCGGCCGTAATCCGGGATTCGGCGCCAGCCGGCACCTCCTGCATCCCACGAAGCATTGTAATGCTCGGCTTCTATAGAGATACAGCCGTCGGCTCCTTCCACGAAGCCTGTCAGCTCCTCCCGGGCAGGAGCTGACGGGTGGAACAGCCGGACCTCCACCCGGACCTCGGTACCGCAGGAAGCCGTGATATGTACGCTCCCTCGTACGTCCATTCCTATTGGAGCTGTATCCCAGTCCGCATCCACCGTAAGCCGTACTCCTGCCCCGACGGGGCCTTCTACAAGGCTGAGCTTAATCCAGCCGGCGTCGGCGGAAGCCCGGAACGTTAGGGCACCCGCCCCCCGGTTGAACAGCTCCACATACCGGGGTTCCCGGGCGTAGGCATCCAGGGCCGGGAGCACACAGGGCTCGTGGGCTCCCGGCCAGGCTGAAGCGGAGCCCTCCAGCGCTACCCCCAGCCGTCCTTCCGCCGGAACCTCCGGCCGGAGCAGCTCCGGCAGCGTATTCCGCTCCGGCTGGTTCCAATAGGTGTAGCCGATATGGGTCTGGTCCATCATGTGGTCCCACTTGCCGAAGGAGAGGCGCTTGTTGTAATAGAAGGACAAGCGTGCGTCCTCCTCGAACAGCGCCTCGACCCGGTCCGCCGCCAGACAGGCAGCAGCCGCACGCCCCTGCTCCGCATAGAGCCTGTTCTGCACGGCGCGCAGCTGCAGCTCCACCACCACGGCGGAGGCCCGGACCGGGTACTCCACCAGCTGGAAGTAAGCGTCCTGCAGCGGCTCGGGCACCCGATCCCCGACCTGAACCGCCAGCTCCGCAATCTCGCGGAACTCCGCCAGCACCCGCTCCGCCTCCCGGTAGTCCGTCCAGCTGTAGAGCGGCACGGCGTTCAAGAGCTCCGGCTTCAGTCGGCCGTTGAGCTTGGTGTAACGCTCTAGCATATAAGCGATATCGGCCGCAAACTCCGGCCCGAACTGGCGCTCGGCCCAATGGAGTGTAAATGCCCCGATCTGGTCTGCCGTATGGTCCTGCACATTCCATGCCAGCCTCAGGAAATAATCCGTCGGCAGCTCCATCGGCTTCAGGTCTCCGACATTCAGGATCCAGATCCGGTCCGCTCCGTATTCGTACGCCTTGTGCATCTGCTCCCAGATCTTCGGCAGAGGCACGGTGTTGATCCATTTGTAGGAACGCGGGCCCCCGACATAATCCAGATGGTAATAAATGCCGGCACCGCCAGACCGCTTCCGCTCCTCCTCCGTCGGTACCCTCCGCAGATTGCCGTGATTGTCGTCGGACCAGAGGAGGGTCACGTCATCAGGCACCCTCATGCCGCTCTCGTAATACTCCTGAACCTCCTTGTATAGGGCCCATAGCTGGGGCACCCGCTCCACCTGCGGATTCATCTTATCCGCGATAATCCTTCTCTGGTCTTCGACAATGCGCTGGAGAAGCTCGATTTTCTCCTGGAAGGTGAGCTTGCCGCCCATCGCCTCGTCCCCGTCCCCGCGCATGCCCAGCGTCACGATGCTCTCGTAGGCCCGATTCCGTTCGATGCCCTCCTCCCAGAAGCGGTGCAGGAACTCTCCGTTCACCGAGTAGTCCCAGGCCCCGCGGCCGTGCTTCTTCCATTCTCCATGGGATCGGACCATCGGCTCATGGTGGGAGGTGCCCATCACAATGCCGTACTCGTCGGCGACCGCCGGGTTCAAGGGGTCATCCTCGTTAAAGGCGCTGTCCCACATGGCGGGCCACAGGTAGTTGCCCTTCAGGCGCAGAATCAGCTCGAACACCTTCTCGTAGAACTCATGGGTGAAGTCCGGAAAATTCGCCCTCGCCCACGTCATCAGCGACGGTCCTTCATCATTCAGGAAGATGCCCCGGTACTTCACCGAGGGCTCGCCTTGCTTGTAGACCCCCCGCCGTACCGCCAGCGTCTCCTTCCTCTGGACGGGCACGTCCGCCCACCAGTACCAGGGAGACACGCCGATCTGCTCCGACAGCTCATAGATCCCGTATATGGTGCCCCGTTTGTCACTCCCTGCAATGACCAGCGCTTCCCGGATTCCCGGCGCCGGATCCTCCACAGTCTGCAGTACGAAGGACTCCCACTTGCCGGGCAAGTGCCCCGCGTCCAGCTTGCCCGCATCGATCAGAGCGTCGATCACCGGGCTCCGGCCGACTGTGCCGATGATGACGGCGCTTTCAGATTCCGGCAACCCATACCTGAGCCTAGGCATCCGGCCGGTCACCCGCTTCATGTCCATCTGCAAATCCTTTGCCGCACGTCCTACTCCCGGGTAATCCTCCTCCGAAACGCAGAGCTCCACTGCTAACCCGCCGTGAAATAAGGGAAACTCGTTCCCCGTATAGGTGTCTTGAACCCATCGAACTAATGACATCCGTTTATGCCCCCTCCGTAATCATAGATAACCGCGGGTCTGCCTCTTCAAGCGGCTTCGCGATTATCCGCGGATATGCAAGCCATCCGTGTGGAATGGGTCCATTGTACCGCTAGGCACAGGGCGATTCCCAGAAGAGAAACTATAGGGCCTGCTTAGTAAAGTATAGAACTTGTCACCTGCTGTGCACGCGCAGACCTCTTATATTAAATAACACCAAGGCTAATGATTATTGATGAAATGTAACCGCTTATAGTAAGATTATATTCGTTATTCTTATCTATTCTTGTCATTTGGGAGGCGAATTTGGGGGAATCATCCAGTACGAATTGAAATGAGATTACCATGATGGGACTAGTGAACAAAGGAGCTGTATGCATGAAAACTCGCAAGAAGATCTTGGCATCCGTGCTATCCGTATTGGTAGCCGTTCCGCTGCTGCCAATTACGGCGTCGGCGGACACAGGTGGGTGGACGGGAGTAATATTTGGTAACAGTACCAGCACTGCAGTAACGACAACACCTACTCCCAAGAACAGCATCGTAGAATCTGCAGTACCCGGTGAATTCGTCAAGCTTATGAGCAATAACGGCGGAGGAAAGGTCGCCTCCGACAACGAAGGAATGGATTTCTATTATAAAGAGATGCCGGGAACGGCCCATTTCGACCTGAAAGCCCATGTGAAGGTGAACCGGATCGGTACGGGCACCAATACCCAACACTCCTTCGGAATCATGCTGCGCTCCCATATCGGAACAAACAATACGACCACCACCCAAACGGCGAATTACGTAGCCGTTGGCGGCTTTGGGCCGACCACAACGAGCGGATTCTTCCGAACGTTTTATAAGCAGAACATTATCAGCCCTACCAGCACCACGGGGACCAGCTTTACGGAAACCTCGCGCCCTGCCGTCGACGCTCCAGTTGCCGACTCTGAGTACGATATGGTCATCAAGAAAAGGGGAAATGCCTACTCGATGACCGTGAATGGCAAAGGGACGACGGAATACCTGACACCGACCGCTACCGGCGGAGTCCTGTTCGCCAACCAAATTTATGCCGGCTTGTATGCGGCCAGAGACGTGGACGTCACCTTCACGAAATACGCCGTTACCTCGTACACCGACGTGGTTACGAATCTTACGGTGGATGCCAGCGGGCTGCAAAACGAGTATCTGGTGGACCAGCAACCGGATTTCTCCCGGCTCGTCGTCAAAGCTACTCTCCAGGATGGCAGCGAAAAGACCTTGCAGCCGTCCGACTATATCGTGACCGGGTTCAGCAGCAAGGAACCGGGGGTGAAGACCGCCAAGGTCCACTATAACGGAGCCATTGCTGAATTTAGCACAACCGTTGTGAAGCTTGATGCAACCGCTCTGGACCTGAAGTATTTGCCCGCCAAGACGGATTATTACCCGGGCGATCTGTTTGATCCGGACGGTTTGACGGTCATCGGGAATTTCAATAACGGCTATCGTTACGAGACCCTTGCCAGCAATCAATACACCTTGGAGGTTACCGACGCGGTATCCGTAACCGGAGCCACCTACCGGCTGGACACCCCCGGCTTGAAGAAGGTGACGGTCCGCTCCACTGTAACCACCTCCACCTACACCACATTCGGCGTCCAGGTTAAGGATGCAACGCTAACCGGGCTTGAGATCCGTCAGCAGCCGGCGAAGACCAGCTACTTCCTGGGCGAAGCATTCGAGCCGAACGGATTGGCCGTCTACGCTCATTACAGCGACGGGTCGGAGGTCCGTCTCCGCAACCGCGCCTCGGCTGCGGAGCAGGGAGAATACGCTATCTCCGGATTCAGCAGCTCATCCGCCGGACCGAAGACAGTTACTCTGACCTACAAGAACTTGCAGGCCTCCTTGAATATAACGGTCCGCGAGAAAGCACTCAGCGGCATCAAGGTGACGAAATATCCGAAAACGACCTTTACCGTAGGCGATGCTTTCGACAGCTCCAATCTCGTGGTGTCGAAGGTCTACGACAACGGAGACCTGGTTGTACTGGACGCCGGACTATATGATGTGGTATCGGATGCTTTCCAATCCAGCCAACCCGGCGTGTATGACATTGCCATTATTCCGAAGGACACTTCCCTAACGCCTATATCGTATAAAGCTGCCGTTCGGGAGCCCTTGGTTCTGGAGTGGAAATCCATCCGCTTCGGCCAATCCACCTCCAACACCAATAATACGGTAACGGTGCTTAAGGACGGTGCGACACTCGGAGAACGGGTGATCCAGCTGGCAGCCAAAGACGGAGCCGGCAAAATTACCGGAGACCATGACGGAATCAGCTTCTACTATACGGAATTGGATGCGGATGCCGACAACTTTGTGCTTTCCGCCGATATCAAGGTCATCGAGTACGCCAAGAATCCGCATGACGGCCAAGAAGCCTTCGGCATTACCGCGAGGGACGCTATCGGCAATGCCAATGACTCCGCCGTCTTCGCCTCCAACATAGCTGCCATCGGCGGCTATAGCGGGGGAACCACCAAGCCGAACGGCACCCAGCTTCTGGCCCGAACTGGAGTGGAAGCACCTAACGGGACCGGCAGCAAAGGCATCCAAAATGTGATGCTGAACGATTCAAAGCCTTCGGGCACGTACCGTCTGACGCTGTCCAAGACCAACAGCGGCTTTACCGGCAGAATCGGCAACGGACCGGAGGAGACGCTCTACGTCCCCGGGATCCTGAACGTGCAGGACAACAAAATGTATGTCGGGTTTTATACTGCCCGCGTCGCTACCATCGAGGTCAGCAACATCCAGATGAGTGTTACGGCTTCCGCAGCGGACGCCCCTAAGGTGGAAGCGCCTAAACAAAAAGCCTCGCCGGATCTTCAATTCACCACACTGGATAAAACATCTAACTCCAGCTATGTGCTGGGCGTTAAGCCTACGGTCAACGGTTGGGTAACGTTGAAACAGAACGGTCAGGTCATAACCTCGGACCGGACCGTACTGGCCAACCAAACGTTTATCATGCCAACGACGGTTACGGCCAATACTTATACCAATTTCAGCGCGGTATTCGTACCTGATGACAGCCAGCTTCTGACCAGCGCGGCCAAGATGGTGCGCAACTTTACCGTCAATATGAAATCCTATGCTGACGGCGGGGATATCATCGTTTCTCCCACAGGTACGGAAACCGGACTGGGTACAGTCGAGAGCCCTCTTGACCTGGATACGGCCATCGCTTATGTGAAGCCGGGTCAAACCATCTTGTTACAGGACGGACGTTACCTGCGCAAGACCAAGGTCGATATCCGCAAATACAACGACGGCACCGAGCAAGCCATGAAGAAATTAATGGCCGCCCCGGGCGCCCGTCCGATCCTGGACTTCGGACTCCTGTCCGAAGGAGTGGTTCTCAGCGGTAACTATTGGCACGTCAAAGGCATTGAAGTAACCCGGACTGCCGGAAATACCAAGGGCTTCACCGTAGGGGGAAGCCACAACATCGTAGAGGGAAGCCGGTTCTACGCCAATGGGGACACCGGGTTACAGATCAGCAGCACCGACGGCTCCAGCGACAAATCCTCCTGGCCGTCCTATAATCTGATTCTGAATAATGAGTCCTTCGACAACCAAGACCCCTCCAACAACAACGCGGACGGTTTTGCCGCCAAGTTGACGAGTGGAGTCGGCAATATCTTCCGCGGGGATATCTCGCACAACAATATTGACGACGGCTGGGATCTGTATACCAAGTCCGGTACAGGAGCCATCGGGGCCGTGCTGCTGGAGGATTGCATCGCCTACAACAACGGCACTCTGACGGATGGAACCGTCGGCGCCGGCGACAAGAACGGCTTCAAGCTGGGCGGAGAAGGCATCCATGTGCCTCACATAATCCGGAACAGCATCGCCTTCGGCAACGGCGCATACGGCTTCGCGAGCAACAGTAATCCGGGTGTGCAGGCTTACAACAACGTGGCCTTCAATAACGCCCGCGGCAATCTGAACTTCGTGACCTACTCCCAAATCCAGACGGACTTCCGGTTGGGCGGCTTCATTTCCTACCAGAAGGGCATCACCGCCAAGGATAATTATCCTTCCAACCTGGTCTCGAACGATAATTACCTGTTCGATGGTACGATCTCCAAGAATGCCACCGGCGAAATCTTGGGCGATGTGAACTTCAAGAGCTTAACCCCTGTGATCCCCTATGCGAGAGATTCCGCTGGGAACATCCTCTGGGGAGATTTCCTGAAATTCATCGCACCGTCCTCTTCGTCCGAGGATTCCACTCCGACGACTCCTGCGGCCGGTGCTCCTGCTCCTGCCGGCAGCCCTGCGCCGGTCGTGAACGGCTCCGTCATCGTTCCGGTGGAGCAGAAGACTTCGTTGGACGGCAAGCCTGCCAATCAAGCTGTTGTGGATTCCGACTCCTTGACCCAAGCCTTCAAGGCCGTTAAGGACGGCTCTTCCAAAGTAACCATCGAGCTGAAGGGCAGCGAAAGCATCAGCGTGGTGAAGCTTCCTTCCCGCACGTTGACCGATGCGGCAGCGGCCTCCGGCCAAGCATCCGTTACGGTCAAAGCAGGAGCCGTAAGCTATACCCTCCCGGCTAAGGCCATCGATACGGCTGCCTTGGCTGCAACGCTCGGCGTACAGCCGAAGGATGTGGAAATTGGCATTACGGTGCGCGCACTCCCCTCGGAAGCCGCGCAAGCCATCCGGGCCCATGCACAAGCCAAAGGATTCACCCTCCTTGCAGAGGCCGTGGACTTTAACGTAACGGCTGAAGCGAACGGGAAGACGAGCACCATTTCCGACTTTGGCAGCACCTATATTACGAGAACCATAGAGCTTCCGGGTACGGTCGATATCACCAAGGCTACCGGCGTACTCTACAACCCGGTGACGGGAGAGATGACCTTCGTGCCAACGAAGTTCACAACCGTTGGCGGGAAAACCACCGCAACGCTGAAACGCCCGGGCAACAGCATCTATACCGTCGTTCAATCCAGCAAAACGTTCGCGGACTTGACCAACCACTGGGCGAAGGCCGATCTCGAACTTCTGGCCTCCAAGGCACTGGTCAACGGCACGTCCGCCAGCCGGTTCGAACCCGATGCTTCCGTCACCCGGGCAGAGTTCGCCTCGCTTCTCGTGCGGGGTCTGGGGCTGACCGGTGAAGCTGCACCGGCCTTCACCGATGTGAAAGCGGGCGGCTGGTACGCTCAAGCCGTAGGCGCCGCCTCCAAGGCGAAGCTGATCCAAGGCTTCGACGACGGCACCTTCCGGCCGGATGCACCCGTTACCCGTGAAGAAATGGCAGTCATGCTCGTCCGTGCCATGAGCTTCGCAGGAGTCGGAAGCAACACGAATGCCGGCAAGCTGGCCGGTTATGCCGACCAAAATCAGGTCTCTGTATGGGCGCGCGACGGGATGTCCGCAGCTCTGAATGCAGGCATCGTCAACGGCCAAACGGCTGACCATCTGGCACCGGGCAGCACCGCCACCCGCGCAGAGGCAACTGTCATGCTGAAGCGGTTCCTGTCGGCCGCCGACTTTATTCAGAACTAAAAACCAAGAGCCCGAGAGGCGGACTAAGGAGTATCCGAAGTCCAGCCCCTTGGGCTCTTTCTTTTTGTTCAAGTCCTAAATGAAACGCCTTCCGTATCCCGCGGCATTCCAACAAGGAAAGATTATTTCAGCCCCTGCCGTGAAATTCTTCAATTTGGGCAAATTTTCGAAAAATCTTTGACAAATTTGTGAACAAATTTGATATACTAGTTGTAAAGGAGATGATCATGATGCAAACCAAGCGACTGCCTCCCTTGCTCCTCGCCAAGCGGATCTCGATTCCCGGACTGCTGATCGGCTTTATGGCCGTTGTGTTCGGTGTATATGAAAGCGGTTTAATCATGGAATATGTCTTTTCCATCGGACTGGGCATTATGGCTGCGTCCATGATGATCTTCGGATTCGGCCTGGTGCTGGCCTTGATGGAAGACATCAAAAGCCGTACCCCGGATCCCCAACGGGACCGGAATACGGCTTGAAGGTAAGACGATGATGAAGCTTCTGCGGCTTCCCGGCGGCTCTGTCGTCAGTGCGACATGCCGAAGGACATGACCCAGATGGTACCCGCCACAATGACGACGGCGCAGAAGACGAGGAATGCGATGTTGATGACCTGGGAGTTGGCATCCTCCCCTTCCTTCACGTGCATGAAGAGGAAGAGCTGGAGTCCCGCCTGGACGATGGCCAGGGTGCCGATGATCCACATGACGGCATCGAAGGACAGCGACGTCTTCAGCGCCACGATGGCCGCACCGAAGGTCATGACCAGCGAAACGAGAAAACCAAGAACGTGCTTCGTGGGAAACGGGTGCGTTCTTTTTTCCATTTAGCCCACCATCCCTTTCAGGTAGACGAAGGTGAAGATGAAGATCCACACCACGTCGAGGAAGTGCCAATAGAGGCTGATGATGAAGGTCTTGCGCGCCGTAACGGGCGTCAAGCCCCGCTTCAGCAGTTGGATGATGATCAGGACGGCCCAGCCGATGCCCATGGTCACGTGAAGTCCGTGTGTACCCAGGAGGACGAAGAAGGCGGACAGATAGCCGCTGGTCTGCATGGTGGCGCCCATATGAACGTAATGCCGGAACTCGCTGATCTCCATGAACAGGAAGCCTGCGCCCAAGACGAGCGTGACGGCCATCCAGACCAGGAGTCGCTTCAGGTTGTTGTTGCGCATCTCCAGAATGGCGATGCCGCAGGTGAAGCTGCTCGTCAACAGAAGCAGCGTCTGGGCCATGACCCCGCCGATCTCGAACATGTCGGCTTGGGTCGGACCGCCGGCGTAGCGGTTGTGCAGGACGGAATACACGCTGAACAGCGTGGCGAACAAGACGATCTCGGCGCCCAAGAAGATCCAGAAGCCCAGGATGTTCATCTTGCTCTGCTCGGTCCGGTATTCCATGGGAACCGATGTATTTTCATGCCCGTGGGCATGTGCATGTGCCGCCATGGTTATTCCTCCTTCCGCCAGGTGCGCTCGGTTTCGTAGATTTCGTCGGTGTGGATGTGGTAGCCCTCGTTGTAGTCGAAGGACCGTACGGCCAATCCGGCCAGAATGCCCAGGGTGGCGATCAGGGCTGCAATATGCCACTCGAAGACCAGCAGGAAGCCGGCGATGCCGAAGATGACGCACATGACGAACGGCAGTCCGCTGTTGCTCGGCATGTGGATCTCCTCCAGGTCGGCCTTGCGAAGGGTCAGCCCGGTCTTGCTCTTCTTCATGTGCCAGAAGGCGTCGAGTCCCTTCACCTCCGGCAGGGTGGCGAAGTTGTACGCCTGAACCGGAGAAGCGGTGGCCCACTCCAGCGTCCGGGCATCCCACGGATCATGCGAAATGTTGCGGTCCGCATAACGGGCCGACCAGTAGATGTTGTAGCAGAGTGCTCCGAAGCCTGCCGCCAGGATCAGCGCGCCGACGGCCGACAATCCGAACAGCGGCGAGAAGCCCGACTCCGCTGAATAGGTGTATGCGCGGCGCACGGCGCCGTTCAAGCCCAGGAAGAACATCGGCATGAAGGTCAGGTTGAAGCCGATGACGAACAGCCAGAAGTGCCACTTGCCGATACGCTCGTTCAGCATATGGCCGAAGATCTTCGGCCACCAGTAGTACAGGCCGGCGAAGACGGCGAACACGACGCCCGGGATCAGCACGTAGTGGAAGTGCGCCACCAGGAACAGGGTGTTGTGGTACTGGAAGTCCGCCGCGCCCATGGCCAGCATGACGCCGGTGACGCCGCCGATGACGAAGCACGGGACAAAAGCCAGCGCCCACAGCATCGCGGTGGTCATCTTGATCCGGCCCTTGCGCATGGTGAAGAGCCAGTTGAACATCTTGACCCCCGTCGGGATGGAGATCATCATCGTGGTGATGGAGAAGACCGAGTTCACCGCCGGTCCGGCGCCCATCGTATAGAAATGGTGAACCCAAACCACCATACTCAAGAAGGCGATACCGACGATGGAGACGATCATGGATTTGTAGCCGAACAGGGTCTTGCGGGAGAAGGTGGAGATGACCTCCGAGAAGATCCCGAACGCCGGCAGCACCACGATATACACCTCGGGGTGGCCCCACAGCCAGAACAGGTTGGCCCACAGCATATCCATGCCGCCTGCCGACAGGGTGAAGAAGTGAGTGCCCCACAGACGGTCGAAGGTCATAAGCGCCAGCGCCACAGTGAAGATCGGGAACGCGGCGACGATGATGACGGACGTGATCAGTGTGGTCCAGGTGAACATAGGCATCCGCATCAGGGTCATGCCCTTGGTCCGCATCTTGAGGATCGTAACGATAAAGTTAATGCCAGTCATCAGCGTGCCGATACCGGCAATCTGAAGCGCGACGGCATAATAGTTGTTCCCGATGCCCGGACTGTATTCCTTGCCCGCCAGCGGGAAGTAAGAGGTCCAGCCTGCGTCCGGCGAGCCGCCGACGACGAAGCTAAGGTTGAACAGCATGGCGCCGGCGAAGAACAGCCAGAAGCTGAGTGCGTTCAGCTGCGGGAACGCTACGTCTCGTGCGCCGATCTGAAGCGGGATGATGACATTCATCAGTCCGATAAGAAAAGGCATGGCCATGAACAGGATCATGATGACCCCGTGAGTCGTGAAGACCTCATTGTAATGCTGGGCGTCCAGGAACTTCATCTCGGGACGGGAGGTCTGCACCTTCATCATCAGGCCGTCCATGCCGCCGCGGAAGAACATCAGCACGGCCGCCAGGATGTACATGATCCCGATCCGCTTATGGTCGACCGTGGTCAGCCATTCGGTCCAGAGGTATTTCCACTTCTTATAATATGTGAGACCGGCCACGATGCCGATCGAGCTTAACAGGATGGCGATCTGGGAGCCGACGATCAACGGATCGCCGGTGATCAGAATCTCGTTCCACTTAATGCCCATGGGCATGATTCTCACCTCCGGTGGTGGATGGGGCCTTGCCGGCTTCAGGATCCTCGAAGACTTTGCCGGGGTAGCCATGGATGCGGTACAGCTCAGGATAGGTGTAGGTCTTGGAATCCATCTGCGCGTGATCTACCCAGGCCAGATGCGTATTGGAGAAGGTCATGCGTCCCAGGTGCGTCGGCTTCAGAAGGTCTGCGTACTGGTCCTCGGTCAGCTTGGGAGCGGTGCTCTTCGCTTCGCTGACCCATTTGTCAAACTCGGTCTGGCTTTGGGCCAGTACCTCGAACTCCATATCCGCGTAGCCGCGGCCATTGAAGTTGGTGTTGCGGCCGAAGTAGGAGCCCGGCTGGTCCGCCGTCAGATACAGCTGCGTCTCCATCTTGCCCATGGTGTACTTCTGGCCGCCCAGGGCGGGTACCCAGAAGGACTGCATGGTGCTGGCGGAGGTCAGGCGGAAATCCACCGGTACGCCGGCCGGGATGTTGACGTAGTTCACGGTCTCGATGCCCTGCTCCGGGTAGCTGAAGATCCATTTCCAGTCCGCCGAGGTCACGTGGATGACGATGGGCTTCTTGTCTTCATAGCCCTCCGGCACTTTCTCGAGGGCGTATAGGGTCTTCACCGTAGGAATGGTCAGGGCGATGACGATCAGAATCGGAATGGCCGTCCAGACGATCTCTAGGATCGTGCTGCCGTGCTCCTCCGGAGGCTCGTAATCCATATTCTCGGGCTTCTCCCGGTACTTCCACACGATATAGACGAACAGGCTGACGACAACGACGACAACGAGCGCCATCCACACCAGCGACCAGTTAATGAGGTCCGCAATAGCCCTGGCATTGGGGCCCTTCGGCTCCAGCACCAGAAGGTTGGATTCGCAGCCGCTCAGGAACAGCACAACCGACAGGATTGCTCCCAGCGACCATAGCCTTGTGTGCTTCATCTGTCTTCTCTCCTTTTGTTGGCTTGGGATGTTTCAGGTCATAAAATACAGCTTGCCAAGGGTACTCGAAGGGGCAAGTAACAGGGGTGACCGGCTTTGTCAATGCGAAACCGGGTACACATCGCTTAATTTTGCGAAAAATTTCACATATCGTTCAAATTTATCGCCGTTTTTGTGATTTTTATCACTTGGCCCTTATGTACTAAAGATAATAACACGAAATGTCTGAAAAGAATGTTACAGATTCGAGAAGGCAGAATTTGGTTAATTAATACTGCAAGTTGTTGGCCGGGTGTAGAAATAACGGGGTAAAATGTTTGCGCAGAAGCGCGCAGCGGCGGGCTTTTGGAGCGGGGCGAGGCCTGATGCTGCAGCGGCCTAATTGGGGGCGGCGGCGGGCATGGATCCATGTAGGCCGAAGCTTTCCGGCCGGGGCGAGCAGTGATTTAAGGCCGTACACGGCCTTGATCCCGGCGGAGGGTGTGAATCGACCCATTATAGGCCACCAGTGGCCTTCATTTTTCCTTCGGCGCCTAATGGCACATGTAGCTCCTTGTCTGATCAACGGCAAAATTGCCTTTGGTTCCTCATGTTTATCTACATCAGACTCGATGAAAGGCACATTTGCCGTTGATTGGGGAATAGGAATTCCCTTTTCCCTTCTTTGAGTGAATGAGCGGCATATTTGCCTTTGATCTCGTTAAAAACGAGGCCTTATCGCATTCAAAGGCATTTCTGCCTTTGGTTGCGATAAGGCCTCGGAGCCATGCTTATTCTTTCCGCAAAAAAGAGCCGTCCCCGGCCATGAGCCGGCCGGGGACGGCCCTGCCGTATGGGCTGCACACACCTGTCAGCTCATGCAGCACTTCTTATATTTCTTCCCGCTGCCGCAGGGGCAGGGGTCATTGCGTCCGGGCGCGGTAGGCTTCGCAGCAGCGGTGGCGGGAGATGCCCCTCCCGGGAAGTGGATGACATTACCGGAGCCGGAGCCGGCTCTTGCGGCAGGACTATTTTTGACCCCCACAGCGGTCCCTCGCTCCTTAAGCCCCAGCTCACGCGGCGTATGCCCCTTCAGCACCCACATCCGGGTACCATTAAACAAGCTCACCAGGTGCTCCATGAAGCCTTCCACATCCGCCTTGTCCATCAGCTCGAACTCATTGCGGAACAGATGGACCACCTGACCGGGATGCTCCCCGTTCTGGAAGGCGTATACCGACTGGACCACCGTCTCCTCCGCTTCCTCCACCGTGAGCTCATAATGCGCCCGCAAAAACCGGAGGAATTGCTTAAACTCCGGGTTCTCATCATTATAGTTCCGTGCACCCGACTCGTAGGCCATGGATCGCGTCAGCGCGCGAAGCTTCAGCTCCGGACGCTTCCTCTGCTCGCGCAGCACCTGCTCCGGATCCTCCACGTCAAAATGATAGTAGAAGGATTCCGCAACCTGCACCGTATCGTCGAAGCACCCGTTATCCTCCACCACGCGGCCGAAGTCGGCAGAATCCAGCTCCCGCTCCGTCAACTCCTCCAGCAGGCGGTGCAGCTCTTCGTGCGGCATAACGCCGTAATGGAACAGGAGGCCGCGGGTCAACCGGAGCCACTCCGTGTTCCGGGTGATGGTCTTGCGAAGCGCGGACAGGTCCAAGCTGCGGAAGGCGGTCTGCACCTCGTCCGGAACGACCAGCAGCGGAGCGCCATTCGGCCGGGTCCCCGTCACAAGCAGCCCCCGCTCCGCAAAGTACTCCCATTGCTGCGGCTCCGTCCCGGGCGGCACCTCTCCACGTCGGTTCATCAACGCTTGGAACAGCTTCAGACGGTCCTCATCCCACAGCTCCAGCATGTAGGCCATCGCCCCGGGAATCCGTTCCGCCAAAAAATCAACCAGCTCCGATTTCTTCAACGAGCTGGCCCCGTACAGCCCCAGCTTCTGCCGGATCACGGTGAGCTCGTCCTTGGTGAGCCGGTTCAACGCCTCCGGAAGGGTTACCGTTGCGGACAGCTCCTTCCAACGTTTCGGCTCCATCATCATGATTTCTTGCATATCCTGACTCGTAAACAACGTCTATCCCTCTTCGTCTATATAGTCTGGCAGTCTCCGCAATAATACACGGCGCCCCCCAGGTAGGCCTCCTTGCGGATCGTTCCGCCGCATCGGGGGCAGCTTCCGCCGACGGTCCGCTTGCTCATGACGGTGGCGTATCCCCCGGGGCTGCCGAACAGGTCCGTCTCGGTATCCCGGCCTCCCTGGTCCGCCATCCGGCCGAGAATCGTCCGGACGGCAATATACAGAGTGTACTTCTCCGCGCTGGAGAAGGCCAGCACTTTTTTCTTCGGATGAATGCCTGCATGATGCAGAATATCCTGAAGCACGCCGTTGCCCAGCCCCGGAATCCGCTGCTCCGTCGCCAACAATGCCTTGGCGCTCAGCTTCTGCACCGCCGGCTCCTCCACCAGCCGCTCCCAATAAGCGGCATCGAACGCATCCGATAGAGGAGAAGGCTTCTCCTGGGCCAGCCGATAGTACGGGTTGTCGAAAGTCCCCTCTTCGAAGCACCACAGTCCCCCGTACATCTGAACGGAGGCGCTCAAGGCGGAGCCGTCTTCCAGCTCCACCAGCAGCTGATGCTTGTCCGGCCTGCGAGCCCCATCCTCGTGGTAGCGGAGAGAAACACCTTCCCCGAAGAGGAGGTACGCGCCTTCCGCACGGATCTCAACCATCCCCCCGTAGCTGGCTGCATCTTGAATCCGTCTGCCCTCCAGCCGTCCCCCGTACTCTCCCGGATCTCCGTGAAACCAAGCCCATTTGTGGGGGCTGTGCCCCGTCGTTACCTTCCGTATGCGCTTGTCCGCCAGCACACGGTTCATCTGTCCCGCAAGGGTTGCCGCCTCAGGCCATTCGAGCATATGTATCCGCCTCCATATTCCATTATATGGATATACTCCCATAACGCATTCACCTGGGCAGCGAACTTTCTCACATGTTCCAATCCATAACCTTCTATCCGCTCACGCAAAAAAAACGGCTTTCGCTCATAGGCGCAAAGCCGGTCAAGAGGACGCTGCTAGGAGGTTAGCGTCTCCCAATGGGTCCACAGCTCCCGGGGATTCATCTCGTAGCCTGACGGATCCCGAAACATGAACTGATGCATGATGAATTCCCTTCGGATCGTCGCAAAGTCCTCATGAAACCCCTTGATATACTCGTTGATCTCCTTCTCCGTGTAACGCCGTCCCAGCTCCAGCCGGGAGACCAGATGCTCCAGCACGATGAGCTTTTTCTTCAGCTGCACCGGCACCTGCTTCAGCCTTCCGTCCGGCGTGAAGAAGTTCTTCAACACCGAATTCCGGAGCCGGACATTCGCTTCCTCCATCTCTTCCCCATCCCCCTTCTTCTCACCGCGGGTGATCAGCTCCGCCGCGGCACCGGAGAAGCTGTGAAGAACCTCCCGATCCAAGGAGAAGAACACCGTATTCTTGTCCCGGCGCTCCCGAACCAGACTAGCCGCACGAAGCTTCGAAGCATGGTGCGTAACGGTGGCGGGAGTCACCCCCAGCCGTTCCGCCAGCACCTGACCGCTCCATTCTCCGTCTCCCAGAAGAATCAGCAGCTTGAGCCGGGTCGGGTCTGCGAGTGCTTTGTGGAAATTTACCACTTTCTCCAGCTGCATCCTGATGGCCCTCCTTTCAATTAGATGAACATCTAATATTACAAATATCTAATTAGATAATAATCAAATTCCATATATATGTCAATCCCCTCCAGATCACCGCTTCAAACTTTACCTACTCTTTAACAAAAGTTAGCTTGCCCAAAACAATTAATGGTGATACAAATTGTATATATGACTCCTTTCACATTCGAAATAGTCCTTTTGTCTGGTACGTTACCCGTTTCGAACATGAAAGAAGGCATACATTGTCGATTTATGTGATACATTTTGTAACTTAACCAACAAGCCTAATGAAAGGATGCTTGCTATGAACCGACTTAACCGCCCCGCCAAGCTGGGACTCAGCACCCTACTCTCCGCCAGCCTTGTTATCGGTGCAGCACCGGCCGCCTTCGCCTCCACACCATCCCCTACGGTCGTCAATGTGGACCATAAGGAAATGATCTTCAACTGGCCGGAGGGAGGCAGCACCAACGTCTATCAGGACAAGATCGGACGCTCCTTCCTGTATAAGGAAGTCCTGAAGAAGGAAAGCGTCACCGTCAACGCCATCGTCACCGTAGACCGGATCGTCTCCGAGGACCCTTACAACCCCGCCGGATTGGATGAATTCGAGAAGTGGCAGGGCGATCCCCAGCTCCAGAGGAAGTTCACCCCGACCCTCCGAAGCAAGGGCTCCGTGCTGCTGCGGGTGGACTTTGTCGAAGCGGGGACGGGCAATCCCGTGGCCCTTTCCAATTTTCACGCGACGGTTGCGGATCTGGACGGTGCTTCCGCGGAGATGAAGGAATACGCCGAATTCGGAGGCTTCTCCAGCTACTCGGTGGATGCCGGAACAGGTATAACCGTATCCTCCGCCGAGGAGGGACGTACCCGGTTTATGGGAACAGGCGACAACGTGGACGGGATTCCCTTCCAAGACAAGACGGCCGTCATCCTGAACTATGACGATCCGGTCCAAACCCTCACCTTCAAAATCGGGCGGACCGCGACGACCCAAGACGCCCGGGACTTCTCCATCGATTTCGGCGCCGCCGGAGGCAAGTTCACCAGTCCGGTGGTGAAGATGAATCCAACCGTGCCGAATAAGGCTCCGACAGCTGCGGCCCAATACGCCGCCACCGATGAGGATACGGATGTGGGCTTCACCCTGAGCGGCTCGGATGACCGGACGGATCCGGCTGCGCTCCGCTACACCGTCGCCGCCTTGCCCGCACACGGCACGTTATCCGGCCAGGGGCGGAACATGATCTATACCCCGGATGCGAATTACTCCGGCTCCGACCGCTTCACCTTCACCGTCACTGACGAAGAAGGAGCGGTCAGCGGCGAGGCTGCCGTGACCATCACCGTCCGCCCGGTGAACGATCCGCCCCAGGCTACGGAAGTGTCCGTTACCGGCACGGCGTCGGTGGGGCAGACCCTGACCGGCCGCTATGTGTTCACCGATGCAGACGGCGAAGCGGAAGCCGGAACCGTGTTCCAATGGTACCGGGGCACGGCGGCTAACGGTTCGGACCGTACTCCCGTCAGCGGCGCCGTTTCTCCGACCTATCGTCTGACACAGGCGGACTTGGGCCGGCACCTCTTCTTTGGCGTTACGCCAGCGGCCGGACCGGATAAGGGGGCCGAAGCGGTAAGCGCACCGACACCGGTCATCTCGTCCGCACAGAATTCCGCCCCCCAGGCAGCCCCGCTCACCGTCTCCACGGAAGAGGACACCTCCGTGTCCCTGACCCTATCGGGAACGGATGATGCCACACCCGCGGCGGAGCTCGTCTACGCCATCGTCACCCCGCCCTCCCACGGCTCCTTATCGGGGGAGGCCCCCCACCTGGTCTACCGTCCCAACGCTAACTATTACGGGGACGACAGCTTGACGTATACCGTCACCGACGCGGCCGGAGCGGTTAGTGAAGAGGCTGCCGTTCGCATTACGGTGACGTCGGTAGACGACGCGCCGGTGGCGGCCAACGTGACGGTGAATGGCGTTCCGGCAGTGGGGCAAACCTTGACCGGAAGCTATACGTTCACCGATGTGGACGGCGAGGCCGAAGCCGGAACACTGATTCAGTGGTACCGGGGAACCGCTCCGGACGGATCGGACAAAACCGCCATAGACGGCGCCCAAACGCTCTCCTACGTTCTCACGGAATCGGACAAAGGGTCCTATATCTTCTTCAGCGTCACCCCCGCCTCCGGCGGCCAGTCCGGCCAGGCAGCGGTTGCAAGAACCTCTACGGCCGTTACGCCCGTTCTCACGGGTCCCAACACGCCGCCGTCGGCGGGGAACTTGTCCGTGCAGCTGAACGAGGATACCGTGACGGTTATCGCCTTGTCCGGCACGGACAAGGAAACCCCGCAGGCGCTCCAATATATCCTGACGTCGGAGCCGGCGCACGGAACCTTGGCCGCCAGTGGAAGGAACGTGACTTACACGCCGCAGAGCAATTACAGCGGGACGGATTTCTTTAAGTACAAGGTGGTGGATGCGGGCGGACTGTCCAGCAGCGAAGCCGCCGTCACCTTGACGATCCGGGAGATGAACGACCCGCCGTCCGCCATCGCGCCTACCGTATCCACGACTATAGGCAAGGCCGTTTCCATCACATTGAACGGAAGCGACGTGGAAACCCCGGCCGCCGCGCTGACTTATAAAGTGACCGCGCCACCGGCCCACGGAGCGCTGAGCGGTCAAGGCCGCCAATGGGTCTACACGCCGGCGCAAGGCTATACGGGTGCAGACAGCTTCCGGTTTACCGTCTCTGATGGAGGCGGGCTGACCAGCGCGGAGGCTGTCGTCAGCATCTCCATCGCAGGAACCGCAGGCACGCCTCTGTACAAGGATGCGGAGAACATCGCCGGCGCTTACGATAAGCAGGAGGATACGGCCGCCAGCATCCACGGCAGGAACGGCTATATCATTTACAGCCTCCACGATCTGGGACTCATCCCGGGAGACATGATCCAATACCGGATGGGCACCAACACCGGGGACACCAATACGGTCCAGGTGGAGTACTACCAAGCGGACATGACTCTGCTGGCCAAAAAATCGTTCCCCGTTACCGGTCGGAACAACTGTTATTACGCGGCTGCCCCGGCAGGAACCGCCTATCTGAAGATCAGCGGCGTCGACCAGGCAACGCTCAATCTGTACGAGATCTCCAAGTATGTCGTGAAGCCGCCGGAAGCCACCCCGGAAATGTCCAAGGACGCCAACAACTTGGAGCACGCCCATGACGGCGTGGATACGACGTCGGGGAATATTTTCAGCGCAGAGGGGTATATCGTCTATCGCTTGTCCGATCTGGGCCTTGCCGGCGCAACCGGCATCCAGTATCTGCTCGGCACCAGCACCGGGCACGCCTATACGGCGACTATCGAATACTTGAACGCGGGCTTCGCCGTGACCGGCGTAAGCACACTGAACCTCGACGGCTTCAAGTCCGTCTACCGTACGGAAGCCCCGGCGGATGCCGTATATGTGCGGATCAACGGCATCTCCCTCGCCGCCCTGTACATCTACGAGATCGGGGCAAATTCGGTCGTCATCCCGGGAGGATCGGGAACGGACAGTCTCTCGAGGGACGCCAACAATCTGGAGCATGCCCATGACGGCATCGACACCACATCGGGGAATATCTTCACGGGAGACGGCTATATCGTCTATGCCCTCTCCGACCTGGGAATCCCCGCGGGCGGCAAGATGCAGCTCCTGCTGGGCACCAGCACCGGCGGTTCCTACGAGGCGAACGTCACGTTCCTGGACGCCACCTTCGCTGGAACAGGCGCCGCCGTCCTGAACATCAGCGGGTTCAAGTCCGCGTATACGGCCCCGGTTCCCGCCGGCTCGGCTTATGTCCGGGTCAGCGGCCTACCCTCCGCCGCTCTGTATATCTATGAGTTGGCCAACGGCGCCGGCCTGCCGACAGGGGGATCGGGCTTGGAGTGGAGCAAGGACGCCAACAACCTGGCGGACGCTTATGACGGACGGGATACGACGTCGTCTAATATTTTCACAGCTGACGGTTATATCATCTACGGGCTGCCGGAGCTGGGTATTCAGCCGGGCGGCAGCATCCGCTTCCTGTTCGGCACCAGCACGGGGCTGGAGTATCCGCTCAGCATCGATTATCTGGACGGAGGCCGAAACGTCACCGGCACCGTCAATATGGCGGTCTACGGCTTCAAGAACGAATACCGCTCCTCCGTTCCCGGGCAGGCGGCTTACATCAAGCTGAAGGGGCTGTCCAACGCCGCTCTGTACATCTACGAAATCGGTGGCGGCCATACCGGCTCCGGTCCGATTCCGGCGCCATCGGCGGGAAGCTCCGCAGACGCCAACAATCTGACGCACGCCCATGACGGCATCGATACCACCTCGGCGAATATTTTCACGGAGACGGGCTATATCGTGTACACCCTCTCCGATGCGGGGGCGGCCCCGGGAGGCGAGGTCCACTTCCTGCTGGGCACCAGCACGGGCTTGGGCTATACGACCAACGTCCGGTATCTAGACGCCGGCTTCAACACCGTCGGCATGAGCTCCATCCCCATCGACGGCTTCAAAAACGATTACGCCGGAGGCACCGTGCCGGCCGGTACGGTATTCGTGAAGGTGAGCGGCCTGCCGGGAGCGGCCCTGTACATTTATGAGATCGCGCCCGGAGCACCGGGAGGCGGCGCTCCGACCGTCCCGGTCCCTGTCCCGGGCGGCGCCTCCGCGCTGTTCAAGGATGCCAATAATCTGCAGGACGGATATGATTCGAGGGATACCACCTCGGCCAATATCTTCAGTGCAGAGGGCTACATCATCTTCCGGGCGTCGGACCTGGGCCCTTGCGGCTGTGAACCTACCGGGCAGGCCACTTTCCTGCTCGGCTCCTCGGACGGACTCGCCCATACGGTGACGGTGGACTACTTGAACGACGAGCTCCAGCCATACAGCAGCGCCGAAATACCCATCGAGGGGGCCAAGGCCATCTACCACGCTCCCTACCCGGTGGACGCCTCCTACATCCGAATCCGCGGCATCCCGGGCGCTGCCCTCTATATCTACGAAGTCGCCAGGCATTAGTCCGTAAGCATAAGCGGGAGGGAAACCCCAACAACATCAAGAAGGCTGGACCCGGGTCACCGGAGTCCAGCCTTTCTGTGCTTGGGGGATAGTTAGTTGGTTGTGGGAGCCAATTGCTGCTCCTTATGCCACGTTGGGGTAGCTAACGGTTGCGAGAAGTGCTAATGGGTTCCATGTGCCACTAATGGGAGTGCTAACGGTTGCGAGAAGCGTTATGCTGCTCCTTATGCCACGTTGGGAGTGCTAACGGTTGCGAGAAGCGCAAAACGGGTTGTTCGGAGGCATAGAACACCAAATTACCGGCCATAAGCGCTGCTGCAACCGTTAGAGCTCACGATAGCTCCTTTTCAGGCGATTAGCCCCGCTGGCAACCGTTAGCGGACAAAGCTGCTTCCCTCCAGCGAATAGCCCCGCTGGCAACCGTTAGCGGATAGAGCCACCCCTGCTGATAGATGTGACGGGATTCGTCCCGCCGCTAGGCCCGGATCAGCCGAACCGCTGGCGGTAGCCGCACCGCTTGCACAGCTCCTCCACCGCTTCCCCCCGGGAGAAGCCGTCGTACAGCCCGTTGGACCGTTCGTTCTCGATGATGTCCGAGAAGGCCTCCCGGTGGAGGTTGCCCAGCGCGATGACCCCTTCGCCGTCCAGACAGCAGGGCACCACGGTGCCGTCCACCAAGACGGCGGCCTGGCTGCGCAGGGCATAGCAGAAGCCCTTGCCGTCGTCCGCAGGTGCCTTCAGGTCCGGCCACTGGAACTCGTGGTCCAGGTTCAGGAAGATGCGCTCCGCCACCTTGATGCCCTTGCCCCGCTCGATCCGCTCCTCGATCTTGAAGTCGAGCCCGAATTCCTGCTCGATCATCCCGAGCAGCTCCCGGTTGCGGCTCCGCTGCAGGTTGGTGGAGTTGTCCTCGTCCAGGTTCCACAGGCGGAGCGAGATGACGATGCCAGACCGGAGGACCGCCTCCTTCGCGAAGCTCAGAATCCCGGTCAGGTACCCCTCCTTGTCCTCCGAGCCCTCGTGCCCGTCGAAGCTGTGGAGGGAAAAGTTGATCTGCCGGAGGGCCGGGTGGCCCAGCAGCTTGTCCTGAACCTTGCGGATGAGCGTGCCGTTGGTGGTCATGTTGACCTTGAAGCCCTTGTCGTGGGCCAGCTGCAGCAGCTCCTCCAGCCGGGGATGCAGCATCGGCTCTCCCTTCACGTGAAGATAGATATGGTCCGTATGCGGCTTGATCTCTTCCAGAGTATGGGCGAAATCCTCGGGCTTGATGAACTTGGCCGCCCGTTCGGTCGGCGGGCAGAAGCTGCAGGCCAGATTGCAGACGCTGGTGATCTCGATATAAACCTTCTTGAACCGTTTCATGAGCCTTCCGCTCCTCCCCCTTCCGCTTTCAAGCCCTTATTGTATCATGGATGCGGTGAATCTGTGGAATGTCCGTCCCTTGGCAAGCTCCGGCAGGCGGGGATAGCCTCCGTTCACCACAGCCTTATCCGCGGACGATCTCCAGCAGCTTCTCGTAGCTGTCGACCACACCGTAGGCCACCCGCCCGTCATTCAGCTTGGCAAAATGCCTGCGGGCACACTCGATCTTGACCCGCTCCACCTCACGCAGCTCCAGGGTGTCCAGCGTCCCCTTCGTCTCCGCGATGAAATAGACGAAGCTCCGGCTCTCCTCCTTCAGCGCAATGGCCCAATCGGGGTGGTATTCGCCGACGGGAGTCGGAATGTAGAAGCCGCGGGGCAGCTTGGCGTAGACCAGCACCTCCTGGCCGGCATCCAGATTCCGGGCGAACTCCTGCTCCACCTTGGAATCGGTGACCACATAGTCGAACACGTGCTTTTCCGTAGGATACGCATTGCGTCCCAGTTGGCCTTGCAGCGAATTCCGCGTGAAAATGCCGGAATCGAAGGTATCATGGGTCACGTCGTACGTGATGGACGCAATGACGGCCGATGCCTTCTCCTCCCGAATCAGCTTGGCAGCCCGGAGGAGGAATTCCTCGGGATTCCGCGCGAACAGCCGAAAGGTGTCCGGACGGATACCGGACAGGATGGCGGCCACGGTCCGCCGGGTCAGCAGCGTCTCCGCCGCCAGCTTCCCCAATAGATCGAAGCGGGGAGCCCGCACCGCCGTCTCGCTTCTCCCGCTTTCTTCGCTGCCGGAGCCCTCTTCCCCCTGCGGGAGAGGCCGGGCGCCCCCGTACTCCACCCGGCTCTCCCGGGTACGGAAGGCCGTGCCCGCCTGCAGCTGCGCCTTGGACTCGATCCGCTCCATCTCGCCCTGCCGGATCCAATACCGCGCCTGCGGCACCGTCAGCTTCTCATCCAGCGCGCGGATGCAGCCTGCCACCAGCTCGTCCGAATCGAACCGGACGGTATAGACGCTTTTGCGGTTGATCCGGCTCCACAGCTCCTGGAACTCCCGCTTGTAGAACTGGTCGTTGGGCGTCAGATTCAGCAGGTTCCGTCCCCGCCCATCGTCCACCCATTCCGTCCGGCCCTCCGTGTAGACCGAGCGGATCAAGGCGGCCAACGCCTCCCGGTACGGCTCCAGCTCCTCCGGCAGCACGAGAGCACCGCCCTCGACAGCTTCATAATAGGTGCCGGTCAGCCCATCGGCGTCGTCCACGTACCCCTGACGGATGAACAGCCGGTGCAGCTTAACCGCCAGCACCTCATCCAGCCGTAGCGTTCCTCCTCGGCCATCCGACAGGACCTTCCCCGTGAAAAATCCCGCATCCGCCCTCCGGGGACGGTCCGACAGCGTCTCGGCGATCTGGCTCTGGAGCTCCTTGGCGAACTGTTCGTAGGACTCGCTCGCCACCACGGTCAGCCGGTTGATCCCGTGAACGTCCAGCCCGGGGATGTCCGCATCCATCCGCTCACCGTCCTGATTGACACAGAGGCGCAGGCCCCGGCCCACCTCCTGGCGCTTCTGGATGCTGGACCCGCTGCTCTTCAGCGTGCAGATCTGGAACACGTTCGGGTTGTCCCAGCCCTCCTTCAGCGCCGAGTGGGAGAAGAGGAACCGGGTCGGCTCCTCCAGCCAGAGCAGCCGCTCCTTATCCCGCATGATCAGATCATAGGCGTCCGCATCCTCCGAATCGGTCTCCTTCGCCCCGACCTTCGGATCCGTCAGACGGCTGCTTCTCCGGTCGATGGAGAAGTAGCCTTTGTGGGTGGAGGCCGCCGCAATCTCCCGAAGATAACGGCTGTAGCCATCCCCGCCGTCTGCCACCAGCTCCGTCTCCGATGCCGCTTCCTCCGCCAGTGCCGCATACTCCTCCTCGAAGATCCGCGCGTACTCGCCCGGAAGCTCCTGTCCCTGGTCCCCGTATCGGCGGTACTTGGCCACCTCGTCGATGAAGAACAGGGACAGGACCTTGATGCCCATGGGATAGAGCCGCCGCTCCTTTATCAGATGCTCCCGGATCGTCTCGCGGATCTGCAGCCGCCGGAGATGAGCCTCGTCCGGAGCGCCGAGGGCGTCTCCCGCCCGAAGGCTGACCCCGTTGGTGAAGCGGACGGTATTGGACCGCCCGTCGATCTCGGCCACCGTGTGGTCCCGGTAGCATTCCAGAGCCGACATGCGGTACAGGCTGTCGCCTTCACGAAGCTTCCGCACCGTCCTGCGGATTCCGCCGGCCGTCCTATGCTCGAATTCGATCCGGGCGGCAGGCTCGCTGCGCCGGCTCAGATCGACGCCCTCGAGATAAAGATACCCCTCTCCGGCTGCGGTCTGCCGGGTGGTGATTCCGACCACGCTGATCTTCTTGACCAGCTTCATGTTGTAGGCGTCCAAGGCGTCCAGCCGGTACACCTTGTTGTAGGTTTCTCCCGCCCGGTGGGTCGCCGAGTATCTCAGGGTGAAGAGCGGCCGGAAATCCTTCAGCGCTTCCTTGGTCTTGGCCCCCTCGACGGATTGGGGCTCGTCGATGATCAGGATCGGGCGGGTGTCCGCCAGGACGTCGATGGGCCGCCGGGACTGAAAATCATCCAGCTCCATATAGATCCGCCGCGCATCCTGCCCCCGGGCGGCGAAGGCCTGGGAGTTGATGATCATGACCTGGATGCCGCCATCGGCGGCAAACCGGGCGATCTGATGGGGCTGCCTGGAGCTGTAGACAAAGCACCGGGCCTTCATGCCGTACTGCTCCATGAAGTGGTCCTCCGTCATCTCGAAGGTCTTCAGCACCCCCTCCCGGATCGCGATGGACGGCACGACGATGATATATTGGCCCCACCCGTACTCCCGGTAGAGCTCGAACATGGTCCGGATGTAGGTGTAGGTCTTGCCCGTGCCGGTCTCCATCTCCACCGTCAGGTTGTAATGTCCCTCCAGCCGCTCGGAACGGGGGAGTCCACCGCGCTGCTGCACCTCCTGCAGCTGGCGCAGCAGGTCCGCCTCCGGCACCTCCACCGGACGGTTGGACACATTCCCTGTGCCCAGTGCCCACCCCGGTTCAGCGAAGGCTCCAGCCCGGCCGGGACCGGCCGGCGTCTGCCCCCTGAAGACGTCTACCACGCTACGCACCGCTTCCCATTGGAACGGCTGCTGCTTATACCGAATTCTCATCCTGTTGTCCACCCGCCTTATAGGACCTGAACCGTCGTATGACGGGAGCTCCGCTTGAAGAGCTCCTCCGCATTGATCCGCGCCGCATCATCCCGGAATGAGGCGTCCCGGAAAACGGCCCGACGAGGCTTGCGCCCGGCAATCTCTTGGAACACCGCGTCTTCGAGCTCCGGCTCGAAGGCAGCCATCAGCTCTCCGCCGCCCACCAGGTAGACGGTGCTCCCCCCCAGCTGCAGGGTCTCCATCGGAAGGGAGAGCTCCAGTCCGTTCTCCAGCATGACCTGGACCAGCAGGTCTTCCCCCGTCCGGTCCTCCTTGACGTTGGAGGCATAGTCGAACAGGTCCTGCTGGCTCCATTCCTCCGGCCGGTAGTAGACCTCCTTCATGTTGGAGGAGTCCAGCCGGTACACCCGGAAGCCGTAGTCCAGCTCCGCTCCCGTCTCCTCCCGTACCTTGGCGGCCGCCCGGCGGATTCGCTCCTTGCCGATCTCGCAAAGTGTGGAATAGCCGGCCTTGTACGCTTCCGATTCCTCCGGCGCAACTTCCGGAAGCTGGACCAGGATGTACCGGCGCCGGCCTCCGTCCTCCACATTCTGCCGCATGACCGCATGGGCCGTCGACGCCGATCCGGAGAAGAAATCCAGCACCAGGTCGTCCGGACCGGTGGCGATCTGCAGCAGCCGGCGGATCAGCTTGGACGGCTTCGGGTAAGGAAACAGAGCGCCCAGACCGAAGAGCTCCTTCAGCTCCCGGTTGGCCTGCGCCGAGTCCCCGGCGAACTCCCGGTCGAACAGGGTCACCGGCACCAGCCCGTTCTGGACCTCGCTCAGGTACCGCTTCACCATCGGATACGATTCCCCCTCGCCCCAGATCACTTCGTTGTCCCGGACCTTGCGCAGCCAGCTCTCCTCGGAGAGGGCCCAATACCGGTCCTGAGGGCGGGACAGCACGATCCCGTTGGGCTTCGTAATCGTATAGTCGGCGCTGTAAGGATTATGGGCCGTAATCGGGTCGGGCTTCCAAGGACCCTTCAGGTCGTTGTCAGGATTTTTGTAGGCGTCGTTGTTCTCCCTTGGCAGCAGATTGCGCTCCCAGCCCGGGTCGGCAGCGTCCAGCTTCTTGCGCTTGGCGTAGCAGAGGATGTATTCGTGGGATTCGGAGAAAAACCGGGCCGAGTTCTTCCGGGTATGCACCTTCTGCCAGACGATCTGCGCGATGAAGCTGCTTCCCCCGAACACCTCGTCGCACAGCTTCCGGAGATTGTCCGCCTCATGGTCGTCGATGCTGATGAAGATGACGCCGTCCTCCCGCAGAAGATTCCGCGCCACCAGCAGGCGGGAGTACATCATGGACAGCCAATCGCTGTGGAAGCGCCCGTTGGCGGCCGGATTGGCCACCAGCCGGTTTCCCTCGCCGTCCCTATGGCCCGAGCGCTCCAGGTAGCGGTCCGCCGCATCCCGGAAGTCGTCCTTGTAGATGAAGTCGTTGCCTGTATTGTAAGGGGGATCGATATAGATCATCTTCACCCGCCCCAGGTAAGATTCCTGAAGCAGCTTCAGCACATCCAGATTGTCACCCTCGATGTAGACGTTCTCCGTCCGGTCCCAGTCCGCGCTGTCCTCCCGTACCGGACGAAGGGTGTGGGTGACCGGAGCGTTGGCTTGGGCGACGGCGGCTTTTTTGCCGGGCCAGGTGAGCTGGTAGCGCTCCTTATCCCCCTCCACAACCTCGTCCGAGAGCAGCTGCTTCAACAGCTCCCAATCCACGGCCCTGCAGATCCGCCCGCCGGCATCCCGGGCCTCCGTGATCACGTTCGGGAAGAGCTCCGCCAGCTTCTCCAGATTCCGTCCGGCTCCTCCGGCGGATTGCATCGTCAGCTTGTCCATCTAGACCTTGCTCCTCTCAAAAGAAAAACACAACACCGGTTGTGTTCCTGTGCCTCTATGGGGCGCATCCGAAGACGAAACCGCTTCGCGCTGCGCCTTGTGTAATTCGCCGGCGGGCTGCGGATTCCCTGCCTGGGACGGCGAACTCGCGGACCGTTCGTCACGTCTTATTCGAATGGGACGGAACCATGTAACGGTTACAGGAGTCGCTATTCGTCCGATCGGAGACGGTATCGGATTCTAACGGTTACAGCAGCGCTTATGGATGGAATATCGACCATGCGATTCGCCCGAACCGCCCCATAGCTTCTGTCACAACCGTTAGCCATCCCTAACCTGCCCGGAGGAGGAGAATAACGGCTCAGGCAACCGTTAGCATCCGGCGGCCGCCAACAGGAAGGGGCCGGGATTCCAACGGCCCGTCCCTCCGTGCCACACATGAAAAAACCGCCGTCCCTCACGGGAGAGCGGCGGCACCGACTGCATTAGCGGCGTTTCTTCTTCTTCCGGCTGGATACGGACACCGGGCTGTCTGCGCACGTTACGGTGGTCACGTGCTTGTATACCGGCACACAGTGGTAACGGTTGACGATCTCAATCGGATGGATGACTTCCACCAGCTGGGGAACGTAGATATCGTTGTTGATGACGGTCGGCGGGCACACGATGGGGCTGACGGGCGGACATTGGGGATTGTAGGCCATGGAGAGGGCCTCCTTTCAGGAGTGATTTTTGTAGCTACCCTATAGTATGGGGCGCCGGCCCGTCTCGCTTGGACATCTGCCCGTCGGCATATGTCACGATCCCCGCTTCGAGCCAGCTGCCAACGCCCTCTCGAAAAACCTGCGGAAGCCCTCGTCCTGCCGGCTGTCCGCGAAGGCCCGGTTCGGACCGACGTCCAAGTAGTATCGCTTGCTATCCGGCTCGAGGGAGATCGAATCCAGGGGATAGCCCGGATTACGCCGCTCATGGGGCACGGCAGACAGCACGAACGGGCTCGAGGCAATATCCTCCCCGTCATATGCCGCCCAGGTCCCTTCACCCAGCACCAGCGCAATGCCGTTGCGGTACCGGGCCTTCAGCTCCCCTCCGTACTTGCGGGCCAACCCGGCGTAATGAAGAATCATCTCCTCATCGTCCAGCACTCTGCCCCCTACCCGTCTCACGTAGACTCCCGGCTGCTCCTCCTCCGTGACCCCCTCCAGGTAAAGCCCCGAGTCGCACGAAAACACCGGCAGCCCCGTCTGCCTGTAATAGTCCCTTGCCTTCAACACAGCGTTCTCCAGCGGGTCCTTGCCACTCTCCTCTACAGGCTCCAACGCCTGCCCCAAGTCGTTCAGGCCGATCAGCTCGATCTCCAGCCCCTTCAGCATCTCCCGCATATGGCGCAGCTTGGCTGGATTGCTCGTCCCGTACAAGAGCTTCATGAATGTTCCTCCTTATAAGTCAGAGCCTGACGTCCCAGCTGCTCCCAGGCCTCGATGAACGCTGCGCGTTCGGCCTTCTGTCCCTTGTCCCCGGTCAGAGGGTTGTTGAAATAGACGGCATCCTCGTCATAGCCCACCAGCAGCACCGCATGAATGTTCCATACCGCCCGGACCACCCTGCCCTCCGTCGTGCGCCACTCCACCCATTCCGATACCGGGTGGAAATCCTCCGTCACCCATAGGATGACGGGCTGACCCCGGTCCACCGCCTGCTCCACCGCGCCAAAATCCTGCCCCGTCAAGTTCCGGGCGCCCGCTGAATACACCAGCCCAAACACTTGGGCTAACGGGCCGGCGTTGATGGAGTAGCCGATCGATTCTCCGCGGATATCGCCGACGAACCCACGGTCCGGATCTCCCCAGACCTCCAGCTGTCCATCCGTTCCAAGCTGCGGCTCCGTCGGATCCTTCGGCAGAAGCGCCTCCAGCTCCTCCTTCGTATATGGCAGCCCCAGATATGCGGTCAGCATGGCCAGGCTCGTCACCTCGCAGCCGTTCGGGTATTCCGGGAGCTGCCGGATGAGCGGCACGTCCAGCAGGTGCGGGGTGCGGACGGAGTCACCTGGCGAGCCTGATGCAGTTGCGCCTTCCGACGCTGCTTGCAGGCCTGACGCAGCTGCATCAGTCGCCCCGGGCGCATCTGGCGGACTTCCATCTGACGCCTCCGAAGCACTTGCCGCACCCGGCGTGGCCTGAACACTTGGTGCTGCCGCTGAAGCGGACGCAGCCGGTGATCCCGTTCCTTCCGCCTGACCCTTCGGGAGCCCCCCGGTTTCCGGGTCAAGCCGGGCATTCCCCAGCGCTGCGGCTTCTTCAACCGCCGGCTCCGTTGAGCGATCGTGCTGGGCCTTCGCCTCCGTGCAGCCGGTCAGGACCAGCGCGACCAGGAATGCGATTAACCACGACGGCAGCGTCATTTTCCACACCATCGGGTGTTCCCCTCCTTCCGAAGAGCCGCCGGCAGCCTCTGCAGCTGCTGGAGCTCCATCTCTTTCTCTCCCGTTAAAAGCACACTCTATAGTGTAGGGCATTTCCAGACATTTCACTAGACATTGAAATCCCAGCATGATTTTCCGGCCCAAAATTTGTAAGAGCCATTGACTCCTTCATCACAAGGGGATATATTGTGTATATACGATAATCACAATTTCTCAAGAGGAGGTTCCCTATGCTGGCTTTAGACATTCGCAATATAAGCAAGAGCTATCCCCATTTTCAGCTTCAGGATGTTTCGTTCCAGTTGGAGCAAGGCTATATCATGGGCTTCATCGGCTCCAATGGCGCAGGTAAGACCACCACCATCAAAGCGATCTTGAATATGCTTCATCTGGACGGTGGTGAGGTTCACATTCTGGGTAAGAGCATGGCGGAGCATGAACTTGAATTGAAGCAGCAGATCGGATTCGCTTTCGGCGGCGTGGACTTTTATAAGCAATACAGAATAAAGGCGCTGACCGATGTAATCAAGAGGTTCTACCATCATTGGGACCAGGAGACCTATACTCGATACTTGAGAAGATTCCATCTCGATGAGAATAAGAAGATCGTGGACTTATCGACGGGAATGAAGGTCAAGTACAGCTTGGCCCTCGCCTTGTCCCATGGTGCCAAGCTGCTTGTCTTCGACGAGCCGACCAGCGGGCTTGATCCGGTCGCAAGAGACGACCTGCTGGATATTTTCCAGGAGCTTGTCGTGGACGGCGAGATCAGCATTCTGTTCTCCACTCATATCACCTCGGACTTGGAAAAGTGCGCGGATTATATCACCTACATCCAGAACGGACGTATTATTCAGAGTGCTGAGAAGGAAGAATTGAAGGAGTCATATCGCCTCTTAAGCGGCAGCGAAGAAGAACTGAGCCAGGTCAAGGACCGGCTGATCTCCTACAAGACCCATTCCTTCGGCTTCACGGGGCTGATCCGTTCCTGTGACTTCGATCCCCATACCGGGATCAAGGCCGCTACACCCAGCCTGGAGGAAATCATGATTTACTTCTCGAAGATGGAGGATGCTCATGTATAACTTACTGATCAAGGAATTGAAAATAGGTGTGCACTGGCTGAATTTCGTCCTACCCCTCCTGTACGGCGCCTTGATGCTTATTCCGAATTGGATCTATCTGATTGCCATGATGTACTTCTTCTGGATCACCATGCCCAACCTCTTCGCTCAGTACCGGGCGAAAAACGATATGCTGTTTACCGCGATCCTGCCTGTGACCAAGAAGGACATGGTGAAGGCCCGAATATCCGTCATCGTCATCCTGGAATGCTTGCAGATCGTGGTCGCCATGATCTTTGGCTTTTTCACCTTTCGCCTATACCCCCACACGGACTACGTATTCTTCGCGCCGCACATGGGCTTTTGGGGACTATGCCTGATCATGTTCGCCCTCTACAACCTCATTTTGTTCCCGATGTTTTACAAGACGGCCTATAAATACGGCCCCGCGCAGATCACGGCGATAACGGTTGTTCTCACGTTTGCCACGCTCATCCAATGGGTGGGCATCGCGAACGCCAAGGTGTCCGACTTCTTCAACGGCTCCGGCCATACAGCGCTTCATGGGGCTATTCTGGCAGGAGGAATCGCGTTCTATCTCGTCTTCACCTGGATCGCCTATCGCATTTCAGTCCATCGATTCCAGCGTGTGGAAATTCAATGAAAATCATCATTTCGAACACTTCGGAAAAACCGATCTATCAACAGCTCTTCGAACAGATCAGCGCTCAAATTCTCAAGGGCGAGCTGGCAAGCGGCTATTGCCTGCCGCCCATTCGCCAAGCCGCTCACGAGCTTCGCATTAGTATCATCACCGTCAAGAAAGCTTGGGAAGAGCTGGAGCGCAGCGGCCTGATTCATACGATTACGGGCAAAGGGTGCTTCGTGGCCGAATTCTCCCCGGAGGAGCGGCAGCGAATACGAGATGAGATGGTCTTGAGGCAAATGGCGGTGGATGCTGCCTATTACAAGTCGTTCGGTCTCACTGTCGAGGAAGTGATGGAGCTGATTCGGAAGATTTATTAGACGTCAAAAAAGCCCGCCCGGCATCAAGCCGGACGGGCATTCGTATCTCTAGGACAAGCGCGAGCTGTAGTCCTCGAAGTGGAACTCTCGAAGGACCTTCACTCCGTCCTTCTCATTATACGTTGCGATAGCGGGAAGATTCACGCCGTTAAACATGTTGGTCTTCACCATGGAGTAGATGGCCATGTCCGTGAACACCAGCCGGTCGCCCGGCTTCAGAGGCTCCTGGAAGGAGTAGTCGCCGATCACGTCGCCGGCCAGACAGGTCAGGCCGCCGAACCGGTAGGTGTGCGGGTACTCGCCCGCTTCCCCGGCACCGATAATCTCAGGCCGGTACGGCATCTCCAGCACGTCGGGCATGTGGCATGCCGCGGAGGTGTCGAGAATGCCCAGCTGCATCCCGTTCTCAACGACGTCGAGGACGGAGGCCACCAGGAAGCCGGCATTCAGCGCGACCGCTTCGCCCGGCTCCAGGTAGACATGAAGCGAGTATTTCTCCTGCAAGTAGTTGATCAGGTTCACGAGACGGTCCACATCGTAGTCCGGACGCGTGATGTGATGTCCACCGCCCATGTTGAGCCACTTCATCTGGTGCAGGTACTCCCCGAACTTCTCCTCGACGACGCGGACCGTCCGCTCAAGGGTATCGGAGTTCTGCTGGCACAGGGTATGGAAGTGAAGCCCGTCGATGCCTTCCAGCTCCTCCGGCCGGAAGTTGGCGTAGGTAACGCCCAGGCGGGAGTGCTTGTAGCAGGGATCATAGATCGGAGTCTTGCCTTCGGAATATTCCGGATTGATGCGGATGCCGCATTCGATCTTCTTGCCGGCTTGCTGCACCTTCGTCTTGTATCTCTTCCATTGGTCAAAGGAATTGAACACGATATGGTCGCTGTAGCGGATAATCTCATCGAATTCGGAATCCACATAAGCCGGCGCATAAGTGTGCACTTCCTTGCCCATCTTCTCGAAGCCCAGCCGGGCTTCGAACAGGGAGCTGGAAGTGACGCCCTTCAGGTACTTTCCCACCAGCGGATACAACGCATGCATGGAAAAACCCTTTTGAGCCAGAATAATGCTGCAACCGGTACGTTGCTGGACGGAATCCAGGATCTCCAGATTGCGCGTGAGAAGTCTCTCATCCACAAGGAAGCAGGGCGACGGCAGGGAGCTGATATCGATGTTCAACTCGTTCATGGTCAATCGTCCAGCAGCACGGGCGAGAGGCTCTCTTGCCACGGCAATCCGTATTTATTCAGAGCGTCCATGAACGGATCCGGATCGAACTCTTCCACGTTGTACACGCCGGGCTTCTTCCAGATGCCCTTCATGATCATCATGGCGCCGATCATAGCCGGAACGCCGGTGGTATACGAGATCGCTTGGGAGCCGACCTCCGCATAGCACTCTTCATGCACACATACGTTGTACACATAATAAGTCTTCGGCTTGCCGTCCTTCACACCTTGGATGATGCAGCCGATGTTGGTCTTGCCCTTGGTGCGCGGTCCCAGAGATGCCGGATCCGGCAGGATCGCCTTCAGGAAGTGAAGCGGGATGATCTGCTGGCCTTCGAACTCGATCGGCTCGATGGAGGTCATGCCCACGTTCTCCAGCACCTTCAGATGGTTCAGGTAGTTGTCGGAGAAGGTCATCCAGAAGCGGATCTTCTTCAGGCCCTTGATGTTGACGGCCAGGGACTCCAGCTCTTCATGGTACAGCAGGTAGATGTTCTTCGGTCCGATCTCCGGCAGGTCGTAGGTGCGCTTGACGGACAGCGGAGGAGTCTCGATCCACTCGCCGCGCTCCCAGTAACGTCCATTCGCGGTGATCTCGCGGATGTTGATCTCCGGGTTGAAGTTGGTTGCGAACGGATAGCCATGGTCGCCTGCATTGGCATCCACGATATCGATGGAATGAATCTCGTCAAAATGGTGCTTCTGCGCATAAGCGCAGAATACGCCCGTAACGCCCGGGTCGAAGCCGCTGCCCAGGAGGGCGGTGATGCCGGCCTGCTCGAACTTCTCGCGGTAGGCCCATTGCCACTTGTATTCGAACTTCGGAGTTTCCGGCGGCTCGTAGTTGGCCGTGTCGACGTAATGGACTTTGGTTGCCAGACAGGCATCCATAATGGTCAGGTCCTGGTAAGGCAGAGCCACGTTAATCACAACGTCCGGCTTAAAATCATTGATCAGCGCGATAATGTCTTCCGTCTTATCGGCGTCAAGCTGGGCCGTACGGATCTTGGTCGGACCTCCGGCCAATTTATTCTTAAGTGCATCGCACTTCTCCACGGTTCTGCTGGCGATACAGATCTCCTCGAACACGTCCGGGTTCTGACAGCATTTATGAACGACTACACTGGCTACGCCGCCAGCGCCAATAATGAGCGCTTTCCCCACTTCCATTACCTCCACATTCGGAATCCTTTAGCAAACAGGATGATTATACAGAAAAACTCGGAAAAGTTCAATTAAAATCGACAAAAATCATGACTTCCTTGCAAAAGTACATAATACTTTTAGAAATGCTCTGAAAATCACCGAAATGCTTCGTATTCCAGCATTTTTCACGAGGCATGTCAGGGCTGTGGAAAGGCCGATTTTTTACTGACTCCAGGTCAATAAACGCCGTAATTCCTCTATTATATCCTGTCTGGCAACCGGAAATCCCTTACCTGATCATACCCGCCGGCATAGCTGGCGGCTTCATGAACTTTATTAAGAAGATTTAACTTTTCAGAGATATTTATAGTCTAATAATCAGTGCCTCTATAGCTATCCCAATATGGAGATGATTAGGGTGTTTCCCTTAAAGAAAATGATGCTGCTCATGCTGCTAGGCGGTTCTCTTGTTGGCTGCTCGAATGATCGCGCCGCATCCGAAAACCAACCTTCATCCCCGGCTCCTCATAATCCAGATGTAACTTCATTGAATGTTACCTTGCCGCCACAATGGCGTATGAGTATCGAATCAGGGAGACATGCCTTCATTTTGAATGTGAACGACGAGTTCATCGGTGATATATCTGCGATGGATTATGAGCAGGATTTTGATTTCAAACATGTCAAACCTAACCATAGTACAGTGAGCAAAGAAGAGTCTATTGATATCCCCATAGGCAGTTGTACTTTATTTACATTAGATGCGGATAACGGAACCGCCGCTTCAGGGTTAACTGGAACCCATCATGTGTATTATGGGATCATCCCGATCGCCCATAAAACGATCTATGTCATAAGTTATACCATGAACGATCAGACCCCAGAGACCAAACAGCAGTTTACCCACCTATTGAACAAAATGAACTTTAAGTCTTCTTCATGAGGCGTCTTTCTTGTGGTCGAATAGCGTAAAAAACCTCCTGCGGAAAGGATATTCCGCAGGAGGCTCGCTCGCTTCTACTATATATATGTGGCGGCGCTTAGACGGATACTTTGCCATTCAGGACGGAGTGAATGTCCGTGTAGGGATAGCCGTGGGCCTCAGCAACCGCCTTGTAGGTCACCTTGCCGTCGACTACATTGATGCCGCGGGCGATAGCCTTGTTGGCAAGAGCCGCTGCGGCATAGCCCCGATTGGCGATCTGCAGGCCGTAGCCCACGGTCACGTTGGTCAGTGCCAGGGTCGAGGTGCGGGCGACGGCGCCCGGCATGTTGGCCACGGCGTAATGGAGCACGCCGAACTTCTCGTAGGTCGGCTGATCGTGGGTGGTGATCCGGTCGATGGTCTCGATGGAGCCCCCTTGGTCGATGGCCACGTCCACGATGACGGAGCCCGGAGCCATCCGCTCCACCATCTCCTTGGTGACGAGACGCGGCGCGCGGGCCCCCGGAATAAGAACGGCGCCGACGACGAGATCCGCTCTGCGGACCGCTTCGGCCAAGTTATAGGCATTGGACATCAGCGTCTTGACGCGGCCCTGGAACAGATCGTCCAGCTGGCGCAGCCGGTCCGCGCTGATATCGAGAATGGTTACTTCGGCGCCCATGCCGACGGCGATCTTGGCCGCGTTGGTGCCCACGATGCCGCCCCCCACGATGGTGACCTTGCCGGGCTCCACGCCGGGAACACCGCCCAACAGCACGCCCTTGCCGCCATTGGCCTTCTCCAGGAACCGGGCGCCGATCTGCACGGCCATCCGTCCGGCCACCTCGCTCATCGGCACGAGAAGCGGCAGGCTGCCGTTATCCGGCTGAATCGTCTCGTAGGCGATGGCGGTCACGCCGCTGTCCACCAGCGCCCGGGTCAGCTCCGCTTCCGGCGCCAGGTGCAGGTACGTGTAGAGGATGAGCCCGTCGCGGAAATACTTGTACTCCGAAGGCAGCGGCTCCTTCACCTTCACGACCATCTCCGCGGACCATGCGGTCTTCGCGTCCGGTACGAGGACGGCTCCCGCTGCCGCGTAGTCTTCATCGGCAAATCCCGAGCCGAGTCCCGCTCCCGTTTCCACCCATACCTCGTGGCCGGCCGCCTTATAGGCAGCTACGGAGCCGGGGGTCATCCCGACCCGGTTTTCATTGTTTTTGATTTCTTTGGGCACCCCTATGATCATCGTCAACACCGTCCGTTTCTTGGTATTAGATTTCCTCTTCTACCATTAACTATACGGATGCGGAAGACGGGTTGCATTGGACACCGTGTAAGGGAAACCTGTCACCGTCTTTTACAAGCCTCGATTTCATGTTAGATAATATGACATACACCTATGATTCGGAATCATCCGCATGCAGCAGCTGGTATGCCCGAAGCGCCACCTGAAGCGCCAGACGGTTCTCCGTCTCCATATAGCCCGGTCCCAGCAGCTCCGCAATCTTATCCAGCCGGTAGTAGAGCGACTGCCGAACGATGTACAGCTTCTTCGAGGCCATCTGCTTGGACCCGTCGTAATCCAGGTACACCTTCAGGGTTAGCAGCAGTTCCCCGCCCTTCTGGGCATCATGCTCGATGAGCGGCCCCAGGTACCGGTTCACGAAGGCTTGCAGCCTCTCCCGGTCCGAGACCTGGAAGATCAGCTGGTACACCCCCAGATCATCGAAGAATAGCACGGACTTGCCCATACACGGATGCAGGGTCATCGCCTGCACAGCCTCTTGATAGCTGGCCGGTGCGTTCATCAGCCGGGCCTGGGGCTTGCCGACCCCAGCCGTCAGCTTCACCTGCTGCAGAAGCTCCTCCTCCTTGCCATCCAGCAGCTGCCCCAAAATATGCCCCAGCCTGCCCTTAGCCGGGCTCTTCGGATACAGATCCGCCGCCACGATGACGAGGCGGTTGTTCTTCACCGTCATCAGCGGATGGAAGGAGGCCTGCTCCAGCCGGGATCGGAGCAAGAGGGACAGATGGATGCCGATGGACTCGGCCCCCTCCTCTCCTCCCTCCGCTTCTAGATCGCCCCGGTGCTCGAACTCCACCACACAGACCTGGCAGCCTGCACCATGCAGCCTCTTATAATGAACCCCGAGAAGAGACTTCAGCTCTTCCTCATCCCGGAGCCTCCCGTTCAGAAGGTCCTCCACCCACAGGTTCTCCGTGTACATGCGGCGCTCTTCCACATACCGCTTCCGCAGGAGATCCTGGGCGGCCCACAGGGAGGCGGAGTCCAGAATCAGGCTGTCGAATTCCTGCGGCAGCCGATCCTTCATGGCCATCGCCACGTACCCCCAGATCCGTCCCAGCGCCCGGACCGGCTGCAGCATCACCGACCACTCCCCATGGGAGGAGTGATAAGGGAAGGTGTCCGACCCACCGGCCGTGCCCTGCCGCTCCCCGACGCAGCGGGTTACAGCCTCCAGCAGCTCCTTCTGCCGGGCTGCGGGAAGGACCGGCACGAAGCTCGGCGCCCCCTGCACCGGCACATATGCCACCTGGTTCCCGGTGCTGACCTGCAGGAGCTTCAGCACCCCGGCCAGTCCCTGGGAGCCCAGGCTCAGATGGTGGAACTTCCTTGAGATGATCTCCAGTTCCTGCAGCATCCGGTGGTGCCGGTTGATGATCAGGGAATGGAGATCCTGGGTAATATCCACGAAACGCACCGCCCCGGGGAACACCAGGAGCGGAAAGTCATGGGCATTGGCTGCCTCGATGAGCTGGTCGGGCACCTCGAAGAGAGAGTGGCCCAGCTCGATGCAGAGACAGGCGGCATGCTGCTGGATCAGCTGCTCCAGGTAACGGACCGAGAAGCCCACCTCCCTGCTGAAGGCAATGCCCGTGGTAAGCACCAGCTCCCCGCCGTCCATAAGCATCTCGAAATGGGAGACCTCCACGATATGAACCCAGCGTACACGGCGGTTCAGACCTTTTTCTCCGGCCAGGATGCGGACTCCCTGAAAGAGAGGCCTCTGCAGCACCTCGGCCACTGTCAATTTAAACTCCGTCTCCACCGTTCCTCACCTCATATGCTAATAGTACCGAATCCGGCGTGAGACGTATAGTAGGTTATCTTCCACCAAAAGTGACATATCCCGCAAAACCGCCGTCGAAACGTCCCGTCTCTCGAAAGTTGCAATGGGATTCATCATCCCTTATGCTGGGCATAAATCGATTACCAGGGGAGGATGCCGCATGTCTTTTCCACGACCAACGCCGGAGGCGAGAGCCTTCTTCTCCTTGGTGCTGCCCGGTGACCCGCATATCCAGATCCGTCCCATGTTCGGCAATTGGGGAGCCTTCATCAACGGAAACATGTTCGCGGGGCTGTTCGGTGATGACCTCTTCGTGCGTCTGCCTGAGACGGAGCGCCGGGAGCTGCTCGATACAGAGGGCACTTCTCCGTTCGCCCCTATGCCGGAGCGACCCATGAGGGAGTACGTGGTTCTGCCCGCAGCCTGGAAGCAGGAGCCTGAACGGATCTCCGCCTGGCTCCAGCGCTCCTTCGACTGGGCCGAGACCCTCCCCGTGAAGCTGCCCCCCAAGAAGAAGGCCGACACCCCGCCGCGGCGGCCGTAGCGGGTAGTCCGTGGCGGCGGACGTGCGGTCCGTCGCAGCCGCTTGCACAGCAAAGAGGCACGGTCCCCAACCAGGGGCCGTGCCTCTTCTATGAATAGCGTCGCGAATCCAGTGGGGTCGCGGCGGCTTTTTTTAGACCATGACCTTGCAGATATCGTTGGTGAACTCCACCGGATCCTGGATCGGCAGGCCTTCGATCAGCAGCGCCTGATTGTACAAGAGCTTGGTGTACAGGCTGAGCTTCTCCTGGTCCTTGCCATGGGCGTCCTTCAGCGATTGGAATACGTCGTGGCCCACATTGATCTCGAGAACCTTCTCCGCCTTCACGTCCTCGCTGCCCGGCATGGCGCGGAGCACCTTCTCCATCTCGATGGTCAGCTCGCCCTCGGTGGTCAGGCACACCGGATGGGACTTGAGCCGCTTGGAGGCACGGACCTGCTTGACCTTGTCGCCCAGGATGGACTTCATCGCCTCGAACAGCTCCTTGTTCTCCTCCGCATCCGCCTCGTCCTTGGCTTCCGGCTCGATGCCCAGGTCTCCGCTCGACACGTTCTTGAACTCCTTGTCCTTGTACTTCATCAGCATCTTGATGGCGAACTCGTCGATGTCGTCGGTGAAGTAAAGAATCTCGTAGCCCTTATCCAGCACCAGCTCCGTTTGCGGCAGCTTCTCGATGCGCTCCGCGGATTCCCCGGTGGCGTAGTAGATGTACTTCTGGTCTTCCGGCATGTTCGCCACGTATTCGTCCAGCGTAATCCACTTTTTCTCCTTGGAGGAGGTGAACATCAGCAGATCCTGCAGATCGTCCTTGTTCATGCCGTAGTCGCTGTACACGCCGAACTTCAGGGTGCGGCCGAAGGCCTTGTAGAACTCCTCGTACTTCTCGCGCTCGTCCTTCAGCAGGCTGGCCAGCTGGCTCTTGATCTTGTTCTTCAGATTCTTCGCGATCAGCTTCAGCTGCTTGTCATGCTGCAGGAGCTCCCGGGAGATGTTCAGCGACAGATCCTCGGAATCCACCATGCCCTTCACGAAGCCGAAGTAGTCCGGCAGCAGGTCGGAGCACTTCTCCATGATCAGGACGCCGTTGGAGTACAGCTCCAGCCCCTTCTCGTACTCCTTGGTGTAATAATCGAACGGAGTGTTCTTCGGGATGAACAGAATCGCCCGGTACACCACCGACCCGTCCACACTGATATGCATATGCTTCAGCGGCTTGTCGAAGCCGTAGCGCTTCTCGTTGTAGAAGTTCTCGTAATCCTCTTGGGTCAGCTCGTTCTTGTTCTTCCGCCAGATCGGCACCATGCTGTTCACGGTCTCTTCTTCCACCGTGTCCTCGTACTCGTTCTCCGTGCCTTCCTTCAGCTTGGACCGCTTCATGTCCATCTTGATCGGATAGCGGATGAAGTCCGAGTACTTCTTGACGATGGACCGGAGCCGGTACTCCTCCAGATACTCGTCGTACTGCTCGTCCTCGGTATTCTCCTTGATCTTCAGCGTAATCTCAGTGCCGACCGTATCTTTCGCCGCCGGTTCGATGGTATAGCCGTCCGCCCCCTTGGAGCGCCATTCGTAGGCTTCCTCGCTACCGTAGGCCCGGGTCACGACGGTCACCTCGTCCGCCACCATGAACGCGGAGTAGAAGCCGACGCCGAATTGGCCGATGATGGTGTGGTCGTCCTTCACCTCGTTCTCGCTCTTGAAGGCCAGAGAGCCGCTCTTCGCGATGGTGCCCAGGTTGTTGTCCAGCTCCTCCTTGGTCATGCCGATGCCGGTGTCCGTGATGGTCAGCGTCCGGTTGGTCTTGTCCGCCGTAATCTTAATGAAGTAATCCTCTTTATTAAAAACCAGCTTGTCGTCGGACAGCGCCTTGTAATACATCTTATCGATGGCATCGCTGGCGTTGCTGATCAGCTCTCTTAAGAAAATTTCCTTGTGGGTGTAGATGGAGTTGATCATCATCTCCAAGAGCCGCTTCGATTCCGCCTTGAACTGCTTTTTCGCCATGATCGACAGTCTCCCTTCCGTTCCGAACGTATATTAGCACTCCTTTACATCGAGTGCTAACTCCACATTTTTTATATCATATTTTCATTTTTCGTGTCAATGTTCGGACCGAAGATCTGCTAAGATGAAATTAACAATTCTTAGGAGGACACCTTCCATGAAAGTTCATCTGATCCGCCATGGCGAATCCATGAGCAACGCGGGCCTGATTGACTCGAGAGACAGCACGCTGTCCCCGCTGGGAGAACAACAGGCTTCGTTGACCGGCGAGGCCCTGCAGGGAGCGGGAATCGAGCTTCTCTTCTGCAGCCTGATGGACCGGGCTCTGCACACGGCTCAATTGATCTCTCAAGCAGCGGACATTCCGGTGCGCATCTGGTCCGACCTGTGTGAGCTGGGCTACTGCTATCAGGAAAAAGGACTGCCCCGCTCCGCGCTGGAGCGCAAATATGCCGGCCTCCCGTTCCCGGACGAAGCCGATGAAGAGGGCTGGGCCCGCCACCGGGAGGGCGAGACCCGGGAGGAGACCTTCGTCCGCATGAAGCCCGTCGCCGACCGGCTGCTGGGGCTGTGCAGAGAAGGCGCCCACGCCACCGTCGCCTGCGTCATACACGGGCGATCCGGGAATGAGCTGATCAAGCACCTGCTCCGCGTTCCCTTCGAGTCCCCGTTCACCGTGCACCACGGCAACTGCGGCATCACCACCCTTCAGCTGGAGCCGGAGTACACCCATGTTCTGGCCGTGAACGATCTGCGCCATCTGAGCGCACTGCGGACGGACGGGCCTGCCGCCGCCCAGTATACCTGAACGGGTTTATTACAATATGGAGGTTGATTGCAGATGAACATGCGCTGGCTGGATTGGGCCAAGCAGATTCAAGCCATAGCCCAGACGGGCTTGGCCTATGGACGGGACGTCTACGATATCGAGAGGTTCGAGCAGCTGAGAGAGCTGAGCGTGGAGATCATGAGCCACTACACGGAGGTCAGCCCCGAGAAGCTGCGGACAGCCTTCGCTTCGGATGAGGGCTATGCGACGCCGAAGGTGGACATCCGGGCGGTCATCATCGAGGACGGACGCATCCTCATGGTCAAGGAGAAGGCGGACGGCGCATGGTCCCTGCCCGGAGGCTGGGCGGACATCGGGCTGTCCCCGTTCCAGATCGCCGCGAAGGAGGTTCGGGAGGAGGCCGGGTACGAGGTGGAGGCCGAACGGCTGCTTGCCGTGCTGGACAAGCAGTTCCATAACCATCCGCCGGACGCCTTCCACATCTATAAGCTGTTCATCGCCTGCCGGATCGTAGGCGGCTCCGCCTCCGGGGGCACGGAAACCTCCGAGGTCGGTTTCTTCGGTCCGGAGGAGCTGCCCGAGCTGTCGGTCAGCCGCAATACGGCGGAGCAGATTCACTTGATGTTCCGGCTGTATGCGGATCCGGGCCTGCCGGTCGTATGCGACTGAACGTCCCATAATAAAGAGAGGCATACCGGACAGGGAACTTCCCTGCCGGTATGCCTCTTCTTGGTTAATCCCTTAGTTCATAAAGCCGACGTATTGCAGGAACCGTTTCAGCATCACGGCAGCCTCCGCGCGGGTGGCTTGGGCCGAAGGCTGGAACCGGTTGTCCGCCGTTCCGTTCACGATGCCTGCAGCCGCGCTGCGGCCTACGGAATCCAGCGCCCATGCTTGGATCTGGCTGCCGTCTGCAAACTTGCGGGAGGCATCGGTCTGCGTCTGCGCCTCTCCCTTGCCAGCTGCAGCAAGAGCTCTGGCGATCATGACCGCCATTTCCTCACGGGTAATGCTTGCATTCGGACGGAAGGTGCCGTCCTCGAAGCCCTTCATGACGCCTGCCTTCACCGCCGCTCCGATGGCGCCGGCATACCATTCGCCGGACTTCACATCCGCGATGGTCGAAGCGCCCGCCGCATCCGGCTTCAGGCCCAACGCCCGAACCAGCAGGGCGGCGAATTCGGCGCGGGTAATGGCGGCATCAGGAGCGAAGGCGGTGTCCGTCTGCCCCTTCACGAGCAGCTTGGACGCCAGCAGCTCCACCTCGTTGCGGGCCCAGTGGCCCTTCAGGTCCGCGAAGGTTTTGTCCGCTTGGACGACGGTGTAGATGCTGTTGGAATTCCGTATGATACGGACCACGGTCTTCCCGTTCGCCGTCTCGAACACGGCCGGTACGAAGGAAAGCTCTCCGGTGGCGGGATCGAAGACGACCGCCGTCGCGCCGCTGCCATCTACAGATCGGTTAATCGTGATCGTCCGGGTCACGTAGTTGGAGCCGAACCCGTTGATCTCCGATTGCCCGCCTCCGGTCTGTGCCGTAATCGTGTAGCTAACCCCGTCTGCAAGCAGCTCGGCTCCGGCCGTGCCGGCCGCCTTCTTCAGCTGCTCCGACTGGGTGCCGGAAACCGGGGCGATGGACACGGTAATCACCGCATTCGAGCCCAGGGAGCCCGCATTCAGGATGCCGACCGGCAGATCATAGGTCATGCCGCCGGAACGGATGCTCAGGATATCGCCGTTGGAGCCTGCCAGCGCCGAGGCCGGGAGTCCGACCTTCACGCCTCCTGCGGCGCCCAGATCCAGGACGATGTTCTTCTTGGCGCCGTCCGCCATCTCCAGCGCCTTCGTCAGGGCATCGGCGTTCACCGTCAGTACGGTCATGGTTTTGCCGTCCGCGCCGGTCTCGGTCTTCAGCCCCTTCGGGTCGATCTTCAGCTCAACTCCAGTGTCTGTCGCTACCGGAGTGACCACACCCGCTCCGGCAGGCGGAGCGGCGGGAGCCGGATTGGACGGTGCCGGGTTGGAAGGTGCGGGAGTATCACTGCTGTCATCGGAAGGCTCCGATGCTGGCGGAGCGATCTCCTTAATCCGGCCCTCCGGCACATAAGTGATCGGACCGGAGAAGCTCTTCACATAATTCACGGTAGCGGTCAGATCCTCCGGTCCGGTGACCGGGTTCTTGCCGCGTTTACCCAGCTCCACATACTTCGGTGCCGTGGAGGTGTGCATGAAATTGTTCACGACCAGGGTATAGGTGGCGTTCTTATCGACAGGCTTGCCGTTAGGCAGCACCATGTCCACCACCTTACGGTTGTTCTGCGCATCCCGGTACCAGGTGTACTTGAGACCCGCTACATGAGAGTCCGGTCCGTACGTCGTTCCGGAGCCCAGCATGCCGTTCAGGATCGCCTCCATATCGGCGCCGGTCACCTCCAGCTTCACCAGCACGTTGTTGAACGGCTGGACGCCGAACAGCTCGCCCCAAGTGATCTCACCCGCGTTCAGATTCTCCCGGACGCCGCCTCCGTTCATCAGGGCGAAGTCCGCGTTCATCTCCGCCTTCATGCCGTCAGCGATCAGGTTGCCGAGAGCCTTGTCTCCGTAACCCCCGATTCCCACTCCCGGATAATCCTTGGACATCTCGACGGCTGCCGTCCCGATCACGCGGTTCAGATAGGGAGCCGCCAGCTCCGAATAATGCTGGATGATGGCTCTTACAGCCGGATCATAACCGTTGTGCACATTGTAGACCAGCTCCGCCTTCTTCGAGACGATGTCTCCCGTGGTGCGGTCCAGCTCCAGATCCACATCCGCGAAAGCCTTGCCGTATTCCCATGCCTGCACGATCAGCTTGCCGTCCACCATTCCGTTCACCCGCAGGTGATTATGGGCGGCGAAGATGACGTCCACCTCGTCATCCACGGCGTTGGCCAGATCGGCCGCATCTCCTGCCGCCGCATCACCGGATTGGCTCGCCGGGATATGGGCCAGGACCACAAGGGCCTTCACGCCCTGGGCCTTCAGCTCCGCCGCCGCCTTGTTCACGGCCACAGCCGGATCGGTGAAGCGCAGGGTCTGAATGCCGGCCGGCATGACGATATCCGGTGTCTCCAGCGTAATGACCCCAATGAAGCCCACCTTCACGCCTTCCACTTCCTTCACCGTATAGGCGGGAAGAATGGGTTCCCCCGTGGTCTTATCCACCACGTTGGCCGCCAAGAGCGGGAAGTTCTGGCCGTCGTAGCCCTTCTTGCCGTTCGGGTGGTCTCCGCCGTTCACCAGCCGGAGCAGCTCCTTCCGGCCTTCGTCGAATTCGTGGTTGCCCACGACGCCCACGTCGAAGCCCATGGCTTCCATGATCTCCACCACCGGCTCATCCTGGAACAGGGCCGACACCGGCGGGCTGCCGCCGACCATATCGCCGGCATGCACGATCAGGGTGTTCGGGTTGGCCGCTTCCCGCTGCTTCATGGCATAAGCCATATAATCCATTCCGCCGACCAGCACGTCCGGGGAGATCACCCCATCACCATTGACATCCACATTCAGTGACTTCTCCGTGTATGAATCATTGATCTTGCCGTGCAGGTCGTTGACGCTGAGCAGTTGAAGCTTAATATTGCCCTCCGGCTGCTGTCCCGCCACATCTACGATTCGGCCTTCTACCGGAGAGGTAGACGCCGTCACCTTGCCTGACTTCAGATAGTTGGTGAACACGTCATAATCCGGCAGGTACAGCAGATTGACGCGCCCTTCCTTGTAGGCCTTCTCCAGAGAGCTGTAGAAATCCCCGCCCTTGGCCGTAAAAGCATTGGTCGCCATCACATAAGAGGCGGACAAGTCAATCGGCGCATAGGTGCCGCCATTCTTCACCTGGATGCTCTTGACCCGCTCACCTGCGGGCTTCGAGGAGTCGTAGGTGAACTTCAGGCCCGCCACCTGCGGGAAACGTCCGTCTGCCGCAGGCAGCTTGGACACGCCGTTCTCCAGGGCTTCCTTAATCTCTTGACCGGTCAGCGTAATGGTTACCAGATCATTGTTGAACGGCAGTACAGTCATCACTTGACCTTGAGTAATCGTCCCTGCCGGGATGGAGGACCGGATGCCGCCACCATTTTGCAGCGCCATAACCGCTCCGGTTCCCGCCGCTTGGGCTGCCTTCAGCATGCCGTCGGCGATCAGGTTGCCCAGATTGGTCTCCTTGGTGCGGACATTCTCGCGGAGCCCGTCCAGCGCTACCTCGGTCTCGCCTACGGCGAGCTGCAGCAACGACTCGACTCCGGGCTTGTATTGCCCCAGGATCGCCTTGGCTTCCGGATCGGAGGCCAGGACATAAGCGCCTGCGGAATTTTTGGCTTCGATGGAGATGAGCCCGCCGTTCCAATCTGTCAGCACGCCCTGAGCATCGAAGGTGACCTGCAGCTTGCCCAGGTACTGGCCCTTCTCGCCGGTCTGCACGATCAGAGTCGGCGCGCTGTGGGTGCGGTCCACCACCGGCTGGTCCAGCTTGGTGTGGGTATGGCCGCCCACGATGACGTCGATGCCCTCCACCTGCTGGGCCAGCTTCACGTCCTCGTCATAGCCCAGGTGGGACAGCAGCACGATCCGGTTGATCCCTTGGGCTTGCAGCGCCGCCACGGTGGCCTTCGCTTTCTCCACCGCATTCTGGAAGGTGACGTCGCCGGGGGAGGAGATGTTGGCCGTATCCTCGGTGGTCAGACCGAAGATGCCGACTTTCCCGTCGCCCATGCGCTTCACTAACGCCGGGTAAATCGATCCGGGCATCCCCGGCTGGCCAATGCTGCCGACGAACTTCGGACCGAGAATGGCATCCTTGGAGAAGTCCGCGTTGGCGGAGACGAACGGGAACTTCGCATGGTCGATAAACCGGCCCAATACCTCTGAGCCCTTGTCGAACTCATGGTTGCCGAAGGTCATGGCGTCATAGCCGGCCAGATTCATGAATTCCAGGTCCGCCTGGCCCTCATACTTGTTGAAGTAGAGCGTACCGGAGAAGACATCGCCCGCGTCCACCAAGAGCGTGCCCGCCGTGGAGGCTTGGGCATTCTTGACGGCGGTGATCCGGCGGAGAATAGTGTCCGGCGCACTGGAGGTATCCAGATTCGCATGGGTGTCATTCGTATGCAGAATCGTGAAGGTGTCGCCCTTCAGATTCAGCTGCGCCAGCACCGCGTCATGGTCGGAGACCCGGCCCCGGCTGTGCGGGAAGTCCGCATTCAGATGCACGATGTCCACGGCGGTCATCGGGGTCAGCTTTTTGCTCACAAGGATGTGGTCCAGAACCTGCGCATTGCCGTCGAAGGTGTAGGTGTACCGCTCATTCAGCGGCAGCTTGTCGATCAGGTCATCCAGCTCCTGACCCTTCAGCCGGGTCACGGTCTGCGTGAACTGGAAGTCGTTCAGATCGCCCAGCGCCACGATGTTGGCCTCCGGGTTCGCCGCCAGCACACCCTTCACGAAGCCGTTGACCACATCGGCAATCTGGTGCCGCTGCGTCTCGCTGGACAGTACCGGAGGCTGCGTGCTGCCGAACGGGCCGTTATCCCCCGACTTGGAGTTAAAATGGTTGGCGATCACGATCACGCTCTCGCCCTGGAATTCGAACTGCGCCGCCAGCGGCTTCCGGGACCGGCTGAACGCGCTGTTGGTCGGGTCGATCCGGCCCGGGTTGTACGTCAGCCTGCCGTTCGCCCCATCGTACGCAACCGCATCGGTGGAGCCGCCCTTGGTGCCGTTCACGCTGGCCGACAGCGTGACCCGTGCCGGATTGTACAGGAAGCCGACGCGGATGTTGCCGCCGGGAGCCCCGCCGTCCTGATTGTTCACCGGCGCGACGTCCGTGTACTTATAATCAGGACCGCCGGCGGCTTTCACCGCTTGAATCAGCGCCTGGTAGCTGGCATCCGCATCCACGACGCCGTTATCGGTTTCCCCGCTGTTGTCCTGCATCTCCACCAGCCCCAGAATATCCGGCTGCTTCAGGTTATGGACGATGGAATCGGCGATCTTGTTGATCTTCTCGGCGCCGACGCCCGGGTTGAAATTCTCCACGTTATAGCTGGCGATGGTCAGCTTCCCTGCATCCTGCACCAGGGTAGTGGTTTCCTGCTGGAAGGTACCCTGTTGAATAGTGGGCAGGCCGCCAAGCGGAGGGATGACCTTATAATTGCCGTTATTGTAGCCGATGACGCCGGTCACGTCCGTGGTGAACCGGTCCCCTGTTCCAACCTCTTGGCCCGGATCCCCATAGGCAATCAGGAGCCGCTGCGGGTTCAGGTTGCCCGATCCCTTCAGCACCAGGCCTCCGGCGGAGGTCAGAATGTCGGGCGATGTATTGTCCACCCGAGTGGCGATGTTGTAGACCAGGGTGTTCCCGCTTCCGCTGGTCCAGTAGGGGCTGGTGATAACCGGAGACGGCAGCTTGACGAGCATACCCTCCAAGGACTCGTAGAAGTCAATGGCATCTTCCTCCGGCTGGTATTGCGCCATGCCGTCGTTGTCGATCACCGAGGTCGGCAGCACCCGTCCGTTCTTCCCCAATACAACAGGTGCCGGAAGCGGGTTGCCGGAGGAGACCACCGTGACGGTCGGGCCGGTGATTTGGGTGGAGGTCAGGTTGGAGCTGCTGCCCTCGTTGTACTCCGCCACCGTTCCGCTCACCTTCACCAGATCCCCGATGGCCGGCTTGGCGGCTTCGTTGGTCGTGAAGACGAAGATGCCTTCAGAGGTGGCCGGGTTTTGGTCCGGAGTCGGATCCTGGATAAAGAAGCCCTTATAGGCACCATTCGCGAAGGTGTACCCGTATTGGGTGACGATCCCCTCGATGTCCTTCACCTCTTGCCCGGCATATTCGGAGGTGTGGGACAAGCCCTGAATGTCCCGGATCCGAGGCTGCTCGGACGCCACGTAGGCGAAGCTGTACACGCTGCTGGTCTGCCCGCCCGCAATCGCAACAGCCTTGACCGTCACATTCTGGCTGACCGGAATCGGCCCGCTGTAGACGGGGCTGGCTGCAGTCGGCTCCGAGCCGTCCAGCGTATAGTGAACCACCGCTCCGGTCATCGGGCTGGCCAGGGTGACGCTGCTTCCCTCGATGATGCGGCCCGCCGGAGGGGAGGCCGTCACGGACAGAAGCTCTTCGACGATGGAGCTCTCTCCCAGCGGAATCAGCTGGTACACGGCGTTGAACTGCTTCACGACGCCGGTGATCCGGGCGAAGGTTTTCCCCGCCTCCAGCTTGGAGAGTCCGGAATAGATGGTGAACGTCTGTCCCCCTTGGGAAGCGGTGACCGTGCTGCCGCTCTTGGCGTCGATGGTCACATTCTCCAGATAGACCAGCTCCGCCTCGTGCTGCTCTCCTTGGCCTGCCGCAAGATCGGCAGCGGTCAGCAGCTTGGGCGCAGGGATTCCCGCATCCGGGGTCACGACGCTGGCTGCAAAGCCGGTGACCGGCTTGATCTCCTGCAGGTTGTTGTAGATGTCCATGACGCCGCTGACGCTGACCCGGTCTCCCGCCTTGGCGAAGGACGGGAAGCTGTACAGCACGATGGCGCCGGTGTCATCCTGGATGTACATCTCTTGACCGTCGATGTGGGTGACCACACCCTCGGTCCAGACATACTGGGACTTGGGCGTCAGCCTGGCGGCCGCAAGGTCTGTCTTGGCCAGCAGGGTGTAGGCGTATTCAGCTACCGGGCTGTCGGTGAAGCCCGGCTTCGAAGCGTATGCCTTGATCGTCTGCGCTTCGTTGACGGAGATGGCTCCGGCATAAGGCTGCAGACCATTCTTTACCGAACCGTCCGGTGCGTAGACGCTGTAGTACACGCTGGCTCCGACGGTGGAGGTCTGAAGCTGGATTTGGGTGCCCGGAGGCACCGCCCCTGCCCCCGGCTTGGCCGTCACATCGGCAACCACCTTGCCATAGGACGAATTCCGGGGTGCCGGGGTACCGGTTGCGAAGTCGGTGCTGTTGTTATCCGTATCGAGCCCCCTTCCGCCGCCTGCCGGAAGCTCCTGGCGGATGACGGATAAGGTGGCGCTTGGAGCGGGAGTCGGGGAAGATTCGGATTCGTTGGCCGATCCGTAGCCGACGAAGTCCATGACATCCGGGTCCGCCTTCCCGGTAATGGGATCGCCATTGGTGACCAGAGCCACCTTGCCGGAGCCCGCCCCCATGGTCAGCGTGCCGAACGAATCCGGCGCCGGCAGCTCCAAGGTTCCGCCGGTGCCCTTCCCTTCCTGCACCAGATAATAGCTCTTGGCGCCGATGGAGCCGGTCAGAGGTGTCGCTTGATAGGAGGTTCCCGAGGCGCTGGTCCATTGAACCGACCAGCCTTCCAGGGATACCGGATGGTCCGTCGGATTGAACAATTCGATGAAGTCGTTTTTGAACTCGGCACCGTTGTTGCCTCCGCCGCCATACACCTGCGAGATCAGAACACCGCTGCCATCCGCCGCCGCATAAGCGGCAGGCACAGCCGGCAGCACCGCGCCGACGGTCAGCAGCAGCGCCAGGGATGCGCTGATCCGTTTTCGAGACTTAGCCAAAGCTTGAATCATCCTGCAAATCTACTCCTCTCTCCTTCTCATCTGAGACACATCATAGATTATCATCCCATTGTTAATTCACATCTGCGCCTCTCATGAAATTTTTGTAAATTTGATCATAAAGTGATAGGTACTATACCATTTGATTCTGGGTTATTCTAGTAGTTGCACCCTATTTTTGTCACCCTACACATAGAACGCTCCAGGTTTGTCTTTTATGACAAAAACATAGTTTCTCCTAGGTGAGTAAGGCTGACAGCCGCATGGAAGGGCCGGGAGTGAGGCGTTAACAGAATTGCAGCCATTGCGTTAATCCCCTCTTAACACAGGCGGGATATAGTAGGGTCAGAGCAAGACGCGGGCTTGACCACTCTCTCAAAAGGATGATCGCTGCATGGGCATTCACACCTATTTTCGCTCGCTGAACGAGCTGGAACGAATCTATCGCTGCCCGGGAAAATTCAAATTCGAGGAGCACACGGTGGCGGCACACTCCTGGAAAGTCGTGCAGTATGCCAAAACCTTGGCCAATATAGAGGAAATGCACGGCGTTCGGATCGATTGGCGGAAGCTGTACGAGATTACGAGCAGCCACGATTACGGGGAGATCTTCATTGGGGATATCAAGACGCCGGTGAAGCACTCCTCCATGGAGCTGCGGGCGCTGATTCAGAAGGTTGAGGAGGGTATGGTCCATCACTTCATCGAGGAGTATATCCCGGAGGAGTTCAAGATCATCTTCCGCAATCAGCTGCGGGAGGGAAAGGACGATACGGTGGAGGGGCTGATCCTGGAGGTGGCCGACAAGCTGGACCAGGTCTACGAGGCTTTCACGGAGATGCAGAGGGGGAATACGGAGAAGGAATTCGTGAAGATGTACCGGAACGCGCTCATCAAGATCAAGGGAATCCGGCTGCATTGCGTCGACTACTTTCTGCACCGGATACTTCCTGATATGGTCAATGAGGAAACCTTCACCTCCGTCGATATCCGGACCATCACCGAGGAAGCGCTCGCCTTCGCCTTTCCGGAACCAATCGAACATAAAAAGCCTCCAATCCCGCTGCGAAAGCAGGTTTGAAGGCTTCTCCGGTCGTGCTGGGCCACACCCAGCTGACATCCGTCTATTCCATTATCCCTTGTGATGAGCCAAAATGCGGCGCGCCGTCTCTTCCAGCCGCTCCTTGATCAGGATCGCCGCCGTGTAGCGGGCCGGGATCCCGTCATACCCGTAGTACACCCCCGCCAAGCCGCCGGCGATGGCGCCGATGGTGTCCGAATCGCCGCCGAGGTTGGCCGCCCGTTGGACGACCTCCTCGAAGGATTCCGCCTGCAGCAGATGGTCCAGCACCCATCGAAAGGTATGCACTACGAAGCCGCTGGGCTCGCAGCGGGGACCGGCATGCAGCACATCCTCGTATGCCGTACCGGCGATTTCCTCCCGCACCACCGCCTTCAGCTCCTCCCCCTGCAGCAGCCGGAATGCCATCCGGTTATAGAGGATGCAGGCTTCATTGCAGCGCTCGTCGTAATGGGTCATCTTAGACTGAAGGCGGGAGACCCGCTCCACCTCTTCCCCGCTCGGGTATAGAAGCGCAGCCGGCAGGCACCGCATCAGGGAGCCGTTGCCGCCGCTCTGCCCCAGATCCTGGTCCGCCAGGAACGCGGCCTCGAACCAGCTGCCCTCGTACTGCTCCAGAACATGCCGGATGATATTGCCCACATCCTTGGGCCGCGACCGGTACCATTCCAGGAAGCGAAGACCGATGGCCTCCATCGGCTCGGACGGATTGTCCAAGAGCCCCTCCGCCACGCACAGGGTCATCATGGTGTCGTCGGTTACCTCCCCCGGCTCAAGCCGCCAGACTCCGCCGCCCGTGATCTCGGTCAGATAGCCGTGGCTCGCCCGGATCTCCCGTTCGCTCAAAAATTCGGTCGTGCCGCCCAGCGCATCGCCTACTGCTACCCCGAAGAGTCCGCCGCGAATGCGGTTGTACCGGTCGGTCATTGATCGCTCCATGTCCGTCCCCCCTTTATATCCGATGCTCCTCCACCAGCCGCTTCTTCAGCTCCCACGCCTCGAGGCTCAGGTCCACGGGGTAGGTCTGCGGGTTCAGCTTCCGCAGGTGCTGGGGCCAGAACAAGGCCAGCTGCTCCCGGTGGTAGTCCCGGATCCGCTCCAGCGGCGGCAGCTCCAGCACCTGCTCCCCATCACGGAAAACCGCCTGAAGCAGCGGCACCGCTTCATAGTTCTCCACCGTCTTGCGGAGGTACGGATGCAGCGGATCGAACAGGGTCAGGGGGATGCCGGGCCCGATCGCCGGCTCGCCCTTCAGGGCGATGTAGTCCGCCTCCGCTTTCCCGGTCTCCCGGTTGACGATCCGGTATACCTCCTTGGCGCCGGGCGTGGTCACCTTCTCGGGGTTCCCCGAGATCTTGATGACCGGCACCAGAGCGCCCTCCTTCTCCCGCGCCACCAGCTTATAGACGCCGCCCAACGCGGGCTGGTCCGCCGCCGTGATCAGCTGGGTGCCGACGCCCCAGACGTCGATGCGGGCTCCCTGGGCCTTCAGCTCTGCGATAATGTTCTCGTCCAGATCGTTGGACGCCGTAATCTTCACATAGTCGAGCCCTGCCGCATCCAGCTGCTCCCGGGCCTGCACCGACAGGTAGGCCAAGTCCCCGCTGTCCAGCCGGATGGCGTTCATCCGCTTGCCGCGGGCCTCCAGCTCCTTGGCGATGCGGATGGCGTTCGGCACGCCGCTCCGGAGCGTGTCGTAGGTGTCGACGAGGAGCGTCACCTGGTCCGGCAGCGCCTCCGCATACCGACGGAATGCCAGCTCCTCCGTGTCGTGGTTCTGCACCCAGGCGTGGGCATGGGTGCCCTTGGCCGGGATGCCGAACAGCATGCCGGCCCGCAGGTTGGAGGTGGCGTGGAAGCCGGCTACATAAGCGGCCCGCGCCCCCCAGACGGCGGCATCGGCCTCTTGGGCCCGGCGGGTGCCGAACTCCAGCAGGACATCGTCCGGCGCCACCTGCTTGACCCTCGCGGCCTTGGTAGCGATGAGCGTCTGGTAGTTAATGAAGTTCAAGAGCGCCGTCTCAATGAGCTGGGCCTCCATCACCCGCGCCTCGACCCGGACCAGCGGCTCGTTCGGGAACACCATCGTCCCCTCCGCCATAGCGTACAGGTCGCCGGTAAACCGGAGCTGCCGCAGCTCCTCCAGGAAGGCCGGGTCATAGCCCTCCTCCTGCTCGGCCAGGTAAGCCAGCTCCTCCTCTCCGAACCGGAGCTCCCGGATGTAGTCCACCACCCGCTCCAATCCCGCGAAGACGGCGAAGCCGTTGCCGAAGGGCAGCTTCCGGAAGTACACGTCGAACACCGCGCGGTCGTTATGGGTGCCGTGGATCCAATGGGCGTACATCATATTGATCTGATATTTGTCCGTATGCAAGGTCAGATTGCCGTAAGATTTCATCATGGTTGAGTAACCCCTCTCTTCGAATGCCTGCTCCTGCCTGCTATCCTTCACTAAGCCCTCTTCCACCAATCCTCATACAGGGTGAGCGGTCCTCTCCGCTTATGCTCCGTCTGCAGATACCGGGCCTCGATCTGCTCCGCCCGCTCTCCCGGCAGCTCCGCCCCCTCCAGATAGCGGTCCAGTTCATAGTAGCTCATGCCGAGGGCCTCCTCATCGGCCAGTCCCGGCCGAAGCTCCTCCAGGTCCGCCGTCGGCTCCTTCAGGTACAGGGCAGGCGGGCAGCCCAGCTCCTGAAGGAGCATCTTGCCCTGCCGCTTGTGCAGCCCGTAGATCGGGGCCACATCGCAGGCTCCGTCCCCGTGCTTCGTGAAGAAGCCCGTTACCGCCTCCGCCGCATGATCCGTTCCCAGCACCAGGAGGCCGTAGTGCGCAGCCAGATCGTACTGGACCTTCATCCGCTCCCGGGCCTTCACATTCCCCTTGTGAAAGTCGCTGAGCTCCTCGCCCACCGCCTGCCGGAACTGCTCCGCCGACGCGTCCACCGCGGGCTTGATCTGCACCGTCACCACCCGGCTGGGCTGGATCCAGGCGATGGCCGCCTGGGCGTCCGCTTCATCCCGCTGCACCCCATACGGAAGCCGGACCGCCAAGAAGGTGTACGCTGCATCCCCCTGCTCCGCATTCAGCTCGTCCACGGCCATCTGGGCCAGCTTGCCCGTCAGTGTGGAGTCCTGACCGCCCGACAGCCCCAGCACATAGCCCTTGGCCCCGCTCCAGCGCAGAATCTCCTTCAGGAATCCGACCCGTCTGCGGATCTCCTCCGCCCCATCGATCACCGGCTGAACGTGCAGCGCGGCGGTAATTTGCTTTTGCAGTTGATTCATCATTTGAATTCCTCCTCCTTCTGTAGCTTAGACCCGAACTTCCAGACCGTTCCGCAAGACCGTCGCCCCCAGCGTGTTCTGAAAATGCCCCAGGGCCCACAGATGGCCCTCGGCATTGAAGCTGGCCACCGCGTCCGCATGCACGCGGAGCTGGAAGCCCTTGTTATAGGCGTCCACCGCCGTATGGAGCACGCAGATGTCCGTACACACGCCGATCAGATGGATCTCCCGGATGTCCCGGGCCCGCAGCCGCTGCTCCAGGTCCGTGCCGCAGAAGGCGCTGTACCGGGTCTTATCCATCCAATGGATGCGATCCCGAAGGGCATTGTAGACCTCGCCCAGCTTGCCGTACAGGTCCCTTCCGTCCGTTCCCCGGATATTGTGGGGCGGGAAGAGCCGCGTTTCCGGATGGTAGGGGTCGTTCTCCTCGTGGACATCCACCGCCAGGACCACCTCCTCCCCCGCCTCTGCGAACTCCTCCGTCAGCCGGGCCACCCGTTCCTCAATCCGGACCGCAGGCTCCCCGCATGGAAGCCGCCCCACGACGAAATCCACCGTATAATCGATCACGATCAATGCTCTCATAACCAACGCCTCCTTAATAGGATCAAAAATGTCCATTATCCCCTGCGCCTAGCTGTAAATCGACAACCTCGGTGCGTAATCCGTAAACCGGTACAGCTGCGCCGCCCGCTGGGAGTATTGGTTGGACAGCTTCGGCTGACCGGCGGGGGTCCGCACTTCCTCGATGATGCCCCTGCGGCTCTGGGTGGACGTAATCTTCCGGATGAAGTTCGCCTCCTCAAAATCCGGCACCACCGTCTGAATCACCTGGTACAGCTCGCTGATCGTAAACTCCTCCGGCAGAAATTCCTTCGCGATGGTGGTGGTCAGCATCCGCTCCCGCACCTTCTCCAGGGCGTCCGCCAGCACCTCCCGGTGATCGAAGGCCAGGTCCATGGCCAGCGCTTCCTCCACCGGGAACAGCCGCACATCGGCCGCATCGTCGTCCGCCCGCCGGTCCGCCAGCCACTTCTCCTGGACCAGGGCGAAGAACGCATGGGAGATGATCCAGCCTCTCGGGTCCCGTCCGGGCTGGCTGTACACGTTGAAGTATTCCATGTGTACGTCCGCTACCCCGGTCTCCTCCTCCAGCTCCCGCTTGGCACAATCGTACTGGCTCTCCGTATCCTTGCTGAAGCCGCCGGGCAGCGCCCACTGCCCCTCGTACGGCCACTTCTTCCGTTGGATCAAGAGAACCTGCAGCTCCCGCACCGGCAGGGCCTTCTTCACGGTGTTCCTCTCCCGGGACGTGATGGTAAAGATGACGATGTCACTGGGCGCCCCGTCCGGCGTGCGGTACTTCTTCGCGGAATAGTTCGTCTCGTTTTCCTCTTGGGGGACCATGCTCTCACCTGCTTTTTTGTATTTGTCGTTTTGATATTATCAATATGACATATATAATTTGGGATGTCAACCCTTTTTCCACAAAATAGTACAAAAAGCCCGGGAGCTAACGCTCCCTGGCCTCGTGTTCTGCCGGTCAAGGCCGCAGCCCCCAACAAACAGCACAAGGCCGGCCCATATCGGGCGCGGCCTTGGTGCGTTTCTTCCTATTGCTGGCGTCCGTACTCCTGCGTTGCCGCATTCAGCATGGACTTCCAGTCCGGGAAATCCGTCTCCCGGGCGATATGGCGGTCGAACAGCTCATCGGGGATCTTGGCGATGTCCTCGTGGGTTTTGGCCTGAAAATTCCCCTTCTCCAGAAACGCATCGAAGCTGTCATAGCTGGAATGCCGGCTCATGAAGGCCTCGCTGAAGAGCTTGGCCAGAGACACCTTGTTCGGGTCCTCTTGGGCCGCCTTCTGGCCCTGCAACTCCATCAATAGATCGTCAAACGACATCGGCTTGTGCTTTCTCAATGTACCACCTCATCTTCTTCAGAGTATCTTACTTAGCGGACGGCGTCGTCCATTGGGTCCGGAGCCAGGCATCGAACTCGTCGCCCTTCTCCCCTTCGTAAGCGTCATAGACGTCGAGCCGCATCTTGCGGAGCTTCTCCTTGAAATCCTCGAAGGTATGACCCTCCGGCAGACTCTTGCGGACACGGACCATCACCTTGCCGGCCCCCTTGATCAGCTCGCCCTTCTTGCGGGGCGGCAGCTTCGCCTCCACCCCAAGTCCTTTCAGCTTCCGGTAGGCCGCCTCCTGCACCTGATAGACGGGGTCCTGCTCCAGCCGATGCTGGAGGACGCTGATGGTCTGCTCCGTCTTCCACTTGCCCAGCTCTTCCACGGCCCGAAGCCGTTCCCTCCAGCTGGAGCCCCGGTTGGCCGAGGCCTTCCATTGTTCGTAATCCTCGGGAAGCTCGGTCTTGCCTTTGATTGTGCTCAAGTGATCCCATCCTTATAAGAGTTAATCGGTTGACGCCCGTTCATACACCGTTACCGCAAAATCCAGCGGAGTCACCAGCTCCCCCCGCTCCGTCAGCTTCTCCAGCATGGCGGGCTCCGTCCGCCAATAATAAGGCGTCATCAGGACCAGATCCCGGATCGCATCCGGCCCGGTCAGGATCAGAGTGTCCTCGATGCGGAACCGCTCGACCGCCCGGAAGGACGGATAGGGATGCTCCAGCTCATCGTTCAGATACGGCTTCGGGTACAGCAGCTCCTTCAGCCCGTACAGATGATGCTTGCCGGGGATGACCGTCCACAGCCGGCCCCTCTCCCGCAGAACCCGGTGGAATTCGCTGTCGCTGTGCGGGGCAAAAATCTGCAGGATCCCGTCCACCGATCCCGAACGCACCGGAAGCTGGCGGGAGCTGGCCACCGCATAGTGAAGCCCGGGCCGGCCGCCGGCCGCCATCGCGACGGCATCCTTCGAGATGTCGATCCCATAGAGCGCCGCAGCCACTTCCCGCCGCGCCATCTCCGAGGCCGCACTCTCCAGATAATAGCCTTCGCCGCAGCCCGCTTCCAGCACGGTGAACGGCGCTTGCGCGTCCGAAGCCATCCGGCGGTCCGCAGCCTCCGCATAACCGGCCACCCGCTCCGCGAGCCCTTCGGCCAGCTTCCGGAAGCCGCCCGCCTCGAGGATCCGGCGCCGGGCCGCGAGCATCATTTTGCTGTCGCCGGGATCCTTGGTCTTCCGCTGGTGAGCCAGCAGGAGATTCACATACCCCTTCGCCGCAAGGTCATAGGTGTGCCGGTTGGGGCATCGGTAGCAACGCTCTGTAAGTTCCAGCGCCTCGCCGCACACCGGGCACGCCCATATCCCGCTGCCGTTCATGCTTATGCCCCCTTCCGATTCCATACATGCCTTTATTGTAACGCATCCGGAGGGTGGGAACAAATGGCGATCCTCTTACCATGGTAACCAACCGGGCGGTCCGGTAGTCGGCGCCGTCCCGGCAATCGTATATTCGCAAGCAGCATCCCGCTCCGCCTGGGCCGGAAAGATCGGCTAAGGCCATACTCTCCCTCGCGGTTTGCCTCCCCTTATGCTACGATCTGCTTATCTGATCGAATGGAGGGTTACGTGTGATTCATTTTATCCGGGTCCGTACCTTGTGCTGCTAATGAGAATGATGCGCTCAAAGGCTCTGCCTGTGCGGCAGAGGACTCGGGACAGGTCTGCCCTTTTTTGGGGATGGCGGGGCGGCCTGGAATTCATAACGGACTTGTGGCCTTGCATCCCCGGATCCGGACGGTGAACGCACCGTCTTGCTCGGGGAGTCCGGTCTGATCCAGCTGTGAAGCACCGAATCTCCTCATGCACAGGCGCGCGCCTGTGCTTTTTATTTGGATACCCCCTATGAGGAGGACGATTCTATGATGGAACCCCAACCCGCCGCCGTTATCGTCGGCGTCGACCGCAATGAGAACAAGGAAACATTCGACTATTCCATGGAGGAGCTGGCCAATCTGTCGCTGGCCTGCGGCGTGATGGTCGCCGGGCAGCTGACCCAACGGCTGGACCACCCGACCCCCTCCCACTACATCGGAGCCGGCAAGGTGCAGGAGCTCTCCGCGATGATGAAGGCCTGCGGGGCCGAGATGGCCATCTTCAATGACGAGCTCTCGCCCTCCCAGATACGGAATCTGGAGGCCTCGCTGCAGTGCAAGGTCATCGACCGGACCCTCTTGATCCTGGATATCTTCGCCGAACGGGCCCAGACGAGGGAAGCCCAGCTCCAGGTGGAGGTCGCCCGGCTCCAATACATGCTCCCCCGTCTGGTAGGCCTCCGCGAATCCCTCGGCCGGCAGCGAGGCGGAGTAGGCACGAAGAACCGGGGCGCCGGCGAGACCAAGCTGGAGCTGGACCGGCGGAGGATCGAGGCGAAGATCACCGCCCTGAACAAGGACCTGGAGACGCTCGTCTACCAGCGCCAGCTTCAGCGGAAGCTCCGGAAGAAGAACGAAATCCCCGTGGTCTGCCTCGTCGGCTATACCAACACGGGGAAGTCCACCCTGATGAACGCCCTTCTGGATAGGAGCCGATCCCCCGGCAGCCGCAAGGCAGTCTTCGTCAAGGATATGCTGTTCGCCACGCTCCAGACCCACGTCCGCAGCATGGAACTTCCCGACCGGAAGAGCTTCCTGCTTACGGATACGGTCGGCTTCGTCAGCAAGCTTCCCCACGATTTGGTGAAGGCCTTCCGCTCCACCCTGGAGGAGGTAGCCGAGGCGGATCTCCTGATCCATGTGGTGGACGCCTCCCATCCGGAAGCGGAGCAGATGGCCGCCGTTACGGAAGAGACGCTGAGGGAGCTGGGGGCGGACGGCATCCCCGTCATCTATGCGTATAACAAATGTGATCTGTGCAGCGGCAAGGCGCTCCCCCCGATGCGGGATAACGCCATCCTCTTGTCCGCCAAGCTTCAGTTTGGACTGGAGGAGCTGCTCCAAGCCGTCTCCTCCCGCATCTTCTCGGATTATGTCCGGTGCGAGATGCTGATCCCCTTCGATCAAGGCCGGCTGGTCACCTACTTCAACGATCATGCGGAGGTGCTGGCGTCCAGCTACGAAGTGGAGGGCACCCGGCTGCAGCTGGAATGCAAGCGGTCCGACTTCGAGCGGAACCAGGCCTATGTGATCCGAGACTAGCGCAACCTCATTTCCCCTTCCTCGCGCATGGATGCTATGATAGAACCAGTACAAGAATCCTGGAGGCGATAAGATGTTCTCAGAGAAGATCGTGCGCAATCTCGAAAAATCCTCTTGGATCCGCGCCATGTTCGAGGAAGGCAACCGGCTGGCCAAGATCCACGGCAGAGACAAGGTGTATGACTACAGCTTGGGCAACCCGTTCGGCGAACCGCCGGCGGAGGTTCAGGAATCCTTGAAGAAGCATGTGCTGAGCGGCGAGCCCGGGCTGCATAAGTATATGAGCAACGCCGGCTTCCCCGACGTCTGCGCCCGGATCGCCCGGAGCCTGGAGGAGGAGAGCGGTGTCCCCCTCGCTGCGGAGCATGTGGTCATGACCGTAGGAGCCGCGGGAGGCTTGAACGTGGTCTTCAAGTCTCTGCTGAACGAAGGCGAAGAGGTGCTGGCGTTCGCCCCGTATTTTGTGGAATACGGATCGTACGTGGACAACACCGGAGGGCGGCTTGTGGTAGTGCCTGCGGATACCGCCACCTTCCAGCCGAATCTGGAGGAGCTTGGCCGCAGCATCACCGCCAAGACCAAGGCGGTCATCATCAACTCGCCGAACAACCCGACCGGCGTCGTCTATAGCGAAGACAGCCTGAAGGCCATGGCCGCCATCCTCGAAGCCAAGGAGCGCGAGTTCGGCACGACCATCTATGTCGTGTCCGATGAGCCTTACAGCAAGGTCATCTATGATGGAGTGACGGTGCCGCCGGTCCTCTCCCTGTTCAAGAGCGCGATTATCGTCAACTCCTTCAGCAAGTCTCTCGGCCTGGCCGGGGAACGGATCGGCTATATTGCCGCCAGCAGCAGGATCGAGGACGTATCCACGCTCATGAAGGCTCTGGCCTACTGCAACCGCACGCTGGGCTTCGTCAACGCGCCCGCCCTGTTCCAGAAGGTCATCGCCGATTCCCTGGACGCCAAGGTCGACGTGGAGGATTACCAGGCCAAGCGGGATTTCCTGTATGGACATCTGACTCGGTTAGGGTTCGAGATCATCAAGCCGGAGGGCGCCTTCTACCTGTTCCCGAAGTCCCTGATTCCCGACGAGGTGGAGTTCGCCAAGATCGCCACCAAGTACAACCTTCTGTTCGTGCCGGGCTCCGGCTTCGGCTGTCCGGGCTACTTCCGGATGTCCTACTGCGTGCCGTTCGAGATGATCCGCAATTCCATTCCGGCCTTCGAGAAGCTGGTCGAAGAGTTCAGGTAAACCGATAAAGGGCAGGGTTCGTTCCTTTGGAGTGCCCTGCCCCATTTATTTGCACGCTCATCTGTGGACAAAAACAAAGCAGCCGGATAACCCGGCTGCCTCATCTCATTCCCGTATGCTAGTACAGGCCATACACACTTGCACATTCCTCCGCCGTCGGCTCATAGAAGCAGTGAAGCTTGTACCGTCCTACGTGCGGCTGATCGTACCAGGTCGGGGGACAAGGCAGCGGATTGGCCGCCGTTCCCGGGCGGAAGTACCAGAGGGAGAACTTGGCCGGCCAATTCCGCTCCCCGTTCACCACCCGCCGGGCCAAGCGGCGTTCCCTTTCTCTGGCACGTTCGTAATACATCCCGTGAAGCAGCGCTTCGAAGGCATGCGGCTGGTTGATCATCTGTGGAATGGTCCGGAGTCCCTTAAAATCGGAGCAATTGGCCCGAATCCGGTTCATCCCCACATTGCCGACCAGGAGCATGCCATACTCCCCTTCTCCCACCGCTTCGGCTCGCAGCAACCTCGCCAACATATCGACATCCTGGTTTCTGGCTTTCACGACTGCCATCGGCTCACCTCTTTTGATGTTATCGACACATCATATGTAGACGGGGCCAATATATGACATTGGGGCGGGCTTGCGCTGCGGCAAAAGCCAGGATTCGAGCTCGGTTTCCCTGAAGCGTTCGATGCTCTCCTTCACAAGACGGCGCTCAGAAGCAGACCTCCGGACGGTCATGGATGCTCTCCAAGCAAGGCCCAAAAAGTTCATCCCCTGTAACAAAAAGTTTGAAACACAAAACTTTACAGTCCTTCTCCTGTGGTATAATCACGTTAATTTGTTAAGATCTTTATTATTTATGCTGTCAGCAAGACCATACCATCACAGAATTCAGGTGATCCCATGTTTGAACTGAAGTGGCTGTGGCAGAATCTCGAAGGCAGCCGGGTCCGATACGTCCTGGCGCTCTGTCTCTCGGTGGTGGGCTCTACGCTCACGATCGTCAATCCGTACATCAGCCAGCGGATTGTGGATACCTTCATCTCCGGAGACCTGGCGGTGCAGAACCTGACTGAGAAGCGGGGGCTTCTGATTGCCCTGTGCCTCGGCATGATCGGCTTCTCCCTGCTGCGGACCGGGCTGGCGTATCTGACCACGATGCAATACGAGCAAGCCTCCCAGAACATGCTGTACCGCATCCGCATCTATCTGTACAACAAGATCCAAGGGCAGGATATGGAGTATTACGACCATAACCGGACCGGCGACCTGATGACCAAGATGACCGGTGACCTGGATATGGTTCGTCACTCCATGGCGTGGATCATCAAGACGATCATCGAATCCGTGACGATCTTCCTAGCTGCGGTCGTCTATTTTTTCACCATTGATGTGGAACTGACGTTCTGGCTCCTGATCCTGTCGCCGCCGATCCTGGTCGTCGCTTACCTGTTCGCGAAGCGGGTGCGTCCCATGTACATCGATCTGCGGGCCCGGCTGTCCCAGCTGAACACCACCACCCAGGAAAATATTGCGGGCAACCGCGTCGTCAAAGCCTTCGCCCGCGAGGAATACGAGATCGAGAAGTTCATGGAGAAGAACGTCAACTACTCCAAGGCCAACAAGGCGGCCGCCATGGTCTGGCTGGACTTCTTCCCGTATCTCGAGACCTTCGCGCAAGGCTTCAACGTCATTCTGATGATCGCCGGGGGCATGTTCGTCATGGACGGCCGCATTACCTTCGGCGAATATGCGGCCTTCTCCTCGCTCATCTGGGCCGTCTCCAACCCGATGCGCAACATCGGCATCATCATCAACGACTTCCAGCGCTTCTTCGCCAGCATGGCCAAGATCATGGAGATCTACTACGCCAAGCCCAACATCGTCAACGAGCACAAGACCGTCACGAACCGCCGCTACGAGGGCCTGATCCAATTCGACCACGTCAGCTTCCGGTACGACAGCACCATGGTGCTGCAGGACGTAAGCTTCACCGTGAATCCCGGGGAGACGGTGGCCATCATGGGCTCGACGGGCTCCGGCAAGACCACCGTCGTCAACCTGATCCCCCGCTTCTACGACGTCTCTGCGGGCCGCGTGCTGGTGGACGGCGTCGACGTGCGGCAGCTGGAGCTGGATGAGCTGCGCGGGAACATCGGCATCGCCACCCAGGATGTGCTCCTCTTCTCCGATACCATCGACGGGAACATCGCCTTCGGCGACCCGGAGCTGCCGGAGGAAGCCACGGCGGGCTATGCCGAGCTGGCCGCCGCCCACGACTTCATCACCAAGATGCCCGAAGGCTACGATACCATCATCGGTGAGCGGGGCGTCGGCCTGTCCGGCGGACAGAAGCAGCGGATCGCGCTGGCCCGGGCTATGGCAGTCCGCCGGCCGATCCTGATCCTGGACGACACCACCTCCGCCGTGGACCTGGAGACGGAGGCGCACATTCAGGAGAGCTTGCGCCGGCTGGACTTCCCGTGTACGAAGATCATCATCGCCCAGCGCATCTCCACCACGGCCAAGGCCGACCGGATCCTGATCCTGGAGAACGGGAAGCTGATCGAGGAAGGCACCCACGCCGAGCTCCTGGCGAAGCGGGGCTATTATTACGACGTATTCATGCTTCAGAACGAGGGAATCGGAAGGCAGGTGACCAGCCATGGCCAGGAATAAATTCGACGTCGACGAGAATCTGGAATCCCCCTTTGACATCAAGCACTTCCGGCGGGCCATGGTCTATATCAAGCGGCAGAAGAAGCCGATGATCACCGCCTTCGTGCTCAGCGCGCTGTCGGCGGCCATCGGGCTGTCCGCGCCGCTCATCATGCAGCACGTGGTCGACGTGACCATTCCCGCCAAGGACGTCCCCTCCCTATGGGGATGGTCGGGGCTCATGCTCTTGACCATTGTGGTCAGCGTAGTCCTGGCGACCATCCGTTCTCGCATCATGACGGGAGTGGGGCAGGATATCATTTTTGACATCCGGTCGGATCTGTTCCGGCATCTGCAGGAGCTGCCCTTCAAGTACTACGACGACCGTCCCCAGGGCAAGATTCTCATCCGGGTCGTCAACTATGTAAACTCCGTATCGGATGTGCTGTCCAACGGCATCATCAACTTCATTCTCGAGATTGTGAACCTGATCTTCATCGCCGCCTTCATGTTCGCGGTGGACGTACGGCTTTCCTTCGTCATTCTGGCAGGGCTGCCCGTCTTCCTAGGGGTCATGCTGCTGATCAAGACCGGGCAGCGGCGGGCCTGGCAGGCCGTCTCCAACAAGAGCTCCAACCTGAACGCCTACACGCAGGAGAGCATCAGCGGCATCGGCGTGACCCAGATCTTCTCCCGGGAGCAGCGCAACGAGAGCATCTTCACACGGCTGTCCGCCAACTTCCGCAAGGAGTGGATGCGGGCCCTCCGCTACAATTCGCTGATCCCGTTCACCGTCGACAATCTGGCCACCACCGTCTCGGCACTGATCTATATGGTCGGCCTCCTGGCGCTGGATCCTAAGGATGTGACCTTCGGCGTCATCCTCGCCATGGGCAGCTATGCAGCCCGCTTCTGGCAGCCGATCCTGAACCTGTCGAACCTGTACAACAGCTTCATCAACGGCGTCGCCTACCTGGAGCGCATCTTCGAGACGCTGGATGAGCCGGTGACCGTGGCGGATCTGCCCGGCGCCAAGGAGCTGCCCCCTGTGCGGGGTCAAGTCACCTTCGACCGCGTCACCTTCGCCTACGATCCGGGGAACAACATCCTGGAGAAGCTGAGCTTCGACGTCAAGGCCGGCGAAAGCATCGCCCTGGTCGGACCGACAGGCGCCGGCAAGACCACGGTGGTGAACCTGATCTCCCGGTTCTACAACGTTACGGACGGACGGATCCTGATCGACGGCCAGGACATCTCCCAGGTAACGCTACGCTCTCTGCGCAGCCAGATGGGCATTATGCTGCAGGACAGCTTCATCTTCTCCGGCACCATTCTGGACAATATCCGGTACGGCAAGCTTGACGCCACCGAGGCCGAGATCATCGCTGCCGCCAAGACGGTGCGGGCTCATGATTTTATCCAAGAGTTCGAAGAGGGGTACCAGACCGAGGTGAACGAGCGGGGGTCCAAGCTCTCCCAGGGCCAGCGGCAGCTGATCTCCTTCGCACGCACCCTGCTGGCCGATCCGCGCATCCTGATCCTGGACGAAGCCACCTCGTCCATCGACGCCAAGACCGAGCGCCTGCTGCAGATGGGCCTGAACGAGCTCTTGAAGGGCCGGACCTCGTTCATCATCGCGCACCGCCTCTCCACCGTCAAGAATTGCGACCGCATCATGTACGTGTCCGACAAGGGCATCGCCGAATATGGCTCCCACGACGAGCTGATGGCTCGCCGGGGCCTCTACTACCGGCTCTATACGGCACAGAGAATGGAAGCCTAAGCCTTGTCCGCGCAACCTGAAAAGACCCCTGTTCCCAAGCGGAATCAGGGGTCTATCTATTTCGAAGCCGTAATCTCTGCCGGAGCTTCCGTCTCATGCTTCAGCTTCTCAAAAATGGAGGTCACCCCGATCCACCAGTTCGGGTCCTCCGCATAGCGGGTGTTGAGCCATTGGATGGGATGGACGCCGTCCGGACGGCTCCGGCTGATGGTGAGAATGGTCTGGGAGGCGATCCGCGCGGAATCCGCAATGTCCGTGTTGTACGTTTCCCAGCTGTGATGCACATTGAACGGGTTGTTCGCGATCTTCTGCGCCCGTTTGCCGTCCTTAGGCACGTAGCCCTGCTCTTGGCCTGTGATGGCGAAGAGCAGCAGGGGATGGATGTTATGCTCTGCCGCAGCCTGGAGGATCGCGGAAAAATAGGGCTCGTCCCCCAACAGCGACGAGCGGGATTCCAGCCACTTCCGGAGCTTCTCCTCGTCGATCCGGCGGTAGGCGTATTCGGCCGGCAGGATGCCGGGCGAAGCTTGGGCTCCCTCCAGGGCCTTCGACACCGGATCGGATGCCGCCATGGATTGTGGAGCATAAGGCCCCTCCTCCGGCCGAGGCCCAAGCGTTAGCGAAGCCAGTACCAGGAGTGTGCAGGCAGCGGCAGTGATGCGCATCACCCGGCCGGAGCGGATGCCTGCGGTGGGCAGCCGTTCTCCCGGCATATGCTGCAAGATCGCCTGCGGAACAGTCTCCTCCGGCTCCTCTCCGGACAAGGCCGGCGGATGGACCATGAGCTGGTGCTGCTCCGCCCACGCAGTCAGCTTCCGGATGCCGTCCTCCTCCAGCTTCAGCTCCCGGCAGGCCTCCAGCACTTGGCCGGACATCAGGGTGAAGCGCTTCTCCAATCCCGCACGCCGCAGCAGCTCCCGGCGCAGCCGGCCCCGCGTCCGATCATCGAAGTCCGGCAGCTGCCGGTCCACGATCCGGTGCACCGCATCGGCAAGGACCGCCGCCCTCTGGGCAGACGTATACCCGGGATGCTTACGCTCAATATACCGCTTCAGCCTCAATACGGCTGCATCATCCAACAATATCCGTCCGTTCGGATGCTCCAGTGGCATGGTCATCGTTCTTGTATCCGTCCATTTGATCTAGGATACCGTTATTCTACCATATTACGGAAGTCAGGTGTGTGAGAAAGGCAACAAAAGGGCTTCTCCGCGGGCTGTATTCCCTCACCGGAATTCCTTCACCGGAATTCCTTCCTTCCCTCACCCGCGTGCTTCAACAAATATTGGATAAACGCGTCATCGCGGACCAGCCAGGCCGCGTAGCTCCGCTTCACGAACCGCTCCGCTTCCTCGAAGACAGCGAACCCCTGCTCCAAGGTGGCCCCATTCAGATCCACCCTCCATTCGCCTTCCGCTGTGAAGAGGAAGATCTGGTCCTCGTTGCGGTTCGCGAACAAAACTCCGTATGGAGAGCCCTTCATGTTATATTCGTTCTTATGCGCATCCGCCCGAAGCGGGTCCAGGGGGAAGGCCTCCACCACATACCGCCGGAAGGCCTCCTCCGTTAAGGAGCACCCCGCCGCCTTTTGATGACCGCCGCCGCCGTACTTCGCCGCAATCTCCGACACGTCGATATGGTCGTGGACGGTACGGAGGCTTATTTTCTTGCCGCCAACGTTCAGGATGGCGATGTAGTCCAGATGCCGGTATTCCCTGCCCAATTCATGTCCCAGCTCCGAATGGTAGGATTCCGCATGGACGATGCCCACGTATTTGCCCGCCAGCTGGGTCTGGATGACCTCGCGTTTCTTCCGGAGCACGTAGCGCCCGATCTTTTCCTCTTCCAGGTCCAGGATCTTCTGCTCGAACTCATTGAACTCGAACCCTTCCCGGCCCGCCAGTCTCTCCACCATCAGCTCTTCGAAATCATCCAACGAGAGCAGGAAGAACAGATCGTTCAAGCGTTTGGCCCGGACATTCCCCTTCCGTTCCCACTCCCACGTGTCGTACTGCCGGACGAGCTCCACAAATTCCGCTATGGCGCGGCGGGCTTGGAGCAGTCCGTGCTGGACCAGATAGTCATAGAACAAGGAGGTCGCCGAAGCCATCCGCCCATCCTCGTACTCCACCTGGACGGACGCCCAGGCATGGCGGTTCAGATGCAGCGCCGTCTTGTGGTGGTCGAGCAGCCGAACCTTGCCCCCGGACTCGGCATATTCCTGCAGCGCCACTTCATTTGCTTCATTCACCGTCAGGTCGGTAATGAACAGACTCACTTTTTTGCTGCGGTCCCGCGCCTTCTCGAGATACCGGGCCAGCTGCGCGTCAAGCCCCGAGACGGAGTTGTACCGGATATCGACCTTATCGCCAAAAGCGCAGCGGGCTACAATCCCGCACCCGACTGCATCCAGATCATTATGCGTAAATAGCTGTATCATCCCATACGGCCCCTCTACCTGGTTATTCCAACCAGGTTAGGATTACCCGGGAGGGAAGGGTTCCATTCACAGCCGGGACGTCCTTAACCCCAACAGCCGAATCCCAAGCAGGATCAGCCAAGCGGAAGCGAACAGCTGGGAGACGAAGACCCACCCGCCGCTTATGAGCCAGGGATAGGCACCAATCCAATCCAGAACCCCCGCGGCGATGCCCACATAGGCGGTCCACCTGCCGATCGGACTGTTCCGTATGGCCAAGCTGACCAAGAGGGTGGCTCCCCCCAACAGGAGACCCACCGCATGCATCCCCCCATAATAGAGGCTTATGACCAGCTTGTTGAGCTCCGGAGTCAGCTCCAGATCGTACACCGGATATACGAGGCGGCCCAAGATGACGACCAGGACCAGGTAGAGGGGGATGGCGGCCGCGAAGAGACCGCACCCCAACAGGGCAAGAGCGGGGCTCTCTCCTCTCAAGACCCGGTATAAGGCTGCGATAGCGGGGATCAGCGCCAAGGCAGCGAAGAAAAGCAGCTCGTCGGCCATGGCAAGCGGGAACCGCCATTCCGCCACCCAAGCCATCAGCTCGGCATTCGCCGCCGGAGGACGGGGAACCGGCTGTACGAAGAGATACTGGGCGAAGAAGAGGAGCCCTGAGAGGACTCCTGCCGTTCCGCCTATAGCCATAACTCGATCGGTTCGTTTCACTCGTCATTCATCTCCAATCCGGTTGGTTGTTGCGTTCGCTGCAGGAAGACATAGGTGCTCCCGTCCGACCGCTCTTCGGCATATTCGAAGTTCATCCGGTTGAAGGCCTTGACCTCCTCCACGGATTGGACCCCATTCTCCGCCATATAGCGCACCATCTCCCCGCGGGCCATCTTGGCGAAGGTGCTCTTCTCGACCACCTTCCCGTCGATGAGCTGGCCGAATACGCAGGTCACGAACCGGACGTCCCCCTCCACATAGGGGGAGATGCATTTGCTGTATTCCTTGGAGGCCAGGTTCAGGATCACTCGGGTCTCCCGAAACAGCTGGTCCGCCAGTCTACGGCCCCAATAGGCATAGAGCGAGCGGAAGCCGGGTCCGCTCCACTTGGCCTGCATCTCGAGCCGATACGGAACCACGCCGTCCATCGGCCGCAGCAAGCCGTAGAACCCGGATAAGATCCGCACATGATCCTGCAGGTACTCCAGCTCCTTCGTCTGGAACACGCCGGGGGCCATGTACTGGTACTGGATCCCCTCGTAGGCGAAGACCGCCGGGGTTAAACTCCGGTAGAGGTCCATCGTGCGGAACCGATCGAAATTCAACACGGCGATGGCGTCGTTGCAGTTCCAGATCGCCTTCGCTTCCTCATAGCTCAGCTGCCGGAACAAGTCTAGCAGCTTCTCCGCATCCCCGATAAAAGCCGGCAGCTGGCGGCACTCGAAGATCTCGGTGTCCGTCTTCATCTTTTTGGCTGGTGATAGGATGATTCTCATGGTGCCTTCTGTCCTCTCCCTCTCCGCAATCCTCTCTCTATGGCTTCAGCACCGGACGTGCTTGCGCTTGAACCCGATTTGACCTTTGGCTACGGCCTTCTGAATATGGTCGTAAGCGTTCAGGAGGCTGGACGGTTTCTTGTCCCGCTTGATCTCCACGGGCCCTACGCCCTTCGCGGTTTCGACCGCCTTCTTATGGAGCGGCACATAGGACACGCCCACGGTGTAGATAAATTGATTCATGGCAAACTGAGCCCGTTCGGGTGCATCGTGTATCGTTTGCTCCACCCTATCGAGCATCCGGGCGATGCTGCCTTCGTCAAATTCATGATCCTTCCGGTTGCCCAAGAGCCAGCAGTAGCAGCTCCATCCCCCGGACATCCGGAGCTCCTCCCCGCTATCGATCCATCGGTCCGCAACCTGCTGGGCGATATCCGACTCCGCCAGCGTCACCGCAACCACATAATCGGACAGCATATAGAAATAAGCCCCATCCATCCAACGATCATAGTCGGCCGCCGACATGCCCTTGGGATCCGCGATGATCCCGGCGAAGTACATAGCATCGTAATTCCCCGTGGCATAGAGCTGCTCTGCCAGGGGCTGATGGATTCTGATCTTGCGGAACAACGGCTTCATCTCGCCCGTAGCCACGCCGAACAACGGCTCGCGGGCCCCGTTGGACAGGTATATCTTCTTGGTCCGTTCCTTGCCGAGGGCTTCCAGCTCGTTCATCACCCATTCCAGATCCACGGTCAGCACGTCCTTTCCTTCAGGCTCCGGCCATCCGGCCTTCACCTCTCTTATACTACCATTCGGTTTCCTGCAGCGGAAACCTCTATACCTGAAGCGATCCGCGAAACCCTCTCGCAGCATAGTAGGATTCCGCTCCATTGTGGTAGACGAAGACCGTATCATACCGGCGGTCACAGAAGAGCGCCCCGCCTAAGGATCGGATCTTGGCGGGCGTTCGGACCCAGCTTGATGTTTTCATGTCGAAGCTCCCCAGCTCCTGTAAAGCCCGGTATTGTTCTTCCGTCAGGAGCTCGACGCCCATGGCGGCTGCCATATCCATGGCGCTATCCCCCGGTTTATGTTCCTTACGCGATTCCAACGCCTCTCGGTCATAGCAGACGCTTCTTCGCCCTTTGGGACTCTCCGCCGAGCAATCATAGAAGAGGTATTCACCCGTCTGGCGGTCCTGACCCACAACGTCCGGTTCACCGCCCGTTCTCTCCATTTCATGAAGCGACCATAGCTTCCCGGGGTTTGCTTCAAGCCTCGCTTGAATGTCCGTCCATTCCAGCTCCTTATGGCGGTTCCTATTTTTCTCGAAACGAACCTTCAAGATTCCGAGCAGCTCCGTACGCTGCTCCGGAGTCAGCTCTCTGCTGATCTCATTGGGCTTGGTCATATCCTCTTCCTCCTTCATGGGATCCTTCCTTCTTCAACATCTATACCTTCTAAGGTTTGACCATAAATACCTGCTTATAATCCCGCTTGAACATCGGTTATAACCGTTTTTTCCCTGTTCAGGCCCGGCTGTCGGGGGTAAGCTGTTAGCAGGAGAAAGCGAAAGGACGGGTGAAGTATGCCAACGTACCTGTAATGGTTCTGATTCAGCTTGCGCATCACTTTTTTCTTGTTACACCGACAAGGGAGAAGTCTGCCTATGAGGACCATTACGGGGAACGCAGGACATTCTGGACCTCCTTCCTGCGAGGTCGGCAAACCGGAGACCGGTTGGACTCGTTCGGAAGAAATCAGCTTTCTCTATAGCCGGATGACAGCGTTCCTCTATAACGGAGGAATCGCTCACGATGTGTATTACAACCCTGAACGTCACGATCATTCCCCTGGAGACGCCCAAGGCGCTCCGGGCTTGCAACCGCTGCAAGACGGTCACTCCCTTCTACAGCAGCGGCAAATTTCGGGTGAACGCCCAACAGAAGTCCATCGACGTCTGGCTGATCTATAAATGCGAGCGCTGCGACAGCACGTGGAACGTCCCGATTCGGTCCAGAGTCCATACCGGGACGTTGGACCAGGAGCTTCACGTCAAGTGGATGACGAACGACCCGGAGACCGCATGGCAGGCGGCCTTCCGGACGGATTCTCTCCGCAGGATGTGCCATGGCGTCGTCCCCGGCCTGCCCTACCGGCTGGAGCTGGACGGCACGCTCCCCGAGCAGGGGGAGCTGAAGCTTGCGTTGGCATGCAAGTACCCTATCGACGCAAGGCTCGATAAGGTGCTCTGCGACATTCTGGGCCTGTCCCGGAGCCGGCTGGCCCGGTGGGTCGAAGACGGCCGCGTGGTTCCTGAACCGGGAACGGGGCTCCACAGCAAGGTCGCGGAGCGGACGGTGGTAACGGTATACCTTCCGGAAGATCATTAACAGAGAACAGGGGACGCGAATGACTCGCGTCCCCCTTTTTTTATGACCGCTTCCTATCTCACTGCCTTATAACACGCCCGATAATCACGGAATGCGGCATCGACCTCTTCGTCAGACGGCTCCGCATCATGAAAGGCCGCTGCCTCGTAGGCGGCTATCAGTCTCGATACGTCCACTTCGTAGTGCTGAAGCACATCGTCGCGCAGCATACCGGGCGTATACGAATCGACGGGCGTCTCCGCTGCCGCACCGATCATCTGCAGGGTTCGGGTATAGAGCATCAGCACGGTCCCCCGGCCGGACGCATCTCTTGCCTGTCTTCTAAACCGGGCTTCCAGGATCGCCGGAATCACCGACCTGCGGATTCCCCAGCCTAAGAATGCGGATAGCCCGGCCACCCCCAGGACGATGGCCCAGATTCCGGATTTCTCCGCCACCCCCACGCCGCCCGCTGAATCATCAGCCACCGTCGGCTCGAATGACATCCATCCATAACCGGGAATATAAGCCTCCGGATAGGCATGAGAATTGTCGGGCGTGACCTGGTATACCCCCTCTTCATTCCGCTCATGCACCAGGAAGCCTTCTACATACCGGACAGCCAGATGAGCGGACCGGGCCATCAGCATCATTGCGGTGGCATAATCCGAACAAGAGCCCCGCTTGCTCGTAAAAATAAAGTATTCGATATCCTTATGCTCGGCCGGCGGCGTGTAAGACAGATCGTACGTATACCCGTTCTCGTGAAAATACCGTTCTATGGCAACCGCTTTTTCATAGTCTCCGGTCTTGCCTTGAAGGATGCGATCCGTCAGCTCTTGAATTCGTTCCGAAGGCTTATAGCCGCTGTCGGACTGGTAGATCCCTGCAATCCTCGCCTCCTTCACGTAATTCAGGACCAGACTCAGCCCCTCGGTATTCTTGGATCTCTGGAACACCTTGGATAGATCCTCCAGAAACACACGGTAGGCCGCATAGTCAAACCGGTTGGAGAAACCCGCGAATTGCGGAGATTCCCTGAGCTTTTCCCCGCTATAGTAGGTCAGGATGTAGCTCTCACCCGCACTTAGGCGGTCGGAATGTCCAACAAACAGGACCCCCTCCGGATCCTGATAAATCTTCATATACGCGGGGATTCCTTCAATGCCGAAGGTATTCAGCGGATGGGGGATATAAGCGGTAGAGAAGTTCTTATGCGTGATGGCAGCCGTCCGGGGCTCCAGCGTTACATGAGGCAGCTTATCCGCTTGAAGACCGTATTTCCGGGCAAAGGCACTGTCAGCCTGTACCGCCTCTTGAATAAGCTCGAACAGCATGGGACCGTTGAGATTCTTCTCCGTATCCCTCCAGTCGGCTCTGCCGTTGGCCAATTCTTCATTCTTCAGCACCTGCCACGTCAAGCCGTCATAGCGGCCGAATACCTGGCGCTTCACATATAGGGGCTCATCCGCTTGGACCTCGAACAGGACCTGATGATTGTCCTCCAATTGGGCCCCTTCCGGCTTTACGCTGGATTGGCGGCTGAATTCACCCAACTGCTTCGCCGACCCTTTATCGGAGATGGTCTTCAGCACATTATAGGGGGTGGTGTGAGACTTGGGCATGACCCAAGAGAGGGCGAACAGGATCACCGCGATCGCGATCACGGCCTGGTGGTATACCTTCCCGCTTGCGGCTTCGGACCGGTCGGCAAACTCCTGTTTCCGATGGTCGATTACGACGGCGAAGTAGAGGGCGATCATCAGAGCGAGATCCATCGCCGGAACCTGCTTGTGCTGGGAGACCGACAGCAAGGACGGTATGAACAGCAGCATCACAAGAACCACATTCCGATAGCTGACCTTCGTGAAGTAGAATACCGCGGACGAATAGAACCAGCAGGCGCCGGCAAACAACAGGAACAGATACGAATACGAGAGGCTCCCATATTTAATTGCCGTTATAAAATTCCCCTGCGTTGCGGATTCCACGGACGTAACGACGAGGAACAAGGCAGCGTACGCAACGAGAGCCAGGCCATACAGGGCGGACCCGGCTTTACCGCTGCCTCTGACAAAGTCGCAGAATCGGAAGATCCAGGCGTTGAACAGGATGGCAGCGATCGCGGCAACGAAGGCCATGGAGGTATACATGCTTAGCGTCGCCATGACTATGGAGCTGGCGAACAGAATCGGGAAGAGATGTGTCTTGAAGCTAGCCGTCATCGTGCACCATCCGATCGTCTAGGTCGGTATAATCCGTGAAAATTCAAATTGTTCATTGACCAGCCAAGTGTGAGAAGGCGACGCAGAGTAACCCTTCTCCTGCGGCCGGGGAACGACCAGCTGGACTGGCGTCCCGGCTTGCCGCGCTTTATCGGCTAGGCCGGACACATGGGAGTCGAGCCGGTTGGTGAAATAGAGGATGGACTCTCCCCCATAGACCGCTTCGTCAGGCATACGGCCGGCCCTCTGCGGAGCCTCCCGCAGGAAGCGGTATTGGGTAAGCCTATACCGGAAGGTATGGAGATCCTCCTCCGTCTGCAGATGAAACGTCCTCCACCCTCCGTCCATATGATAGAACACCGTACTTTCCAGCCCCTGCTTCATCATCAAGCTCATCATCGCAAGAACGGAAGCGACGATCTTCTCTTCGTCCAATATGGTCTGCAGCCTCGCTTCCCGGGAGTGGACACCATCGCAGGCCATATAGTCGACGACCAGATTCACCCTCCGGCTCGCAACCGGCTCATCCAGCCGGACCATATAGGCATCATGCCTTGCCGAGAGCTTCCAGTTAATCCGTTTGAAGTCATCTCCCGGCACATATTCCCGATGCTCATAACCCGGCTGGCCGGCGAAGTGATGCAGCCGCTCGGGAGGCTCCTGATCTTCATCCAAGCTCGCACCCTGCATCGATTCCTGCAGCAGCTCATTCAACGGAATATCCGGAATGTCCGCAAGAATCTCAACGGTTTCCATAAACAGCTCCTTCTGCTTCGCCATACGAACGGTGTAACGAATGAATCCCATCACATCCGTGGCCTCCAAGGCTTCGATCCCGACCTGAGCGGTACCCCAGATCTTAGCGGTGAACACCCTTGTGACCCTCATGCCACGGTCACTCCCCAGCCCCATAATCAGATCATCCTGCCCCATCGCTTGGACATGCTCGCTCTGGCCATATACGACCCGGAGCAAGGGAAGCGGAAGCACGCCGTTCTGCTTCAGATGAAGCTGCAGGGCGAAGGTATCACCCTTGCTCAAGATCTTGCCGGAGACGCTCCCTTCGATCTGGAGCCCCTTCAGCGCAATCGACGTCCATACGATCGAGAGGACCGGAGTGACGAGCATTAGAATGAAGAAGGTCAGACCCAACCGGATCTCGAAGAACAGAGCATACGCCAGACATACGGCGCAGGATAGGAGATAACCGGTTATGTATTTACGGTTGAAGCTTTTGGCAACGGCATAGCTCATTCTTCCAAGTTCCTTCTCCCTCATGCGGTAGGTACGGGGACTGCCGTATTTCCGAGAATATGACGGATCACGGCCTCCTGCGTCCGGAACACACTTTTGCCCTTGGCCGACAGGATGACCCGGTGAGCCAATACGGAGATGGCGACTTCCTTCACATCATCGGGCGTCACGAAGGTACGGCTGTTGATAAAAGCCATCGCTTTGGCCGCTTTCTGCAAAGCGATGCTTCCTCTCGGGCTCACGCCAAGCTTGATGTTCTCATCGGTTCTGGTCGCATTAACAAGAGCCCATATATATTCCTTGACCAGCGGGTGTACGGGCAGACGCTTGACCTCATCCTGGAGCCGAATGATATCGTCGACATGAAGAACGGGGGCCAGCTTCGCAAGAGGAGGATCCCCTTCGACATTGTCCAGAAGGGACAGCTCATCCTCTTTGCTGGGATAGCCCATCGACAGACGCATGAGGAACCGGTCCATCTGAGCCTCGGGCAAATGTTGGGTGCCGATGGTTTCAACCGGGTTCTGAGTAGCCAAGGTCATAAAGGGCTGGGGAAGGGCAAAGGTCTGTCCGTCGTAGCTCACCTGATGCTCCTCCATGACCTCCAGCAGGCTGGATTGGGCCTTGGGAGAGGCGCGGTTGACCTCATCTGCCAACAAGAAATTGCAGAAGGCCGCCCCTCTCTTGAATATAAATTTCTTGGTTTCCGGGTGAATCATTGTAAACCCGATGATGTCGGACGGCATAATATCCGGAGTCATCTGGATCCGGTTGAACTTTCCTTCAACCGAGCGGGAGAGGGCCGCTACCAGCTGGGTTTTGCCTACCCCCGGAACGTCCTCGATCAGGACATGCCCGTTGCAGAGCAGTACGGTGATCACCCTCTTGATCATGTCCCGCTTGCCGATTATGACCTTCTCCATATTTATGATCAATCGTTCGATTTCACTGTGAATGTTCATTTGGGCTCTTTCCTTTCATTCCCATGTCGTTCTAACACTAATTCTACGCCTCTACAGAAACTCCTTTCATGTGACACAATTCGAGCGGACCCAACACGAAAAACCCTTCCTTAGGCAAGGAAGGGCTGGTGTATATACCGCCATCTGGCTACAGTGTCTCCGTATTCAGCGTAAAGCCTTCGATCACCACATCTTCATCGACCTCGATCATGATGCAGCGTTTCCCTTGATAGTTCACCTGCTTCACATACCTTAGGTCTTGCGGGCTGACCGAAATGGTAGCAACCTTCGTTTCGATCTTGATGGATTTGGACGTGAATTTCGGAATGACGCTGCTCGCTTTCATTTCATAGTTTTTGTCATCGACAACCGCTTGGAACGCCCGCTCCACCCTTTCCGTCGTCACGTCCTCCACGCCGCTCGTCGTGAGCAGCCGTGCCACATCCTTATAATCCAGCTTCGGAGGGGCTTCCTCGTCGTGGGTTTCGATCACCTGGTGGATTTCCTCGTAGACATGGGCGATGGTTGCCGCGTCGAGCTGTTCCCCCACGACCTCCTTCACGATCTCCTCGAAGATGACTCTTTCTTCCTGGGCCGTCACCGTCTTCTCCGCATTCAAGACTTGCTCGATGAAGAGGTGGTTGGGCTCATTGGCTTTCCCCACACAATACAGAATGCGGTTCACATCGGAGTAGTGGTCCGTCACGCTTGGGTAGAAGAACCCTTGCTCCGGCATGCTCAATTTGATAATCGGATCTACGATGACATTGTACTTGAATTCCCTCTCGACATAATCGAAGATGATGGACTTCCGCTGCTGTTCCGTGGAATTCACGCTGCACAGAATGAACGGATGCGCGAACATCTCGTCCTTCTCGCTCTCCTCGGCTTCTTCATTCCGGATCTTGGTCGGCCGGAAGTACTGCCCGCGTACGAATGTAACCACCGTATCCCGTTCATACTTTTGGTTGGCCAGCATCTTCTCGACCAACACGAGCATCAGGTTCATCCACTCTTCCGTGTCGCCGGTCACCAAGCCCTGATGAAGAAGCACCCGCGAGGGCTCCTCCGCTTGCTCTTGGAATTTCAGCTCGAACAGCTTCTGATCCAGTTCGCCGGTCAGCAGTTTCTTGAAGTTCCCCATGTACAGCTCCTGCTTCTCTCTGTCCACCAGGGCGAACGGCTGGCACTCATAATGGTAAATTTCATTGCTATCCTTCGTAATATACACGTTGAGAATATCGAAGACCTTGAGCAGATCATGATCCAGTTTGAACTGCTTGCGAATATGGGCGACTTCTTTTTTTATCATCGTTCGTTATACAGCTCCTAAGCAGTATTGATGGCTTTACCAGTATAAACGATCGAAGCGATGATAGGTAAGGAAAAAAAAAGATAGTCCCCTTTATCTTGGTTTATCCGTGCCCTTTTTCAAGGCCTTGTCAACTTCTTGTTTGACCGATTCTTGATAGATATCGGCGTACGTTTTGGAATCTTGGATGAGACCGTCGCAGAAAGCCGCAACGTCATGGCCCGTCACTTCAAGCACTCCTTTTCCCGAGGCCGCCCCCTCTTCGAACAGATCGACGATCCCCGAGAGCAAGCCCGACTCCTCGGTTAGCTCTACAGGGCCGACCTTGAAGAGATACTTCTGAATCTCTTTATATACAATCTGATAATCCTGCGGGAGCGCTTTGACACGCGCCACGTGAGCCCGCCACTGTTTTTTGCCTTCGAGGATATCTTTTATGCTCATGATTTACCATCCCATTTGCCTAATTTTTTCGCGACATTATGATTGAGCTGCTCGCGCCACTTGTCGCGATAGGTTTTGGCCCCTTCTTCGCCGGCCAGCGCTGAACAGAAGCCCTTGATATCATCGCCCAGTACCTCTTGGACACTCTGGCCGTCCGCCGCCGTTTCTTCCAGCAGGCCAAGCACACCGTCAAGAATAGGCATGAGATTACGACCGGTAAAATTGGCGTGCGGCCAAAGATTCGCGTTGATTTGCTGCCATGCCGCTTGATAATCTGCCGGCAGCATTTTGGCTCGCGCTTCAAAAGCCTTCATTTCTTTAGTCATGTCACTGCCCGTGATTTTTTCCCAGAAATTCATGATTTCCTCTCCTTCAGCTCGCTGATTTTGGATGAGACGAACCCCCACTTATCCCAGAACTTCTGCAATTCCTCGCGCCCTGCATCGTTAAGTGCAAAAAACTTCCGCGGCGGCCCCATATCGGACGGCTTTTTCGTAATTTCCACCAGCTTGTTTTTCTCAAGCCGCACCAGGATGGTATATACTGTCCCTTCCACCACATCCGAGAATCCAAGTGCGTTCAGCCGCCGCGTGATCTCATAACCGTAGGTTTCCTCGTGGCTGATGATTTCAAGAACACAGCCCTCCAGCACACCTTTGAGCATTTCTGTCAGGTTCTCCATGTAAGCTCTCCTTGCTATCTCGTCGACATGTATTCAGTATGACTTACTACATGTATATAGTAACACAGAATAGCCAAGTGTTCCACCGTTATTTTCGATGATCTACAGGTATTTTATGATTCAGATTTTTTGACCATGTAGTGATTGCATAAGAAATAAAGAATTATTTAGTCTCAACGGTAACCACTTCACTTTTTGGTGGAAGGCACATCAAAAATGATGTGAAAAACCACAGGCGAGGGTTAGTCGCCTGTGGTTTAGATAATCTGAATATTAATTCATTCTACTTGAAGTTCCTAACCTGAAATCTATCTCAAATTTTTCTTCAGGTATGCGAAGTTCATCGGTCGTAGACAGTACGTATCGATATGGTTCGTCCGTGGGTTCAAGTTTTACCCAATGATTAATTTTGTTTACCCCAAGTACTGCTATCTTGCTCGTTTGTATACCGACTGGAATGAGCTTCTCCTCTCCCGAACTTATTTCCTTCAGGTAAAGCCGCGCCCGACTGTTCTTTTGAAACAAATTGATTAGATCTATACGATATTCGAACATATTATCTATAGTAATTTTGATTGAGTCACTTTCAACCTTTTCATGCGCCCAACCGTGAGTACTTACACTTTGAATCAGTGCGGATGAGAGTAGCACAGATAATAATATTCCAATAATAACTGGAACATATTGTCCTCCGGTCGTAGGTGTCCAACCTTTTATGAGTAGTATAGTAAATATTAATCCGATCAAAAGAACTGGAATACCGCCTCCCCAAAAAAGTGTAGTTCCGATTATATCCATTCCCCTTTGAAAATATGAGGTTGAACCTAATAGAAACCAAACAAATGATGTAACACTAAATACTATAACTATTATTAATAAAATCCTTAGCCATAGTGGCATGCTCATCCCCCATTGAACTGAAAACACCTGTTAATATCGATTCACTTTTAATTTGATAGGTAGCATTTTGATTGTAGTATTAAAATAGGTTCAATGTACTTCTTCCAGGTGTTTACATTACTATGCATATTTGAGTGAGCTTCAACTTTGGTGCCCGTCTCATTATCCTTTGCGCGTACATTGTCCGCACCCTTAAATTTTCGAGAGGTTGTTGACCCGAACCCCGCATTGAAAATCTTCCATCCAAAATCGTATCCACCCATATCCATTTGAACAATGTCTCTATTATTGTACATCTGAATATGTTGCCCTACTTCTGTATCGAGTTTATATTCCCTCACAGGAGTTGCGACAGTTATTAGGGTATCCACTTTCATTCCCTTCTCAGCCAATAGATTTGTCAACAGAATGGCAACGTTCCCCCCATGACTATGGCCAACTATTCTTATCGGGTCATCAGGATTGTTCTTATGCCACTCATAAACTTCATTTAGTGCCTCTTCTGCCGCCTCCGAACGCGCTTCATCTTTATTCTTACCCGACCAGTTTAATTTACCTGACGTCTCGTTAAATAAATCTTCTACATAAGTAACAAATTCAGGAGTCCATGTATCCCCACTTGAAAAAGTACCATGAATAAGCCACACTTTATGACCCGTTGGGTCCGTATACTTCATTGGATTATTATGCACATAAGTCCAAAGGTTGAGGCTCTGCGGATTCGTAATTTCCCCTTCATACGTATCCTTGCTAATGAACCGTCCGACTCCCGGTAGATAATATCGGGCTTGGGCATACTGCAAGCCTGTCGACCAGTCATACTGGTACCCGGTGTAGCTATAGACATTATTCGGATTGACGACATTCGAGATGATGCTCTTCGGCAGGATCGGCCGACCGAAGGTATCATAGTGATACGTTGCTTTGGAAGAGCCGTCTTCTCCTGTGAGCCGAATGGGGCTGCCGAGATCGTCTTGCAGATAGTACGCCTTTTCCGATTTCTTGGCTACGATGGAGGCCATATCGGCTTGTCTCCACTTGTCCGTACTACTGTGCCAGCTATCTACACTGACCACATCGACTCCATACGTATAACGCTGGGTATCGATGCCTTTGCCATAGACCATAAGCACGTTCTGATACGGCTTCGTTACATCCAGCACATAATTATACTCGATCTTCAACTCCTTGCCTCGGTTGAACCAGCCTAACACCTCTTGCTCGTTGCAATCCTTGTCTTCCCTGATCCCAAGTGTCAAGACATTGACTTTCGTGTCCGGGAGCTTGAAGCCTGGCTTGGGAAGCTCCACCGTCATTTTTACCCGTCTTCCGGCACCGTCGTACGTGTAGTTCGTCTTCAACCCCAGCATGTTATCCGCTTGTACCAGTCGATTCGCCGCGTCAAAGGAATATTGGCTTACCACTTTCCCGTTCATCTTGGTCTTCGTCAGGTTACCGCGCGAATCATATTCCATTTGCGTCGTTTGCAGCGTGTTCTCTTTGCCGAACAGACCGGGGATTTTGGCCGTGAGCTCTACAAGCTGATTGTCTGCGTCATATCTATAATTTTGCGAACCGATCAGCATGCCCAGCACCCGGTTTTCCTGCCTCAGCCGATTACCCGCCGTGTCATAGAAAAACTTCTCCTGCGATTTATTCGGCTTCGTGATCTCGGTCAATTGGTTCAACGGATCATACTTATATTGGGTCGTTCCCTGATCTTCATCGAACCAATCCAAGATGCTGTCGCGCATCTCCTGACGGTCCACCTTCGTCTTATTGCCCACTGCGTCGTAGGTATACTTGAATTCGTCCGTGGTCTTCCCCTTAGGGTCGGAATTCTTCAAGGTAACCAGACGGGACAACGCATCATATTGGTATACGGTCTTATGCCCGTTCGGCATGATCTGTTGAACGAGGTTTCCGACCGCATCATACGTATAGGCCGTCGTCTTTTTCTGTGCATCGGTTACGCTCGTAAGCCGGCCCTTAGCGTCATACCCGTAAGTAACCACACTTCCGTCGGGATATTGAATCGATTGCTGCTCGCCGGTTATCCCCCAGGTGTATGCAGTGAGCTTGTTCTCGTAGTCCTTCACCTTACGCACTCGGCCTAGCGCATCCAGCTCATACTCCGTCTTACCAAGGGAATCCTGCATGCCAATAACTTGATTCAGGGCATTGTAGCTGAATTCGACCTGCTTGCCGTCCTGATACGTGATTTTCTTCAAATTATACACCGGATCATAAACATAAGCTGTCGTCAGCTGGTCTTCATCAGTCCGGGAGAGGAGATTACCAACAGCATCATAGCGATATACGGTCACCTTGTTGGTTGGAGACCGCTTCTCCACTAATAACCCTCTGCGATCATACGTGTATCGGGTTACTTGCTCCGATAATCCACTCTGATACCCCGTTGCATTCTTGGGCAGCTTCATCTCATCTATCGTTTCTTGGGTGACCCCGACGAACCGGTGCACTTCTGTCAGATTCCCTACTGCGTCATAACCATAAGTGGTCTTGCCGCCTAACGCGTCCGTTACTTGGCTCAGCCTGCCCAGCACGTCGTAGTGGTAGATCGTCTTGCTGCCGTTTTCGTCCGTGACGGAAGCCACTTGACCGGTCTTGGTATAATCCACTTTCTTAACGCCACCTAAGGCATTCTTCACCGCTACGACCCGATCCCGGTTGTCATACGTATAGGACGTGGTATTTCCTTTGCCGTCCACAGCTTGGATCATGTTGCCGTTCTTATCGTAGGCGAAGCGTTCGGTCGTTCCATCGGCATGGGTGATCATGGTTACATTACCGTTGGCGTTATAATCCAGTCGGGTAACCGCACCCTTGGCATTCGTAACCGCGGCTACGCGCCCACGAAGATCGTAGGAGTACGAGGTGGTACCATAGACGGCATCCGTAACGCTTGTCAATTGTCCGGCTTTGTCATAGGTATATGCGGTCGTTCCGTTAAGGGCATCCATCACCTTTTGAATCTTTCCGTCGTATCGATATTCGTAGGTGGTAGAAGCCTTATTAGCCGCCACGGCCTGCATAAGACGGTTTAGCGCATCATAACGGTACTCGGTGCTGTTTCCATAAGGATCCGTCTGTTTCGTGAGATTCCCATTGGCATCATGGACGTAGGTGACCGCATGACCCATAGGGTCGGTAACCTTTACAAGCTGATTCGCATCGTTGTACTCGTAGAGGACCGCACCACCGTCCGCTTGGGTCACTTTGGAGATGTTCCACATGCTGTCATACTCATACTTGATGGACCCATTCAGCGCATCTTGCTTCTCCACGAGCTTGTTCATGCTGTTGTATTTATATGTGATTGCAGCTCCGTTCTCATTCGTCTCCTCAATCAGCAGCCCTCTCTCATCGTACAAGGCCGATCGGGTGGAGCCATCCGGATTGGTGACCTTCATGACTTTTCCTTTGGGGGTGTACTCATACCGGATACGATTCCCCTCGGGCTTGGTCACAGCAATTACCCGATTCAAAGAATCGTATTCGTATGTGGTCTTATTGCCCAGGGGATCCACCGAGGCAATGAGGTTCCCCTTGTCGTCATACTGAATGCTTGCTGCGGATCCATCTGGGTTCGTGGCCTTTACCGGAAGACCCTTTTCGTTATATTCCATCTTAACGGGACGACCCAGGGCATCCATAGCCGTCGTCAGGTTGCCCATGGCGTCGTATCCGTACGTGTAGGTGCTGTTATCCGGGTACTGGATGGAAACGACCTGATTATGGCCGTCATATTGGTATTGAGTTACTTCCCCTAACGGGTTGGTCTCCTTCGTGATATTCCCGTTACCGTCATACTCATAATGATAGGTATGCCCCTTTTTGTCCGTAAAGGATGTAACCTGGTTATGATCGTTAAAAGTAAGCTTCTCTGTCCCGTTGACGTACACTCGCTCATAAATCCGATATTGCTGATCTCTCTTATAGATAATCTGGATGCCATTCCGCTGTGTGAGAGTGGATTGCAGCTGAGCATCATCATAAGAGAAGGCATTCGTTGTCCCGTCCGCCATTGTCTGGAATGTGGTCCGATCCTCGTCGTCGTAGACATTAATGATCTTCGTAACGTTCAGAGGATCCAGGATATGAGTGAGCCTGGATTTAGAGTCGTAGCCATAGGATAACGTATGGCCTTCCACATCGCTGTAGGACATGAGCATGCCATCGGCATACTTATATTCAACGAAGCGACCTGCCCCGTCTGTGATCCTGCTAAGAAGACCATTGCTGTAAGTGAATGCAAGCAACCCGCTATCCGTCTGAACACGAGATATTCTTCCGCTGTCATAGGTAATGACGGTACGATGACCTTTCATGTTCTCGATTGCGGTCAGCTTGCCTTCTTGAGAAAATTCATATTTGGATTGGTTCGTAAGAGTTAGCCTATAACCGCCCTCTCGCAGCTCCTGCAGCTTCCCGTACTTTCCAGGCATCGGGGCATAGGTACCATCGGCTTGTGGCGTGAACAGCTCCGCGTGCCCATCCTCGAATGTGACCGTTACTTTTTTATCCGCTGCCTTCAGTAAGGTGATCTCGTAATTATGATGCCAATTCGTACCCAAGACTCCTTGCCAACGGTCGATCGAATTGTAAAATCTTTGGAATGACAAGGGCTGGTACCCTTGTACAGCAATGTCCTCATGGTCATAAACAAAGTTTCCGGTTGCAGCGTTGACCGGATCTTCTACAGCGACAGAGGTTCCGTTCTTGAAATCCTCCAATCCGGCTCTATACCTCAGCGTGTCGGTAACGGCAAGAGCCGGAACGGTGAGCACTCGGCTGACCGTCTTGGTATCGGCGTTATCCGCACGAACGGCAACCGAATAGATGAACGTTCGCTCTTGGTCGGAGGGCTGGTTAATGTAGACCTTCCAGGATACTTGTCTTTCTTGACCGGAGGGACTGAGACTTCCCAGATCGATCTGTTCCTGCCCTTGAGCCAGAGAAAGTCCGTCCGGCAGAATAATTCCCGCCCGTACCTGATTAGCGGTGGCAGCTCCGTTGTTCATAATATAAGCGGTAACGGTGAACGGATTGGGCATATAGCTGTTCTCGGCTGTCGCAACGCTGCTGGCACCTGTTAAGCTTACGGCAAGTGGCGGCTTGAGATCCTGCGTAAATTCGCTCAGCCCATAATAGGTGACATACTCTTGTGTTTCTCCGGCTTGCAGCGTCTCCGGTTCCCAGATGACATTGACGGCACTATCGCCATTGCTCAGCCCAGGGTTGACCGTGTACCCCCAGGCTGTGTCATACACCCTTCTCCAGTTGGTGAATTGGATCTTGTCTGGCTTGTTGACCGATGATCCGGTCAGCGTTCCTTGTGAGATAACCGACGGATTCGTCAAGCTGTCGAACGCTTGCCAATACTCCGGAACATGGTCTCCCGTTAGTTCCAGCTCATTCGTCACCGCACCGATGCCGGGAATCCGGAAAGGAGCCGCATCATTGCCGCCCAACATCGTATCCAGCATAACTCTTACGCCGGCACTGTGGGAAGCCGAGCCTTTATTGGTCAGGATATACTTGATTTGAACCGTGTCCTCCCGGTCTGTCGCCCCGTTCTTGACAAGACTCAGTACTTGCTTGATGCTGACATCTCCATTCTGAAGCTCGGCCGTACTGGTCATTCCGTTCTGATCGAACCGTGGTGTTCCACTAAAAACGACATTCGTCCCATCCAACCGAATGGTTGTATAGGAAGTGCTCGGACTCGGATGTCCATAAAGCATATTCATTCCATTATCATTCGGGTTAGCAGGATTCCCACCCGTGGTGCCCATCGTGAACCGTCCGTTGCTTGCTACCGCATACTCAATCGATTCGTTGGACATCCGATTATCGGATACAGCAGTCATGGACCTTAAGGCGCGGGCTTGTGGCGCTGATTTGGTGTAGCCCATCTTCCACTGATCATACTCCAACGTGTTCACGTCGGGTGTCGCCGGTTGATAGACGTTGGCCGTCACTCCCATCCCATTCGAACCGATCGGACTTGCAAGCGGTGTAAGATCACCACGCGATACATCTGCAAGCGGGAGGTTGGAGCCCGCGAATGATACCGGCAGGGCGGTTTGGAGGAGTAAGGATATCCCCATCAGACCGCTAACAATCGTTTTTCTAATCATGAACAAACCCCTTCTATGAATAATCATTCTTCCCTGGATACTTGGTTAGTGGCATCCATAAGACACATTTCGTAATGCTACCACATCCTGTATCAACCGACCATAATGCACCTGTTGTAATACAAGCCAACCATATTGCAGTAGGAAAGCAAAAAAAAGCCGCGGGATCCCAGGCAGAGAACACCTGAAATTCCTGCGGCTATTCACACTAAATCAACCCGGATTTTTGCAAAAGCCTCCTTACGATTACGGCAACCTCCGCACGGGTAATGTTGTTTTTGGGTGCCACCAAATTGCCATCCCGGCCGGTAACGATTCCTGCTTTCAGGCAGGTTGCAATACTGGATTTCGAATATTCGGCAGAATAAGCGGCATCCTCATAGGCAGAAAGCAGCTTCTCCGCCTCAATCGGATTAAGCTCCACTTTCAATCCCGTGAGCTTCATCGCTCTAGCTGCCATCGTCATAGCCTGCTCACGTGTAATTCGATCCTCGGGCCCGAATGTACCGTTTTCGTAACCGTCAATAATCCCGTATTCGTAAGCAATGGCTGCTGCATCGTAATACCAGTTGTCCTTGGTCACATCACTGAAAACATCCTTGCCGGCCCCCTGCCGCATCAGCCCAAGTCCTTTGACGAGTATTGCGACAAATTCCGCACGTGTAATGTCCCTGTCGGGCTCAAATCTTCCATCCCCGATGCCATCAATGACCAGTCTGGAGCCCATATCATGGATCTCTTCCTTCGCCCAATGCGTATTTACGTCTGCAAAGGACCTGGGGCTCGATATGACCGAATAGGTGCTGTTGGTCAAGCTGTTGATTTTGGCTACGTATTTTCCGTCAATGAGGGCGATGGCCGTAGGCACGTGGGAGAATGTCCCGTCGGCATGAAGTACAATGCCTGTCGTAATCTTGCCCGGATCGACTTCATCCGGTATCGACAGGGTTCTTTCTACATAATCGTGAAATGCTGAGACAATCACCGTTTTGCTGCCATTGGTGCATGTAATTTCGAACTCAACCGGATTAACGACCATCAGGTAACCCTTTTGCTTGGCGGTGTCTTGAACCATCTTTACCGTCTGAGACGAAGCCGCAGTTACCGTAATATTCACTTTAATATTCCGCAGCGCTTCCTCCGCCCCCATCTTCTGGGACACGGCGTCCATATTGATCTGTGCGGCGGGGAGTGCATACGTTGCATTCTCCGTCTTAATTTCCATCACGATTTCCTTGTCTTCCATCGCTTTAATCATCTGTCCGGTCCATTCAACGATTACCTTATCGGATGGTGTATGTACCGGAATGGTGATCGTCGCGCCTTGCTTTTCCTGCGACAGCTTCTGTTCCCATTTGCCCGAGTCGATGGTAACCGTCGTGACGGTCTTACCGTCTTCTTGAACCGTCGTGGCCGAACCAACTCCGTTTACTGGTGTACCCATTCCTACATTGCCCGATGCCGGTGTCGGAGGTGTGCTCTCGCTGCCGTTATCCGGTGAAGGAGCATGAACGATCAACATTGCGGTTTTGGTATCGGTTGTACCATCGACCCACGCCGACCCATTCCAGCTTTGCTTCTGGAACGTTGCCGTAACGGTGTAATGGCCTGCTGATGTCGTCGTGTAAGGGGAGGAATACCGCTGTTGATTCCCTGCAAATACTCCCGATTTCCCAGTCTCTGTAGAGCTCCATGAAACCGGATAGTACCTTTCCTCACCCAAGATGGTTCCAGCTTCGTTCTGTCTGTCACCTACTGCGATGATGGTTACTGTACCACCCGCGGTTATGCTGGATGGATTCAGCGTAAGCGTGTTGTGATCAGCAAGGGCGGCAGGCGGCATATCTACGTTCAGGGCTGCGGAGATGCTGTCCGTTTCGCCGTTCATCCAAGACGTTCCGTTCCATACCTGCTTTTGGTAAGTGGCGGTTATAGTGAAGCTACCTGCTTGAGAGGGGATATAAGCGGCTTGGTACACTTGTCCCGTAACGGTAAATATCCCCGATTTGCCTGCTTCAGTGGAGCTCCATGCTACCGGGTAATATCTTTCGTCGCCGATGATTGCCGGTGCCATGTCTTGCCTGAAGCCTACCGCCGTTATAGTAACGGTCTGCCCCACCACTGCACGGCTTGGGTGAATGCTTAAGCTGTTGCCAGTATTATGATCTGGAGCATATACCTGCAGGGTTACTGTCTTGGTGTCTGCCTCGCCGTTAACCCAGGAAGCTCCATCCCAGCTCATCTTCCGGAATGTTGCCGTTACGACGTATGTTCCCGCTTCCCCAGCAGTATAGCTTGAGGTGTACGCTCCATCTGTCTCATTCCAGACAAAGCTGCCGTTCCTGCCATTCTCCGTTGACGACCAGGTTACAGGGATAAACCTTTCATCTCCTGCAGAGGAGCCGTCTGCGGACTGTCTGTCACCTGCAGCCGTTATCGTCACCGTATCACCTGCCGCTATTCTGCTGCGGTCGAGAGTGATGGTGTTGTTGGATGCATGGGCCTTGTGGGAATCGGCACGAGTAACGTTGATCGTCAATTGCTTTTCCACATACAGTCCGCCAGTGTCCGTGCTTCTGACCCGAATGCTGTAGCTGTTTTGTGTGTCGTAGACGAGTGAAGTCACGGTCTGCAGCGTATTCCCGGAGAGGGTGAAGCTAGCATTGCCGGTATCTCCGGCTCCTCCAGCCAGCGTATAAACAAAGGTCTCTCCCGCATCCGAATCGATGGTGGATAATGTACCCACCGTGCTGCCTACAGCCTTATTCTCAGCTATGGTGTTAGGGGCAAGCAAGATGTCCGTAGGTGCCTTATTCATTCCCGCGACCATTACTTGATCGAACGCTGCATCCACAGATGTCGTCCTGAACCCGATTTTCCCTTCTGTTAATTCGGACACAGGATTTGTCCATTCTAATTTGGGTTCCCCATCCACATAACCTTTCACTGTATTCCCTTGCACGATAACTTTCAGCGTATACCATTGCTTTGCAACCGATTTCAAAGGGGTGCTGGATACACTGGTCATGGTCCCATTTACACATTTGTACAACTCCAGCCTTTGATTGGATGAATTCATCCGATACATATAAAAATTCTTTGAATCCTGCACCCTGAAGACCAAGCCTGCGTTGGCATTGGTTATCGGCACCTTCACTTTGGCTTCATATACATAATCCGTCCACGAATCACCGGCTGTAATGAGGGCTGTGGTATTCGCCTTCTGGACCAGGGCTTTCGTGTCATCAGCGGCTACGCTCCAGGAACCCCCGGCAGAGGTCCATCCTGCCGAATTTCCATCTTCATAATCATCGCGGAACAGGACGGCATTCGGGTTGGAATCTACGGGTGTTTCATCCTGATCGGTGATCTGGATCGTAAAGCTCTTCTCATCATACAGCCCGCCCGAATCCGTGCTCCTTACCCGGATACTATAGCTGTTTTTGGTTTCGTAATCCGGTGCGTTACGGAGAATCAGGGTATTTCCCAAGAGCGTGATGGAGAAGCTGCCGTTGTCCGCATCCCCTTCTCCTGGAGTCAGTACATAAGAAAATGTATCTCCCGCATCGGCGTCGGTAGTGGAGAAGGTTCCGACAACGCCTCCCGCAGTCGTGTTCTCCGCTACGCTGTGATGGGACAGCGTAATATCCGTAGGCGATTCATTGGCTGCCGTGACGACAGCATCGTCAAACAGAACCTTGGCCGAGGTGGTACGGAATCCGATTCCTCCTGCGGTTAATTCTGTTACAGGATTCGCCCAGTTTGTTTTTAATTCCCCGTCGACATAACCTTTGACCGTATTTCCTTTGACAATCACTTTAACCGTATACCACGTCTTCACAGGCGTGAAAGGAACATCGGATACAAGAGTCATTGTTCCCGCAACCGATTTGAACAGCTCCAGCTTCTTCGTCTTCGCATTGATCCGGTACATATAGTAGTTGGTTTCATCCATCACCCGGAAGGCAATGCCTGCATTTTCCTCTCCGTTAGCGAACGGCATCTTCAATTTGGCTTCATAGGTATAATCCGTCCATGACGCACCGGCGTTGGCGGTAATGAGGGATGTCTTATTCTGGTTCCAGCTGGACAGAACTTTATTCGCGCCGTCCTCGGGCACCGTCCAGCTGCCTGTAGCAGTCGTCCATCCCGCGGTATCTCCATCTTCGAAATTGTCACTGAAGATTGAGGGTGGAGAATTGGCAATGACTAAGCCGCTCACATTGTCATTCTTTACGGCTGCCTTCAGGTCAGTCAGGCTTTTCGCCAGCTTGCCTTTCACATACACATCCGTGAACGTTACTCCGTTCACCATCCCGCCTTTGGTGGGATTCCCTTGAATCGGGGATTCTCCTCCTGTATCGCGGACATTGATATTCTTGAGCAGGATATTGCTTACATCGCCGGATGTGCTGGTGGATATTCTCAACCAATAATTGCCGAATTGATTGATGCCCACCCGTTCGATATCGATGTTCTCAAAGGTAACATCCTTGGCATAGCCCTCCACTGGAAGCGGGTTTTCGGAATAAGCATGATCCACAAGCAGCGCCCTGGCGCTTTGGTACACATACGAATTCCGAATGGTGACGCCGATCTGGGCTGTACATATGCCCATGCCAAGCTTGAAGGCAGCGCAGCGGGTCCAGGCCAGACAGTCGTCAAAAACTACATTTTCCAAATGCTCAATTGCACCCGGCCAATCCTTGGACATCCCTTTTTGCGGCCAGGTTTTGGTGGAGAAGGTATCATCGTCCGAGATGGCGATGCCATGTTTAACCAGAACATTCTGGCTCTCATTAATATCAATGGCGTCATCCTCAAGGACATGCAGGTCCTGGAAGCCCTTGTAATTGGTTATCTTTACGTTGTCCGAACGAACCACCAGAAACGCCCAGAAGCCGCCGTCCCTCAAGATCAGCCCGTCAAAGGTAAAGTGGCTGGTTGCAATCGGTACCAAAAGATTATTGATGAAGCCTTCCCCGTTCTTGTGCTGCCGCTCCTCCGGCACCCCTTCGGTCCGAGGCGGATTTACCATTTTACGTTTCCGCATCTCCACCCCTTTGCCGTCGATGGTGCCGCGTCCCCGCACGGTAATATTCTCAGAATTGATTTCCGTTCGGATAAAATACGTTCCATCCGAGATCGAATCCTTCCGGAAGTCATTGCGGTAGTCTTCCCCTCTGCCTGTGCCGACAATGACGGCACCACCGGCCAGATAGAAGGTCACATTGCTTTTTAAGGTCAGATTGCTGCTGGTGTAGACTCCGGCGGGAATATATACAATGCCTCCTCCGGCTTGATGGGCGTCATCAATAGCCTTCTGAATCGCATCCGATGCCATGGTAGCCCCTGAGCTATCCGCATTGTACGGCGCATCCGTCACATTGTAGATTCCAGGTCCTGAGGATGCGGGAATGTCCGTCTCCAACGGATCGGCCGCGATGACGAGCCGTTTCCTCCTCTTCAACGGGTCACTTTCATCCGGGTTTTCATTCGGATCTTCATTGATATCCACGATCACATAAGTAGAAGTGGAAAGCGTGAACGTCAGCTTGTTTCCATCCACCGTACCCTTGATGTTTTTGGCCATTGGACTGATCGAATATGAGGTAATGGGCTGGTCGGCCGTAACCTCGATGCTGACTGTCCCGGCAAAGGAAAATTGAGCATAATCATAGTCAGGCAAATATTTGATAACTGGAACCGCTTCATTATCCACCTTCAATGAAAATATGCTGGATGCCGTATAGATGGAGGGCATAGGATAGTTCTGAACCGTTGCAGTTCCATCCGCTGTCTGTGCCAGCGAAGCTGCATCCTCGGCACCCATGGTAGAGACAGAGTAAGTCTGAATGTATTCGGCCGCATCGGCTGCCCGGGGTATAAATCCTGTAACCAATAAGGCAATCAATAACAATAACGTCGTTCCTTTTCTTGTAAGCAAATTTACAATCCCCCTCATCTTTGGTTATCTGCACCATTATCTTAATCCTTGGCCAAAAAGAAAGGAGTGGGGCAAGCCCACTCTCCAGGGATACTATTTTACTGTCCTGACTTAAAACGTTAGGTAATCCTGCCCTTCTCATCAAATTTCCGAATATAAGCCAATAAATCAGCGAAGTTCACCCAGGAGATCCCGATTTTTTGATCTGCCGCACCATACGACATGATTAAATCTTCCCCCATGACCACTCCGCCGGTTGTGAATAGACAAGGTGTGGGGTAATCCTTCGGCATTTCCCAGTCCCTCTCGGCGTACATCAGACGATCGGAGCAGCGGTGAATCACCGCCGGGAAATCGTCCTCCTGCTCCCTGATGATCATGAAGGATTGGGTATATCCAAACTGTGCATCCTTCTTCGCGTGATAAGAGATCAGCCATTCTTGGTTCCCCAGGGATATCGGGGGCCAACTCGCACCCACACGATTCTCCTCCCAATCAAAGACGGGGGACGCCAGAAGTCTATGGGTCGCCTTGGGCGAAGCAAAGTCCTCTATGGATTCTGCTGCCGCTACATATATGGAGGGCTTGCCCACCTTCTCCCCGCCATCGAAGGGAAGGACATTCATCGGGCGATGCAGCATGAGATACTGCATTTTACCTGCAATCTTCATTTTCTCGGGAAAGAAAAACACATCGCGATTGTCGCTGACAGATCCCTCGGTAACGGGACCCACATACTGAAATGCATGCTCATAATTCCCCTGCCTCAACTCATCCAAGTTGAGCTTGTAGAGAACCGTGACCGTATCATTGGAACGAGCCGTTCGGATAAACGGATCGGAATCGTTCCCCTCGAATATCCAATCCGGGACATATTCAAAACGCGTCTCGACCGGTAGCCAATAAGGTCCGGGAGGAAACGGCCGGCAAGCAACCGTTACGTACAACTCCCCCTCCATATAAAAGATACGCGGGTCTTCCACACAGCCGTTAGCATAATTGCGCACTACATTTCCCTGTATATCCGTGATATACAGTTCGTGCTCTTCATACCCCAGTGCAGGAGCCAGGGCAGGTCTTGAAAAGTCCGCGGTCCATGTTTCTCCCGCATCAGCGCTTTTGGCATAACCCAGGAAGATCGGATAAGGATCATGGCATCCTTCTCTTCTTTTATGCGGCCACGGACCCGTTGCCCGGAAAAGCATATGAATATCATTCGTGTCCGGATCTTGAATAATAGCCGGATTCAAGACCATCTTTTCCGCCCAATCGCAGCCTGGTACAGGTTCAAGAGCCGGTTTGTTCAAATATCGAAAGTGTGGCTTCATAGATCCTCCTGTTTCATCATAAAGTACGAACCTCTTCCCTCTTACCATTTCCCTTGTCAACCTCTTCGAAGACACGATATAATTCCAGCAGCATCTCCATTCCAGGAGGAACCCCTCGATGACGAAGTCCGTTCCCCACCAGTCCTGCGTCATGTATGCGAATTACTTCACGCACACGAAGCCCCACTCCGTAACATATAGGGACGGGCTGACCTTCTACCTGTTCCGGCTTCAGGCCGAAGGAACCTGCCGCGCGCTGGTTGACGGGAAGCTCGAAACCATCATCCCCGGAGACCTTCTCATCTATCCTCCCGATCAACCCTATGAGCTGAACGTGCAGCCCCGAAGTGGACCGGAATCAGGTGCGATTCAACCCGTCGGAGATTATTTCCTGATCGCACACGGAGAATGGCTGGATTCATGGTGGAGCAACAACAGCCTGCCCACCAAGACGAACATCGGCTTTGACGATACGATCATCACCTTGTGGAAGCATATCATCCGCGAAAAGAAGAAGGTGATGAAGAATCAAGAGGAGATCATGGATTATCTGCTAAGAGCGTTTTGTTTGACACTGGAGCAAGCGATCCAGATCAAGCAGCGCACCCGGGGATCGGAAACCGCGTACAAGATGAAGATGTTCATCGATAACCATGCCCATGAGCCCCTCCGTCTGGAACAAATAGCAGACTCCGTCGGATTAAGTGTCTCCCGCTGCTCCTATCTGTTCAAAACCGCTTATGGCCAATCGCTGTTCGCCTATTGTATTGATGTTAGGCTAAACCATGCGCAGCAGCAGGTGCTCTACAGCAATCTAGCGCTGGAGCAGGTTGCCGAAAAGTCGGGCTTCCCGAGCTACCCGCATTTCTGCCGGGTATTCCGTGATCGGTTCGGACATCCCCCGGGAGAATATCGGCGAAATTTTGGATTCCGGTTCAATGCAGATTGACATTCAAAACCTGATTTTCTTGAACGAGTACGGCCTGCAGCTGCTCGTACTCGACATGTTGAACGATGCTGTCCGCATCAAGCGCCAGTGCGGCAGCGGCGGCGGCCGATTGACCCAGGATCATAAATACGGGCTCCATGCGGATCGATCCGTAGGCTGCATGGGTAGCGGAAACACATACCGGTACGATCAGATTGGTACATTCCGACTTCCTCGGTACGATCGCCCGATAGCTGATCGGATAGGGTGCCTTCAACTTGACGTAAAAGCCTCCTTCCGTGCTTACATATCCGTCTTCATTCACATAGTACTGCGTATGGTGCGAATCCATGGCGAAGGAGCCCATACCTACGGAATCCGGCACTTGATCTTCCAGCCGGACTACATGCTCCGTCACCACATAATCGCCGATCATTCGGCGAGATTCTCTGACGTACAGCTGGGGTGTCCAATGGCCGCTATCGACAAATTCATCGAGCGGCAGACCCCACGGTCTGTAGACTGCCCGGATCTCCTCGGGCACCCGCGGATGGTTCTGAATGGTCCAGACATAGCCTTGCTGGTAGATGCGATGGGCAATCCATATCTGCTGCCGGGTTCGATAATCCGCCTCTGGATAGCAATGGTTCATTCCGTTGTAATCCGTTGAGATGCCGCTGTTGTTATTGGAATCGGTCTTATCCGGGGTGACCCGGTTCAACTTAAAGAACTTGGAGCTTTGCCCTTGCTCGATGGCCCGGAACAAGATTTCATAATCCGCTTCGTTATATCCTTCTGGCTTCTCAATATCCAAGCGGTTGCCGGGATTATTCGTCAAGCACATGCGGAAGTTATACGCCTGAAGCTTGTTGTCTCCATCGCCTACGTTGCCGCCACGGTCGGGATTGACTCGCAGCAGCAAGCCGCTGGACGGCACCCCTTTCACCACATATGGATCGATTCCTCCAGGCAGCTCATTTTGTTCAATGCCAGGCTGAATGCCGTTTAGGGTCTCCCCGTATTGCGCATTGGACTCCCGGCCGACAAAATACGTGATGCCGGCTTTGGCCATCAGATCCCCTTCATAAGTAGCGTCAATAAACACCTTGCCGCTATAGACCTTCCCGGATTCCATCCGGATCGAGATGATTTGGGATCCATGTTTGGTCACCCCGTCCTTCAGATCAAGCCGTTCCCCATATACGACTTCAATATGGTATTCTGCCACCCATTCTTGCATGACCTCGAGTGCGACTTTGGGTTCGAACAGCCAACAGGCCCCGTCCTGCGAATATTTCCGGGCAACCCGCCGGTAGAACTCCAAGGACAAGCCCCCGATCGCTTCCTTCATCCCTACATCCGTATCCCCCAGTCCTCCGGTAGTCAAGCCCCCGATTCGCTGACTCGGCTCAATCACCACCACGCTTTTACCCATCTTTTTGGCCTGTACGGCTGCCGTAATGCCCGCTGCCGTCCCTCCGTAAATAACCATATCCAACGGTAGCTCCCGGATCACTTCTACTCCTCCTCCTCCACGATTTCGCTTACAGGCATTATTATAAGCCGCTTGCCGAATGACCGAGAATGATGGATCTTCCTTTTTCACTTGATCAATCTTACTGTTTTCAAGCCGCCGTTACCGGGTGGATACATAGCAAAAAACCGGAGGCAATGCCTCCGGTCTTCTTGTGGTCATCCTTATGAGATTTTCTACTTATTATAGATCCGGTAAAGGAATACCGCAGCTTCTGCTTTGGTTGTGTTGCCAGTCGGATTGACTTTGTTATCGCTGCCTAGGATCAATCCTTCCTTCACCATGGTCGCTACGCTGTTCACCGCATAGAAAGCAACCTCGGACTTGTCGGAGAATGGCTCCAGATCCGCAGCCGCACCTTGCTTATTCAGCTTCTTCGCAAGCTTCAGGGCTTTTTCTGTCAGCACCATCATGTCCTGCCTTGTGATCTTGTCATCGCCGCCGAATCTGTCATTGCCTATACCAGTCGTAATACCAAGTGCTTTGGCAATTGCAATTTCATTGTAATAGTAAGCATTCACCTGTACATCGCTGAAATTGCCATTTGTCTTTGTCGTCAATCCAAGTGCCCTTACAAGGGAGTACAGGAAATCCGCCCTTGTAATATCGGCTTCTGGATTGAATCCATTGCCTTCCGTCTTGAGAATATCCTTGGATGCAAGTACTTCGACAGCACTCCTGGCCCAAGCTGCCGTTCCGAGATCGGTGAATGTCTTGGATACGTAAGCTACGGCGTAGTCGCTGAAATGAGTGGTTGTGAAGGTTACCATACCGGTCTTCGGGTCATAGCGTCCGCTCGGTATGGTACTCACCTTTCCGCTTCCGTCCATGTACCAAACCACAATCCATTCGGGATTCTTCGATTCGTCTGCAGTCGGCTTGTAAGGCACGGATACGGTTACCGGTGCACCGGGATTGCTCCAGGCCGTTTCCTTGCCGTCCACCGTAAGGGTAAGCTGAATGATCGGCCTATCGCCGAGAGCCGCCTTCACTTCCGCCGGAAGCTTGGACTTGTCGCCATTTCCAATTCCCAGTGCTACTTCCTTGCTGCTGCTCTCCGCTGTACCGGTCAACATGGTACCGGATAGGACAACCTTAGCCATTTCGGTGGACAGCGTGAGCTTGTCATCCTTGGTTCCGCTTGTCAGGACCGCAGCAGGCAAGCCTACCGAGTAGGACTTCACCCCTTGCGCCACAGGTATGTCTAGGGTTACATTCTTTGCCATGTATTCCTTGGCTTTGTCCAGATCCAGTGTCGGAACGGCTGCGGTTCCATTCTTCACCGTCGTCTGCATGGTTACTTTCTGATCCTGAACAACTGGTGCTGCAGGTGCGGCCGGTGCTGAAGAGGATGCTCCGGTGCTGGAAGAGGACGAAGTATCCGTTCTGTCATTAGTTACTTTTATCGTGTAAGTCTTTACCGTACCGTCTTCAGCGGTTACCTCCACCTTGATATCCGTTGCTGTACCAGGTGTAAGCGATATGGCTCCGGAAGCGGTACCGCTGGCAACCACCGTACCATTCACCTTTATGGTTGCCTTGCTGTATTTTGCCACCGGCGTTACCGTAATGCTATTGGCATCCTTCAATGTGACTCCATACTGAGTGGTCCCCGCTTCGAATACGGGATTAAGGGTGCCCACACTCAGTGTCAAGCCGCTGAGGTCTGCTTTCACATTACGGGGTGTATAGGTCCCCAGATCACCAAGGTCAATTCCATAGCTGCTCTGGAGCTTCTCGTACTCACCTTCAAAGAAACTATTCAGGTAGGAATGTCCAAGAACGAATCTGTCCGGATTCATGGCGCCATAGTAGCCGGCATTGGCATTGCTCTGACTGTCGAACAGCACATAGCTTCCCTGCCACCCTGATCCGGATACGCCCCAGCTGATGATGTGATCGATGTACGGGGCGAACTTGGTGAACAGTTTGTACATCAGCGCGTACTCATAACCAAGGGCATCCGACTGTCTGACATTAAGCACGGCGGGAGCGGTTGCGCCGCCGCCGGGGGCGTCGGTCGGCACCTTAAGGTCAAGCTCGGAGTAGGAAATTCCGGAAAGAAGGCCACGGTCAACGAGAGAGGCATAGAGAGCCATGGCATACTGGTTATCGCTGGCAAGGGTCTTACCAACCGCATCGTGTCCCTGGATACCGATGTCTTCGATAAGGGGTCTTCCGTCATACAGCGGATCGGAGCGCCATGCGGTGTTCAGCTCGAGAACCATGTTGTATACCGTCCTCGCCTTGCTGCGGGTCGCAAGTCCGTAATCGTTGTAGGTCAGCTTCGGAGGATTCTCAACGATATAGGCGTCAATGCTGCCGGCGTTGTCGTGTCCGTCGAGCTTCATGTACTCGGGAAGCTTTGCATAGTTGGCTTTGTAAGCTGCCGCCATCTTGGCGTTAGGAGCCGCGATGTGCGCGTTTTTGAAGAGCAAGTAAATGTAATGCTCGGTGATGTTGCCGCCGATTTGATCATCCGACATGGCAGCAAGCCAGTTGGTGTGTTTCAAGCTCATTCTCCAGTTGTTCACATCCTTGGGGATGAGTTCACTGTGACGGCTCTCGTGCACCTCTTCGTTGAGTACGTCCCATGAATGGAAGGGAATGACTCCGCGGGATACGCTTGAACCATACTTCGTATCTGTGGTCAGGAAGTGCCGCATCACATACATGGTGTGGTTGAACTGCACCCTTCTGGCCATCTCTTTGTCTACCTTAACCGTGGTTGTAACGCCATTGCCAAGTCCGTAGAAATTGGTTGTGCCGTTATATCCGGAGGGCAGGTTCGCGGGAATAATCTGTGTCATCCATGCAGGGGCCTGGTTGTACCACGCCAACACATGGCCGTGAGACTTGTACTGTCCCGGAGTCCCGGAATCCCGGATCGCTTGATAAGAATTGGTCGGGAAACTATATTCCGCTAAGCCGGGGGTGGTGGCTGCGCCGCTCAGGTCTGCGCCAGTAGTGCTCTTCAGCCAGCTCGGGCCACGGGGATGCGTTCCATCGGCCTTGAGATTGTTGCCGTCCACGAAGATTTCATAGTGATTGGCTCTGGCTCCGGTTACTGCTCCGGTTCCGATCGCGCCGACCATGAACAGGCCATTTTCCTTATTGTAAACACTTTTCAATGGCGCTACGTCACTCTGGTTTTCCTTGTTGACTACGTTGGGAAGCGCAACGCCATTGGGATCGGGCGCGGTTATTTTGATGTTGGCGACAAGAAGCATGCCCGTTTCTGCGGAACGAGCGTTCTCGCCATGGAGCTCCAGAATGAAGTTCGAGGAACTGCCTGTTGAGGCGGTAATGCTGTGGTGAGCCTTTAACCAGGATTCACCGTTGTAGCTGCCCACCCAGTCGGGGTTAAGGTTGTTGTACTGGTAATCCCTAAGGTAGGAATCGAGGTTCGAGCCGGCATTTCTGATTCTCCACCTCATGTATTTGCCCTGCGCGCTCTTGGGATAGAACACGTCGAACTCGATCGTTGAGCCTTCCGGGACATTAACAGCCGGGGACAACGGAGATTCCATGCTTATTCCGCCGAATGTGCTTTTTCCGTTATGGGCGTAATTGATCTGGAGCACATCCGCTTTGCCTTGGGAATCTGCAAAAGGATACGGAATCATTTTGAAGGTGCCACCGGCAAAGTCGGCAGGGACACGGCTGTCTAGCGGGGTTCTGGAGGTCCAGACATTGGTGGGGGCGGTAATTTGTACAGGCACTTTACCAGGACCCGGATCAAGACGGAAATAAGGATCATCGTCGGCATACACAGCGTCGTACACCGCTTGGTTCACATTGGATCCGGTTCCAGCAAGGCTCATCTGGAGCGGGAAGTCTCCATTGCCGGCTTCCGAAGCTTCGCCTCCAGCCGTAGCGGCCGAGACGGGGGCAAACGTGAATAAGGAGAACAGCATGCTGACTATGAGGATGCGGGTGACGTAGATAAAGCGTTTTTCACCGTTCATCTTGGGTTAGCTCCTTTTCTTAAGGCATCGTTTTCGGAACCTCTTACAACTTGCCGACAAAAATGATGTTTACGGTCAATAAGAACTCCTCCCTCAAGATGTTGTATGGCAGGCATTGTAAGCGCATTCAAGAAAGTGAACAAACACAAGGTCTCGACCTTCTACTACCGTAAGAATGACGAACCGGTGGTGTAGACGATCTCCTTCTCTCTGCCACTTACTATTGATAATATGATATACAAGCCCTATAATAATCTCCATGGATGGATAATAAATCCTTTGTACTTTTTTCGGAAACGGTTACAACTTTAACCGAAAGCGGAGAGTTTATGGACTACAAGGAGATCAATCCGCAAATCGAATATTACATTAACAGGCGCTCTACTCCGAACTGGATTATCGAAGATGCAACCACCCATTTTATTGATTTATCCTATTTTTCAAGCGGGAAAGCCCTTTACAAGGTGAACGGCGAATATTATGAAGTCAATCAGGGCGATCTCATATGTATCCCGCAAGGCAGCCGGCGAAGTGCAACTACGGATGCGAACAACCCCATGGAGAGTTTCGCCATCAACTTCCAGCTGTATGATATCAAGGGGAATGATGTGGAGCTTCCTTTTCCATTGATATCCCATATCGGCTTCTCGGAAGAATTATTATCTCTATACAATGAACTGACCCTTGTGTGGTTGAAAAAAAGTCCGGGCTTTGAGATCAAAGCCCGAGCCTTGCTCTTGATGATTCTTCATCATTATTTCAAGCGCTTCTACTATAAAATCAACGTCCGGAACATAGACAGCAGAATTCAGAAATCCATCCGATATATCCTGAGCAATCTCCACAAGCCGATCGAAGTAGAAGAGCTTGCCACAATTGCCGGCGTAACAACGGCCTATTTCGGAACCCTATTCAAAAAGTATACGGGTTCTTCCGTAAAGGATTATATGAATAAAATGAAAATCAGCAATGCGGAGAATATTCTTATTAGCGGCGAGTTTTCCGTCAAGGATGCGGCATACAAATGCGGCTTTGAAGATATCTACTACTTCAGCAAGCTATTCAAAAAAATTAAGGGATACCCTCCCTCCAAAATCTTATTGGACAAAAAGATGACCGAATTGGCCGTCCCTGCTCCTAACAGTACCAACGAATCGTCTAGGAGCCTGTAGTGTCGCCGCTCCTGTTCCCTGTCGGGGAACGGGCGGCGATTTTTTATAGGGAAGAAATAATGAGAGAAAAGAGCCGCGGAATCCCAGGAGTGAATACCTGAGTTTCTCGCGGCTCTTATCCATTTCGAGTTTCCTTCACAGCTGCGGCCGATTCCCTGAGCACGAGCACCGGCGGTACGAATAAACGCTTCGGCTGATCGTCTGGGTGCTCCAGCAGATCAATCAACACATTGCAGGCCATCCGCCCGAGTGTCCGGGCGTCCTGCTTCAGGACAGTCACCGGCGGATGCTCCAGCGCTGCGGTAGGGAAATCATCAAAAACGATCAGCGATACATCCCCGGGAACAGAGACACCCGCTTGTTGAAAGTACTGCAGCAGTACGCGCCCCTCTCTCATCGAAGACGAAAAATAGGCGGTACATGGGCTGCGTTGAATTTGGTTCCAGCACGGATGCTCCGGGTTGTAGGTTACCGGCAGCTCGAATATTTGCTCCGAGTACGGCTGTCCGAGTTCATCCATAACGCTTTTATACCCGCGTATCCGCTCTTCGATTGCGGGAATGCGCTCGGACTCGAAGGGAACGATAAGCCCAATTTGCCGATGGCCGAGCGAGACCAAATATTCGACGGCTTCCCGAGAGCCGTTATAGCTGTCCGTGGCGACGATATTCATCTCGGAGGCAGGCAATCCCTCTACTTTGCGCTGGCCCAAAAAAACCAAGGGACATCGGGCTTGCAGCAGCTTTTTCAAGCCGGTAATTTTAGCGGACCAGCTTAGAATAATCGCCCCTTCCACGCCGGCGTATCTTAATTTGTCCGCGAGCTCATCCCCGTGCTCTTCGGTCGACGCCAGCAACACAACGGAGTAGCCCGCCTTCAGGGATTCCTGGCTGATATGGGTCAGCAGCTCGGCGAACAGACCGTCAAGCTGCAGATGCTGCGTGTAACACACAAGGGCGATCATTTTGCTGCGCGAGCTGCTGAGACCGGAGGCGAGCCGGTTCGGCACATAATGAATTTGCTCGGCGATTTCCCGGATTTTACGTTTGGTTTGCTCGGAGATCCGGGGGTGATCGGACAACGCCAGCGATACGGTCGTTTTGGACACACCGGCCAGCTTGGCTATTTCTTCGATGGTAGGCAGAACCATCACCCTTTCCTTTTACCTGTCATCACACAGGTTTACAAGTTAACCTCTCTATTTTACCGAATGTCGAGCAAGCAGTGCAAACCTTTTTCATAAGAGCAAGGAAAACTCGTTGACAAGAGGATTGCTGTTAGTTAACATTGATTTAACGGTTAACCTTAGTTAACCTAATATTAGTTTAAGCGAAGGAGCTGTTTATAAGAATGCCCACAACGTATGAGCTGAAACGGGAAATCCCGGTTTACGACCGCGCCGATCTTGTCGTCGTAGGCGGAGGACCCGCAGGAGTTGCCGCAGCGATCACGGGCGCCCGCTGCGGTAAAAAAGTGATTCTGCTGGAGCATTCTGCCCAGCTGGGCGGAATGGGGACGCTCGGGAACGTGAGCATTTTCATGCAGGTCGGGAATATAACGGGAATCTACCGGGAGATCGTGTCGGAGGTTATCCGGGATCAGCTTCCGGAGGGGACGGATTTTGATGTTGCGCCCCAGTACTCCCCCTTTCGGCTCCGCTATTATTTGAACCGGAAGCTGGAGAAGGAGAATGTCAAGGTCTGCTTCCATACCTCTTTCGTATCGGCCATATCGGACCAAGGCCGGGTTCAAGCGGTCATCGTCAATACCCGCGAGGGCCTGCGTGTCGTGGAAGGCTCCGTCTTTCTCGACTGCACGGGCGATGCCCGCGTGGCCATCGACGCCGGTGCCGGTTATCATTCCGGGCGCGAATCCGATGGTTTGACACAGCCGATGACCCTGATGTTCATGATGCAAAATACGGGCCGAAAGGTGGAGTCCTATCTTCCGGAAGGCTGTTATTACTATGAGAACATCGAGGATTTGCCGCAGGGCCGGCATCTGTATTGGGAACGGATGAATGACGGCACGTTGCTCGTCAACATGACCCGCGTGAAGGCCAACGGCTCCAAAATCGATGAGGTCAACTTCGCGGAGATGGAAGCGCTCCGTCAGGTATTTTCCGTCGCCCATTATCTGCAGCGCAACGGGTTCGAGAACTATATCCTGTCACATGTCGGCAGCCAGACAGGCGTCAGGGAAACGAACCAGATCGAGGGCCTCTACACGCTGAACGAAGAGGACCTGATGTCGGGCAGAAGGTTCGCGGATGTCGTGGCGCAAACCAACTACGAAATCGATATCCATAGTCCGAACGGCGCCAAGGAGTGCGACGAACGCCCTGTCGAAGGATACGATATCCCGTACCGATGCATGGTTCCGAAGGGGCTCGAGGGGGTGCTGGTGGCCGGCCGGGCGATTTCCGCCACGCACGTCGCCATGTCGTCGATGCGCACTCAGACTAGCTGCTACGCGCTTGGCCAGGCTGCCGGGGCTGCCGCCTCGATCGCGATCGACCGGGGCTGCGCGCTGAAGGATGTGCCGGTTTCCGAGCTGCATGGGGAGCTTTACCGTCAGGGCGTGCGATTCCGGCTGAACGAAGCTGACGTTTCTTAAGATGCGAAAGACGCCAAGGACAACTCCTTGGCGTTCTTTTTTAGAATAAACTTGAATTGAGCCGTTAGTTCGTAGAATCTTTAAACGCGTTAGCCCATTCCTTAAATTGAGAAGTCATTTCCGCAGCATAGTCATAATGCAGATAATGGGTCCCTTGAAGAATTTTGATTTGTCTATGCTCTTTGTCCTTCATCACTTCTTTATGAAGCTCCACCCATTTTTCTGATTCCTCGCAATTTTGAGAGGAGAGGAAGTACAATACAGGAACATTTTCTGGAAAAGACAACTCCCTTGCCACTGCGAAATTCACATCTGACATGGAGAATTCCTGTAAGGTGGTATCATTTAACGGACCTCTCTGGAATAATCTCTTATACGTCTTTGTATCTTCCTGAGAATATTCATACCCTTTAATACGCGGAACGATTCCCTCGCTGTCGAAGGCTGCCAACAAACGTATCATCCCTGCATCATACAGAAGTCGTTGTATTTTATAGCTTGTCATTGCACTTTTTGCTGGTTCATCATACAGCGCCTGTTTGGGCACCGAGCTGTCGATTCCAACAAATGCCTCCACTTCTCCCGGATACTTGTTGGTATAGTAGACCGAATAGAGCCCCGATAGAGAATGTGCCATAATGGTGTATTTCGTATATCCTAAAGTATGGAGCAGCATATGAAGTTCTTCCGTTATATTTTCAATAGATCGTTCCTTTTTTGTCTCGTCGCTTAAGCCGTATCCGAATGGCTCTACCGTTACCACCGTATATTCATTCTTCAGATGATCGGCTAACGGGGCCATTTCAAGTACGGGAGATGTCGAGCCAAACCCAGGCAGTAGAACGACTACCTTCTCACCGCTTCCTGCAATGGCTACGCACATCTTCTCCCCATTCACATCAACCATCTGCCCATACGCATGATCTAATAACGGAGCTTCTTTTTTCTTGCAGGCGGTATGGATGATGCTAAGTATAGCAACCATAGCCAGCAGGATGCCTATCATAATTCCAATCCACTTTACAACCTTTTTTAGTTTTCGTTTCATTCTGGTTTTCATATGATTTCTCCTTCCATAACCACAAACGGGTTGTTGGAAAAATCATATCAAATCAAAATAAACCGCAACTTTCAGCAACCTTACAATTACCTTAACACCCTATGGGTAGTGTGATTGTAAACGTGCTGCCTCGGTTCACTCCTGTAGACAGGGATATTGTTCCGCCATGAGCCTCCACGATCTTCTTGGCAATCGAAAGTCCAAGCCCGCTGCCCCCGGTCCTGGAGTTTCTAGCCTTATCTTCTCTAACAAACGGTTCAAAAATGGATAGCGCCTGTTCTGTATCCATTCCGCATCCATCGTCGGATATACTTAATATCACCTCGCCCTCTTCACCCGCAAGAGTAACCTGTATATGCGTTCCGGGGATGTTATACTTCACTGCATTCCCGATCAGGTTAAACACGACCCTGCCGATCAGCTCACCATCGATATCAATCATGCACACTTCTTCCGGTATATGACAATCCAATGTCATCCCGGCAATCTCGATATCATCAACCAACTCCAGTATTCGTAATCGGATAAACTCACAGAAGTCCGTTTGTTCTCTGGTAATTACAAAATCTTTACTTTCAATTTGTGCATAGGAGAACAGACTGGTTATGATATGGTTGGCTCTATGGCTGTTCTGATAAATTGCGGAGAGATAAGAATCTCGCTGGGATAGGTCCATACTCTTCCTGTCAATAAGCACTTCCGCATATCCTTGGATTGCGGACAGTGGATTTTTCAAATCATGCGAAATATCCAACAGCATTTCGTTCTTCTTACTCTCCATCCGCTTGTTCTCGTTGGTCTTCTTCTCAAGCTCCGCCGCCAAATGGTAAAAGGTCTCCTGGAGTTCACCATATTCCCCCTCCAATGGTGCCTCCATACGAGTTGTGTATTTTCCATCTTCCAATGCCTTGGTATACTTCTTAAGACTTTGTAAGGGAATCACGAATTGTTGGGCTGAACGTTTGGAGAAAAAGGTAACGATCATGACTACAATGGATATATAGAGGACTGCAATACATGCAATAACGGCCGTCTCCCGAATAAATCCCTCGCTTTCCAGATTGGCCATCATCGAGATCTGAATTTCTAACGAAGCAGGAAATGCAACCACCAGCCAATATTCGCCCGCGGCATCATACGCAAAAGTAGCATTGTATGTCCCCGCAGACACTTCGGTCTTCCCAAACTCGGACAGGTACTTACTCCACTCTGAAAGAGTGAGCTTGTTTTCCTTGATAACCCCCGCTCCAGTAAGGGTAATCACATCCAGGCTCTTCGTCACGATCTGGGCACTGCCATGATTCTCTTCGATTCCCGATACATGAATGGCATGATAATCTTGGTTGATTAATGTATCCGCCCGATACAGTTGGGTCAACGACGTATTATTGTTAAGAACCGAGATAATCTGCAGCATTAAGAATAAGAGGGTCCCTACTAAGAAAACCGTTGCATAGAACTTAAATTGAAGGGCCTTCAAACTATTGGTTATCGTTTTCCCGTTTTTCCGTTTCCTGTTCTTCATTCCATACTCCCACGTGAACAAAGTAGTACTTTTTCATTTACCTTCCATCGATCAGCTTGTACCCAATTCCTCTGAATGTTACAAGATGCTTCGGCTCTTTCGGATTCTCTTCAATCTTATTTCGAAGTCTGCTGATATGGACCATAACCGTGTTATCGTCGTATGCATATTCCTCCTTCCATACTGCATGGTACAACTGCTTTTTGGTCAATAGACGATTCCGGTTCTCTAGGAAGAATTGAAGCAGTTGGTATTCCTTCGCACTAAGCTTCAATTCCTGTGTACCGAGATAGGCACATCCTTGATCTGGATCTACACGTATATCGCCACATTGTAATTCAGCCGTGTCGAACTGCCTCGAATGGATCGCCGTAAGTTTTCTGACCTGTACCGCAATTCGTGCCTTTAATTCGGCCACACTGAATGGCTTCACGATATAGTCATCTGCACCGAGGGATAACACCAGAACTTTATCCATCTCTAGATCTCGAGCGGTTAGAAAAATAATCGGGATATCACTTTGCTCCCGGATTTTCTGCATAAGTCTGACTCCGTCCAGTCTCGGCATCATACTATCGAAAATTCCAATATCCACTTTTTCTCTTAGAAAGAGACTGTGCGCCTCCCACCCATCTGCTGCAGGATATACGGTGTATCCCTCTTCGGACAGCTCCTTATTAAGCAAATTCCGAATATCCTCTTCATCCTCCGCCACTAATATAGATACTTGCTGCATGCTTGGCATACTTCCCTTCCTGTTTCTGACTCTCCCACTCCAATTTACTCATAACCCACTCCGCCGCAGCTCATAAAAATACTGCACAATCGGATGCTTTACCCTCATTTTCTCAGACATGCTTACAATCCGCTTTTTCCCAACCCTTTTATCCAACAGAGCAAGAATATTCATTAAGATATCATTGCTCTCTATGCTTTTTTCTATCGAAGTCGTTAAAAACTTATTAGCCTCAACGATAAAGTTCGATTTACTTAATGAAGCCTGCGCTGCCAAAAGCTCCTTTGCAAGTGCTGTACTTTTTCTGCTTCTGGCAATTACTTTTAGACGATCCTCCGGTACTTGCCCCTTGGTCTCTTTTCGGATCGCTTCAATTTCGTCATTGCTTATAGGAATTTGGATATCCGGGTCATTCTTAATTTCCAGCTCCGTTTGATACCATTTGATGGCGTTCGTTTTATCACTCATATTGAGTACGCTCTTTTTATCTACCGAAATATAGCAAATCCCCGGTTTATCCGTTAAATAACGGTAGCCCGGCGCACGGTATTCCACCCTTCCCATTAACGCTGGACAGAGAAAGCTCTCCAGTTGTTGCTTCAACTTGCTCCAGGACATGTAATCCCCCCATATCCATTCATCCGATCCTCATCAAACTATGCACAGTATATCATAACAACCTGAACGTTCAAATCTTGTCATTATATGGAGCTCATTAGCTCGTAGAAGTATTGAGGTTCATGCGTTTGGTTAAGACGATACCAAGCGTCCAATGTCTTGGGGGTACATACATCCAGCATTTTTAAAACATGAACCGAAAATTCTAATGGAGCTACTCCGCATGCAGTGACCAAGCTCCCATCGGTGACAGCCGATTCCACCTTGTAATATTCTTCGCCCGTGTAAGAAGGGCAAATCATCTTAAGGTAGGCCAAATCATTGCTAGTGTGCCAACGTGAATCTAACAATCCTGCTTGAGCAAGTCCTAAGGTAGCGCCACAAATGGCTCCAACGGCTATCCCTTCCTTCAAACACATCTCGGCCATTCTTAATATGGGTACGTGAACAGCTTCTGTCCATGTATTTCCACCAGGTAAAATCAATGCATCTATGCTCTTGATGCTGCACTCATCCACTTTAACATCCGGCAAGATTTTCAATCCGCCCATTGTAGTGACTGGAGTCTTTTCTATTCCAACGGTGACTATTTTTGCTGGTGCCAGCCCCTGTCTGAAGTATCTTCCAGAGTTCAGTTCGGCGGTCAAATAACCGATTTCCCAATCGGACATGGTATCAAACACATAGAGATATACGGTTTTATTCATTTCTAAGCCCTCCTCATAAAGTTCATTCTTCATCATAATAAAACAACCTCACTGACAACTGCGGTCAGTGAAGTTGTTAACCTTGGTAATATTCCATTAACTCTGAGGCAACCGCCACCAGTTTATTCTTTAGATTCTGTGGCTCTATCACTTGAAGGGATTTCCCATAGGGAAGGATGATATACGGAATATGTTTATACAGTGCTTCTTCCTCTAGTAAAAAAATGGCTTGCGTGGGTGTCCGCTCCTGCAAATGATGCTCCAAATACCAATGCATGCATAGATCATCCAACGCCTCTGCCCTGCCGCCAATAATGAGTGAAATGAATCCGGATTTATCTACTCGTTCCGGCAACAGATTTTTCATAAAAAAAGTACGCGCTGAAAATTCATGGGGACGCTTAAATGAGAATGGCGTGCGTGTGATGCTCAACATTCGTTCCACCCGAAAGCTGCGGATCTCATTCCGCAGGTGGCAAAATGCAATGGTGTACCACTTATGGTTCCAATTAACGACGCCATAGGGGTCTATGACCCTAATGGGGGACTGATCTTCATGTCTGTTACGATAGGAAATTTCTACAGACCATTCATTTGCTACAGCGAGCTCCAATTCCTGCAATACCGGCTGAACAGCGGGGTAACCCCTGCGGTTTATTACACCAAATCCGGCTACATGATGGCTTAGCAGCCTTTCCTGCTCCTGATTCGAATACATCTTCAACTTGGATGTTGCCTTCTCTAATGCCTCACTCAAAGGATAACCGGCTTCTTTTGCAAATTGGGCAGCATGAAGCAATGTCTTTTTTTCATTCATACTAAATAGCAGAGGAGATTGGATAAAAGGGTGCAGCAAGCTATACCCGCCATTGTGCCCGGTGTCGGATATGATCGGGACGCCACTGGCACATAGTGCATCCATATACCGATAAACAGTTCTTATATGTATCTCTAACTTCTCCGATATTTGCTTCGCCGTCCATTTCTCTCCCGAATTCAACATCCATAGAATGGTTAGCATATGATCATTTTTAGACATAACATAACCCTCACCTTTGATTACCACTATACTTTTTTATTTCACAGACTGGAAAAAATATTCCTCGCGACTACGCATCAGAGGAATAGTCTCTTAAGAAGAAGGTGAAGGTAAGCCTCTTGATGGGGCTTTTTCTTACTTAAACCAAAAGCAGCCGGGAATTACCTACCTTCAATTGCTGCTATCCTTATCACCGCATGTTTTCTTATTTCTTCATCAACGTCCTGCGCTAATATTTGAAGTACTGATAACGATGCTTTTTTATTGTAAACAATCCTTTGCCTAACGGAAAAATCGCCATCTTTGGCTAGTTTTAGTTGTATATGTTCTGGCAATTTATTTTTTGACGCAACCATATGCCTAACTCTCCAACACGGATCATCCGCAAGAATCTCAAGAACTCCAAGAGGAACAGTTTTGTTATGCGCTACCCAAAATCTCATATCAGGATACTGTTCTATCACTTTAATCCAAACGGTCAGCGGCGCTTCTTCCCATGCTGCTTTTAAGTATTCATCTGGATTATCACTAAGTCTTAACCGCACAAATTCTTCGGCAGAATGAATCACTACATCAGCTCCGATTTACGTTCTTGTGTGTCCATGCTCAGATTATATCAAACCTGAAATATCCCGTGACCAATTATTTCCTTTATTTATGCTGTGGATGCGTACAGCCAATATAAAAGCCATATCCCCAAGAAAAGGTAGAAATCCCCCCCTCTACATCTTTAAGTAAAAGAAAAAGCCCTCCTTAACCAAGGAGAGCATGACATCGTTACTTCTCGTCGTTATTTTCCGTTCCAAACTAACAGTGCCACCGATTCCACATGCACCGTATGCGGGAACATGTCCACCGGCTGCACCTCGACGGTGCGGTAGCCCGCGTCCTCGAGGACGCGAAGGTCCCGTGCGAGTGTCGCAGGGTTGCACGACACATACACCACACGCCGCGGCGCCATCTCTCCGATGGTGCTGAGCAGCGCGGCGTCGCAGCCCTTCCGCGGCGGATCGACGACGATGACGTCGGCCGACACGCCCTGCCGGCGCCACGCCGGGATCACTTCCTCGGCGGGGCCCGCCTCGAACGTGACGCGCGACGACAGCTCGTTCAGCTCGGCGTTGCGCCGCGCATCGGCGATGGCGTCCCGGACGATCTCTACGCCGTAGACATGGCCCGCCTGGCGGGCCAGGAACAGCGAGATCGTCCCGATGCCGCAGTACGCGTCGATGACGGTTTCACCGCCGGTCAAGCCGGCGTAGTCCAGGGCCTTGCCGTACAGCACCTCGGTCTGGACCGGATTCACCTGATAGAAGGACCGGGCCGAGATGGCGAACTGGACGTCCCCGATGTAGTCACGGATGTATTCCTCGCCCCACAGCACCACGGTCCGGTCCCCGAAGATGACGTTGGTCTGAACCGTGTTGATGTTCTGGACGATGCTCTTCACGCCGGGTATCTCCTCCCGGAGGAGGCCCAGCAGCTCGTCCACCCGCTGGATCTTCTCGCCGTTGGTGACGAGGACGATCATGACGTCGCCGGTGCGGAAGCCGACCTTCACCACTACGTGGCGCAGGAGACCTCGCCCGGTTCCTTCATCATAAGCGCGGATGCCCAATTCCCCAGCAACACGCTTTACCTTCCGAACCACGTCGTCGTTCTTCTCATGCTGGATGAGACAATCATCCATGTCGATGATCCGGTGGGTCCCTTGGGCGTAGAAGCCGCCCACCAGCCCGCCCTGCTCCTGGCCGATCGGCACCTGGGCCTTGTTCCGGTAGCGCCAGGGCTCGGCCATGCCCAGGGTGGGATGCACCGTCACGCCGCCGGCCTGTGCCTCGCTCCCGCCATCTGCACCTGCGCCTGCAGCTCCACTCCCCTGCACCGTCAGCTTGCCGATCCGCTCCAGCGCATCGACCACCAGCTGACGCTTCCATCGGAGCTGAGCCTCGTAGCTCAGGTGCTGGAGCTGACAGCCGCCGCATTCGGCGTAGATGGGGCAGGGCGGCTCCACCCGGTCCGCTCCCTGCACCTGCACCTGCGCCAGCGCCGCATAGCCGTACTGCTTCTTCACGTGCTCCACTCGCGCCAGCACCTTCTCGCCGGGCAGCGCCCCACGTATAAAAAGGGTATAGCCGTCCCTCGTCCGGCCTACCCCTTCTCCATCATGTCCGATGCCAACCACATCGGCCTCTACCAGCTGGCCAACGGCCACCGGCGCTTGAACCGCCGCCGCGGGCGGTTTTTTCCTCTTCATCCGATTCATCGGGACCTCCGGTTACTTTCGTTTATACGAAGAATTGCCCGATTCATCCACGAATATGCGCAGATGGTTCGGCAGTACCGAGAACACGCCCGGCAGCGTCCCGCCGAATTCTCCGTCCAGGTTCAATTGTACATAATCCGGCGACGTGATCTGGATATGCTGGGTCTTGAAGGAGATCAGGTTCGGATCATTCAGATGCTCCCCGCGCAGCGCCAGGGTCACGACCCGGATCAGCTCTACCAGATTGCACTTCTTCACCACGATCACGTCCAGCAGACCGTCATCGATGGTGGCATCCGGACACAGCTTCTCGAAGCCCGCCACCGAATTGGTGTTGGAGATCAGGAAGATCATGACCTCCTCGTGGAGCTCATGTCCGTCCGCCTTGATATACAGCTCAATGGGCCGGAGCCTAGGCAGCTTCTCCAGCCCCTTCATATAATAGGCCAGCTGGCCCAGCATAGTCTTCAGCTTGCTCGGCACCTCGTAGGTCAGCTCCGTCAGGGAGCCGCCTCCTGCGATATTGATGAAGTACCGCTGGTTGGCCTTGCCCAGATCGATCACCCGCTCAAAGCCTTTGGTGATGATGTCGCAGGCCGCCTCCCAGTTCTTCGGAATCGACATCGCCCGTGCGAAGTCATTGGTGGTCCCGAGCGGAATGATACCCAGGGGAGGTCGGTTCGGCTTTTCGGCCATCCCGTTGATTACCTCATACAGCGTCCCGTCGCCGCCCGCAGCAATAATGACGTCAAACCCGCGCTCCACCGCATCCGCCGCAGCCAGAGTCGCATCCCCTTCACCGGTCGTCGCATGAGTCGACGTCTCCAGCCCGCCGCGCTCCAAGCGCTGCAGGACATCCGGTAGCCGCCGTCTCATTTCTTCCCGTCCAGAAGTCGGGTTGTAGATCAATCTTGCTCGTTTGGCCATCCCCTAGTTCACCCGTTCATCGCATAGTGATTACACCGTTCGCCGCCAGCACGGGCCGGATCTGGTTCTCCATCCATCTGGACACCAGAGGGTGAGGCAGCATCGCTTGTCCGTTATAGCGGTACTCATAGCCTTCCATTCGGGAAGGAATTACTTGTTTGGTAAAATAACCCTCGCTCAAGAACAACGGAGCGACGATCACCCGATGCTCCGGCTTCAGCTTGCGCCAACGCTTCATCTTCCAAGGAATCTGATCCGGCAGCAGCATGGACACATCCGCTTCGTCGAAGCCGCCCAGCTCCTTCAGCCGGGCCGCCAGCCGCTCAAGCCCCGTCTTCCAGCGCAGGTGGAAGCCCTTCTCGATGGAGCCATGCCCCACCAGAAGAAGAATCTCCTTGTCCGGCTGAACAGACAGCTCACGCACCTTCTCGAATACGATGCGCGCAATGTCTGGATCATCGTCGATCGGACTGGTAAAGTGAATGGCCGCGCTCCGTTCAAAAGGCACCATATCCGTAGGCAGGTTCGGCTCGGGAATCACTCCGAGCGCATAGCTGATCTCATCGATATGTGTGCTCCCCGAGGACACGAACAACGGGACGACGACAATGTCGGTTACGCCCTCGGCCTCCAGCATCCGGATCCCGTCTTGAATCAGCCGGCCCTCCACAATCTCCAAGAAGGAGGACACGACCGGAATACCCTCGTCCAGCCGGACTCCCGCCACCGCCTCGTCCACCAGGCGGACCCATTCGGCGCTGCGTGAGCCGTGACTGATAACCAACACTCCAAATTTACGCATAGCTCCCTCCGTCAGCGACTGGATTCGCCCGTTCCGGGACCGCCTTCAAGGTGCGGCCGCCGCCATGTAACCGGACGTAGTTCCATGCTATCGAAAGGATATTTTATTGTCAAACGAAGCCGCGGTTGAAAGCCCCTCCACATGAAAAATCCCACTCTTTGCAGAGAAGGATTTATAAGTGAAGAGCTATATTGCCTGCCGTTCGGAAGTGTTATCTTCCAAGACGCTCCAATGTCATTTTATACCCGTCATTGCCGTAATTCAAGCATCTTTTCACCCGGGAGATGGTCGCCGTGCTGGCTCCCGTCTCGGCCTCGATCTGGTTGTAGGTGCAGCCCTTGCGGAGCATCCGGGCTACCTCCAGCCGCTGGGACAAGGATTGGATCTCGTTGACCGTGCACAAGTCGTCGAAGAAGATGTAGCACTCTTCCATATCCTTAAGTGTCAGAATGGCTTCAAATAATTGTTCAATGGCTTTATCGTTCAGCTTCTTAAGCTGCATCCCCATCATCCCCTGGCCCATGTCTAGACTTGCATACAAGCAATTCGACAATATAATCGGTTCTCCTGCTGTGCAATTGTAAAAATTTCAAACTGTAAAATTTTGAAGCGTTAGCGGGTTAAACTGCGAAGGCGACGAAAAACCGGGCATTCGTCCATACCAAACGTTTGCCCATGGAATAGATTATATAAAAATAACTCCGCAAAAGGAAGTCCAAACGGGCGGTTCCGGTCCGAAACCGATGCGGAGGCCCGATCATTCCAATAAAAAGGGTTGTGAGCCAAGTGAAACCGAGACAAACGATGCATACCCGCCAACAGGATTATGCGATGACGCAGAGCTTATGGGGCGGACAGGGCGGAGAGTTTCCCGGAATCGGGAACCCCTATGTCGGAGGAGGCACGCCTAGCTGGCCCGCCGCGTACAATCCGGAGTTTCCCGTTCCGGGAGGAACCGGAGGGTTCGGAGGGGCAGGCGGCTTAACCGGCGGCGCTTCAGGAGGAGCAGCCGGCGGCAGCGGCGCAGGCGGACTCCTCGGCGGCTTGAACCTGAACCAGGTCAAGGGCTTCATTGACAAGATGGGCGGGATCGACGGCCTCGTCAGCACCATGACCCGCGTTCAGAAGATGGTATCCAGCTTCCAGCAGATGGCCCCGATGCTGAAGCTCCTGATGGGCTCCTTCGGCGGCAAGGCGGCGAGTAAATCGCTGGACTTCGACGATCTGGACCGTCCGAGACGCAAGCGCGCCCGCAAGAAGGGCAAGAATACGGGCCGCAAGGTTCGCCGCAAAGGCTCCGGCTCCGGCTCCGGCAGCACCTGGACGCCCAAGCGCAAGAAGGTCCGCTGACCCGGCCGATCCCCGACTATACCTAAGCACGCACGCCAATTACCTCCGAGGTCAACATCTCCGGAGGTAATTGGCGTACGGCGTGCCGCCGATTAGAAGGCTCCGAAGGTGACGGCGGCCGTATCCGGAACGATCTGCACCCAGGTCTGTCCGGGAAGCAGCTCCTGCTCCACGCCGCCCTCGTAAGCGCGGATCAAGCCGTTCTCCCGCTTCCAGGTGACCTCCCGGACCAAGCCGCGCTGGACCAGATAGCCCTGTCCGGGACCCTCCACCTGAACCTCCCTCCGTCCGGCATTGTCCACGATCTTGTGCCGGGTCTTGCAGATCAGGATGTTCGCGGCCGTAAGGGTTCGCCCCGTCTCCTTGTCCGTGTGGGCGGCACCGTTCATTTCCCGCTTGTACAGCTTGGACTCTCCATCGTAGCGGTAGCCCACCGAGTAGCCTCCCGGATACGGGATCCACACGGATGCCGCCTCCTTGCCTCCGCCCGGAGAATGGACAGGCCGGGCTCCCTCCTCCTGGACCCCTTCCACGGGTGCATAGGACAAGCCGCTCCCTCTCCATGCCTGGCGCATCTTGCGCTCAGCGGCGCCCTGGCGGATTTTGTCCACCCCGGTGTAGAGATTATGGGGCGCCTTGCGCTCGGCCGACCTCCAATAATAGGCCGAATCCCCGTACACCTGGTCGAAGTGGTTCAGCTTGCGGTCCATGATCATGTTGATGGCCTCTTGGCTCCAGCCCGCATGGACGATGATGGCGTCAAGACCGTCCCCGATCTCTACATAATAAGGCCGAATGCTCCGCACAGGCCCGACCACCTGCGGCGCCTGGCTCTGGTACACGGCCGCAAAGCGGGTGATGTTGCCCTCGGCCAGGATCTCATAGACGAGATCCGCTTGATCCAAGCCGCTCTGGGGCCGGGCGGCGTTCGAATTTTCCACCATAATCATAACGGGCCGAGGCATATCCCCCACCGTATTAGCCAATAATCCATTCAACGGGAACGGGCTGTGGTTCTTGGCACGCTGCTCGTCCGGCCATTCCTCCGAAACGGCATGGCCCAGCACCTGCCGGGAATTGTCCGAAGGCTCTGCAGATGCGGTCAGGCCGCCGGTTCCCCCAGTCAGGATGGTGATCGTGCATCCGATGAGCAAAGCGGTTTTTCTCATGTCGAATCTCCTCTATCGTTGAAGTGGGGTGTCGAAACGTCAGTCATAAATCCATCACACATCGGGAAAAATGTTATATCGAGTGAGGTTTATCACATACTGTGACAAGTGTCATCAAGTATGCTTAAGTCATCAAGGGAAACGGAACATACCATCCACCCCGTAGCCCTAAACCCCCTATAAGGAGTGAACACGATGATTACCAAGTGGCTCAGAGAGAGCTTCATCGCCTCGTTCCTGTTTCTCGCCGTCCGGTTGTACTTGGGTTGGGAGTGGATGCACCATGGCTGGGAGAAGATTACCGGCGGTACCTTCGACGCATCCGGCTTCCTGAAGAACGCCGTTGCCAAGCCCGTTGCCGATAGCAAGACCAAAGAGCTGATTTATCCCAACTTTGTGAAGTTCTTAGATAATTTTGCATTACCGAACGCCAAATTATTCAACACCTTGATTCCTTGGGGAGAATTCCTGGTCGGTCTGGGCCTGCTTCTGGGCACCCTGACCGCTGCCGCCGCCTTCTTCGGGCTCCTGATGAACTTCATGTTCGTCTTCGCCGGCACCGTCTCCAGCAACCCTTGGTTCATCCTGCTGGGTGTGTTCATCATCCTCGGCAGCAGCAATGCAGGCCGCTTGGGCGGCGACTACTTCGTCCTGCCTTACCTGCGGAAGCTCTTCAAGCTTGATCGTTTCGGCCGAACCCAACACTCCTGACATCCTAGAATCGGCCGTTACTATACACACCAGATCTGCAGCATGTCAGTCATCAGAAAAAGCAGCAGTCAGTCATCAGATCCGCATCCCGGTCAGTCATCAGATTCACAACAAGTAGTCACACGTTTGACACATACACCAATCGGTGTATGTGTTACACTTTAAATATGCACACGTGAACATTAACATAATATTCACGATGGTTGTCCGAACTTACTATTCCCAGGAGGTTATTAACCCATGACTGTTTTGAACAAGTCCCTGCTTGCCAACTATGACCAGATCGCCGCAATGCCCGAACGCGTGCTTCAATTCGGCGAAGGCAACTTCATGCGCGGCTTCGTCGATTGGATGATCCACAAGTTGAACCAGAACAACCTGTTCAACGGCCGGGTCGTTGTCGTTCAACCGATCGCCCAGGGCTTGACGAAAATGATCAATGAGCAGGACGGCCTGTACACCCTCTTGCTTCGCGGTCTCCAGAACGGACAGATCGTCGAGGAGCAGGACCTGATCTCCGCCATCAGCCGTGGCATCAACCCTTACGAAGACTTCAACGCGTATCTGGAATGTGCTAAGAATCCGGATCTGCGCTTCATTATCTCCAACACAACCGAAGCCGGCATCTCTTACTCCGCGGAGGACCGTTACGACGATGCGCCTCCGGCCTCCTTCCCGGGCAAGCTGACCGTGCTGCTGCATAAGCGTTTCACCGCCTTCAACGGCGCAGCCGACAAGGGCTTCGTCATCATCCCTTGCGAGCTCATCGACCGCAACGGCGACAACCTGAAGAAGATCGTTCTGCGTCTGGCCTCCGAATGGAACCTGGGCGCCGACTTCATCGCATGGGTGGAGAATGCCAACTACTTCCTGAATACGCTGGTGGACCGGATCGTAACCGGCTATCCGAAGGACGAGATCGCCGAGCTGACCGCCAAGCTGGGTTACGAAGACAAGATCCTGAACACCGCCGAGCCGTTCCACCTGTGGGTCATCGAAGGCGACAAGCGCTTCTCCGAGGAGCTGCCGTTCACCAAGATCGGCCTGGACGTGGTCTGGACTGACGATATGACCCCGTACCGCACCCGTAAAGTGCGCATCCTGAACGGCGCCCACACCATGACCGTGCTGGCCGCTTACCTGTACGGCCTGGATACCGTCAAGGAGTGCATGGACGATGCCAAGATCCGCAGCTTCATGGAAAAAGGCGTGTTCGACGAGATCATCCCGACCCTCGACCTGTCCGAGAAGGAGCTGCGGGACTTCGCGGCGGCAGTCACCGAGCGTTTCGCCAACCCGTTCATCCGTCACTACCTGCTCAGCATCTCGCTGAACTCGACCTCCAAGTTCAAGACGCGCGTCCTGCCGTCCGTACTGGAGTATGTGAACCGCAAGGGTCAGCTGCCGAAGGTTCTCTCCTTCTCTCTGGCCGCTCTCTTCGCCTTCTACCGCGGCACCGAGATCCGCGGCAACGTCCTGATCGGCAAGCGTCCGGCAGGCAACGAATACAACATCTCCGACGATCAGCCGGTACTTGAGCTGTTCCAATCCCTGTGGTCCAACTGTGACGGCAGCCGTGCTTGCGTAGGCCAACTGGTTAACACGCTCCTCGCCCGTACCGAGATGTGGGGTCAGAACCTGAACGAAGTCGCAGGCTTCGCCGATCTGGTCGCTGACTACCTGTTCTCCATCATCACCAAGGGCGTGGAAGAATCCTTGAAGGAAGTGCTGTAAGATGATCAAGAGCGACAAGCTGATCCAGATTAACGAACAGGATAACGTAGCTGTAGCCATGGTCCCGATCGCCGAAGGCGAGACCGTAGAGCTGGGCCAATATAAAGTCACCGCCCGTGAAGCCATCGACAAGGGTCACAAGATCGCGTTCCGCAACATCAACACCGGTGAGAACATCATCAAGTATGGCTTCCCCATCGGCCATGCCACCGCTCCGATCCAAGCCGGAGATTACATCCACACCCATAACATCAAGACCAATCTCGACGGCATCCTGGAGTACACCTACAGCCCGGCGCTCTCCCCTGAGCAGCCAAAGAAGAATGCACAGTTCATGGGCTACGTCCGCTCCAACGGCGATGTGGGCATCCGCAACGAGATCTGGATCGTCAACACCGTAGGCTGTGTGAACAAGACCTCCGACCTTCTGGCCAAAGAAGGCTCCCGCATGTTCGAGGGCCGGGTGGACGGCGTCTTCAACTTCACCCATCCCTTCGGCTGCTCTCAGATGGGCGACGACCAGACCATGACCCAGAAGATTCTGGCCGACATGGTGAAGCATCCGAATGCTGCAGGTGTTCTGGTCCTCGGCCTCGGCTGCGAGAACAACAACATTCCCGAGTTCAAGAAGCATCTGGGCGAGTACGACGAGAAGCGCGTGCGCTTCCTCTCCACCCAGGACGTCAACGACGAGGTGGAAGCCGCCCTCGAGATCATCGAGCAGCTGGTAGAGTATGCGGAGACCTTCAAGCGCCAGCCGGTGGATGCTTCCAAGCTTGTCGTCGGTCTGAAGTGCGGCGGCTCCGACGCCTTCTCCGGCATTACCGGGAACCCGCTCCTGGGCGAGTTCTCCGATACCCTGATCGCTCACGGCGGCAGCACCATCCTGACCGAGGTGCCGGAGATGTTCGGTGCCGAGACGCTCCTGATGAACCGCTGCGTGGATGAGTCCGTCTACGACAAGACCGTCAGCCTGATCAACGACTTCAAGGAATATTACATCCGCTACAACCAAGTGGTGTATGAGAATCCGTCTCCGGGCAACAAGAAGGGCGGCATCTCCACCCTGGAGGAGAAATCTCTCGGCTGCACCCAGAAGGGCGGCAGCGGCAACGTGGTTGATGTGCTTCAGTACGGTGAACGTGTGGCGAAGCCGGGCTTGAACCTGCTCCAGGGCCCGGGCAACGACATCGTAGCCGTCACCGCCTTGATGGCGGCCGGCGCCCACCTGATCCTCTTCACCACCGGCCGCGGCACGCCGGTCGGCGCTCCGGTGCCGACGATGAAGATCTCCACCAACTCGGACCTGTACAACCGCAAGCGCAACTGGATCGACTTCAATGCCGGCCAGCTGCTCGAGGGCCGCACCATGCCGGAGGTCCGCGACGAGTTCTTCCAGCACGTGCTGGACGTCGCTTCCGGCGTGAAGCAAGCCCGCAATGAAGAGAACGGCTACCGTGAGATCTCCATCTTCAAGGATGGCGTGACGCTGTAAGCCCCGTCACGAAGAAAGCCCGCATGCAGCGCCGGTCGGCGCTGCATGCGGGCTTTTGCGATTTACGACTTACAGGGTTGCCAAGTACTCGTCCAGCTTGCCGAAGGTGCCGCCGAAGCCCTGCTCCATGTTCTCCTTCATCGAGGCGTAGAACTGGGCTTCCTCCTCCGTCGCATGCAAGGGTTCGCCGCGGAGTGTGAGGACGGTCTTCCCGTTCTCCTCGGTGAAGGTGTACTCATTCAGGAGCTCCATGGGGAACACGGCGCTGAACGGCGCGCGGATCAGATTCCCAGCTTCGTCGGCGAAGCCGCTGGAGAAGACCAGGCGGTTCGGCGCTTCGATCTCCCGATAGTGGAAGATCCCGTACATCATCTGTCCGTCAGGGGTCTGCATCCCATAGTGGAATACGCCGCCCGGCCGGACATCCAGCTTCAGCACCGACAGCTCGAGGCCCTTCGGCCCCCACCAGTTCTTCAGATGCTCAGCCTGGGTGAAGGCTTGGAACACCAGCTCCTTCGGGGCGTCAATCGTACGGGTAATCACCAGTTCGGCTTGCTTGGACATGTACACACGGCTCCTCTACGGAATATTAGGTCTTCATGAAGCGGCTGTTGCCCGCTCCCTCATTCTTCCTTCTTATTCGGGGCTTGCAGCTTACGCAGGTAATCCTCCAGTCGGTCGAGCCGTTCCTCCCACAAGAACGAGAAGGAGGACACCCAGTCGTTCAGCTCCTTGAAGGGCTCGGGGCGCAGCTTATAGATCCGCCGGTTCGCCTGCGCCTCTACTTGGACCAGACCGGATTCGCTCAGGGTGCGGAGATGCTTGGAGACTTGGGGCTGGTTCAGGCCTAACCGTTCGGCGATCTCGCCAACGGTAAGGGGTCCTTGGCGCAGGAGCTCGACGATCTGCTGCCGGTGGGGTTCCCCGAGCGCGCTCAAGATCGGCTTCATCGGCTTATGCCAATAGGTCCGCCAACAGCTTCGGCAGGCTGTTCAACGTCATGGTCAGGCCATCGATCATGCCCATCCGGACCGTCGTCTTCAGGTCCTCTGCCGACTCGAAGGAGATGCGGACCTCCACCTTAGTCTTCCCGTCCGCTTCGGAGAATGTGATCGTAGCCGTGTGCTCCGGAATCCCTTCCGTCCGGTTGGCGAACTCATCTGCGAACGTGCAGCTGTACACGATCCGCTCCGGTGGCTGGATCTCCCGGAAGACCGCCAACGCCCAATGGTCCTCCCCCTCCGGCGACCTCATGCTGTAGTGCCATTGCCCGCCTGGTCGAAGATCCACCTTGCACACCGGGACCGTATAATCCCCCGGCGCCCACCACTGCGCCAGATGCTCCGGCTCCGTGAAGACCCGGAACAAAAGCTCCCGCGGCGCGTCGTAGATCCGCTCCAATACGAATTCCCGCTCCCCCACCCGTGCTTCGACCTCATCCAACGGTTCATTCCCCGGCATCTATCCAGCCTCCTTCTAGGTTCTGTACCAAATATACCTGATTGGGAATATTCCAGTCAAGGAATATTTATAATTTAGTAATGATTCGCATCTAACCACAAAGGGCCAATCGTCCGTCCGATCAACGGCACATATGCCCTTCGTTTTATCGTGCTCTCCTTCATCCGACTCGATGAAAGGCATTTATGCCGTTGATTGGGTGGGAAACCCCCTCTTTCCCTTCTATGGGGGAACAAGCGGCATATTTGCCCTTGATCTCGAACTTTGATTAATATTCGAGGTAATCAACGGCAATTATGCCTTTGACTGCAATAAAGCTTCTCACATCGTGTCCATAAGGACAACGTCCCCCCAGACAAACGATAAAAAAACAGCCGCGCCCTCCGAAGGAGAACGCGGCCTCTTGCAACACATGGATTAATCGTCCGAGGACAGGATGCCCAGAAGACGCAGCACGTACAGGAACAGGTTGATGAAGTCCAGGTACAGGCTCAGCACCGCCAGAGGAACCATCTCTTCCGCCAGGCCTTGCTTGTAGTTCGAGATGTCGTACAGGATGTAGCCGGAGAAGATCAGCACGCCCAGAACGGCGATGCCAAGGCCCAGGCCGCCGCCGAAGCCGCCGGTGAAGAGACCGACGATGCCGAAGCCGATCAGCGTGAACAAGCCGATGGTCAAGAGGCCGCCCAGGAAGCTGAAGTCCCGCTTGGAGAAGTAAGCATAGAAGGACAGCGCCGCGAAGCCACCCGTCGTGACGGAGAAGGCCGTCAGCACCAGAGAGGTGCCGCCGATGCTGGCATAATGAGCGATGGTCGGATACAGGGTGATACCGCTAATGAAGGTGAAGGTAAAGACGAAGGGCATGCCGATGGCCCGCTTGCCTCTGCGGAAGAGGAAGGCGGAGAAGATCATGATAAGCTCCACTACCACCAAGGGCAGGAACAGGGCCGGGGGCACATAGGTGCCGATAGCCGTGCCGATGAAGGATACCAGAATCGAAAGGGTGAACAGACGCATGAGCTTATGGAAGGGGGCGTTGTATTCCCTCTCCACCTCCACCGCGTTCGGGCGGGATTGAATATCCATGGACGATAACCACCTTTGGAATGAGAATTGGGTCTACCATACAGTGTATCACAAAAACCGAACGGGCTATGCCTGTTTTTGAAAGCCTTTTACATATTTCCCTCCCCGTCGGGCGAACCTATAGGAAAAAGGAGGCGCACCGTATGGCTGGAATACTCCAATGGCTCGGAGCCAACAAGCTTTCGTGGCTGCTGATTGCGGGCGTCGTCGCTGCCATCTGGTATGTCATGGACCACAGAGACAAGCTGATGCTGGACAAGTCCCCCCCGCCGAAGGAATAATGCCCTCCCCACATAAAGACGGCCCCTATCATCCGAGCCATCCGGATGTCGATAGGGGCCGCCTTATGATTAGGGCACTACTCCTGTGCCGCCGAGGCACCGGTAATGTTAATGTCTACGGTCTTATCTTCTCCGGTTGCGAAGTCCAGAGTCAAGACGGCCTTCGTGCCAGCCAACGTCGCTAGGTACGATTTGGTGATGGTCAGATATTCCTCGTAGATGGTATAATCCGTCCCCTTCACCAGCACCGACGTGCCGTTCCGGACGGCCGCCAGCCCGCTGCCCTTCTGGGACATCATGATGGTCACATCGGCCGGCGCATTCTTGTTGAAGCTGGCGGAGGCTGCGATGACTTTGGCCACGGCGGGCCGGTTATCGGCTCCGTCGTAGGCATAGCCGGTTATGGTATAGCTGCCCTTGGCAAGAGGCGCTGCGGACAGATCCAGAACCCAGTAGGTATTTTCGTTGGGATCCCGTACGGCCGGATTATAGACGACCGTGTCCTTATAGCTGTTGGACGCAACGTCCCAGTACTTGCCCGCTGCATTCTTAATGGTAATCTGGGCCTTCGTCACGTGGCTGTTATTCCCGCTTGGGTCCAGAGCAAACATCCGGATGGAGGCGGGCACGGAATCCAGCGTAACGAAACCGCCGCCTTCCACTCTTCCCAGCGGATAAGAGATTGCCGTTATAACATCACCAGGTACGTTCACCCCATTCGGCAAGGATTGCGGGACGCCGTACAGTTCCTTATACTTGGCGCCCGCCTTCGGATACTGCCCACCGCTCAACCGGCCGGTATAGGCCACGTCCGAATCCCAGAGCGTCTGCTGGACCACCTTGTTCACCTTGAACCACTTGTACAGCATCTCCACCATGTAGGGCGAATCGCCGGCCGAATTGCCGCCCACTCCCCATTCCGAATAAGCCATGGGCTTGTGATGAGCCTTGGCGAACTCCCGGTGCCAGATCAAGCCGTACGGACGGGTCAGCAGGAATTGGAACCGTTCAATGGTGTCTGTCACATGACTCCATACCGTCTCATCGTAGACGTCCATCCCGATGATATCGACATAATCGTCACCCGGATAAGCCAGGTCCGGATAGTACTTCCGGGGATCGCCGACATTCGCGCACCACTCGATGCGGAACTTGGGGGATACCTCCTTGAACGACTTGTAGAACTGCCGCCAGGCCCCGATGAAGTCCTGGGTCTTCTTCAATTGATTCTCCCCAGGCTTGGCAACGGTCCCCCACGGGAACCAGTCCGCGTTGAATTCCCAGGCGGTCCGGATGTGGATCTCGTCATAGCCCTTGTCTTGGACGAAGTTGTAGATGGTCTGGGCGACTTGCTTGTAATACTCGTTGTATTTGCCCCTTGCCGCATCATCCAGGTTGGAGTCCTTGATGAACGGCTTGGTTGCCTTCGGAATCAGGGACACCGACCACAGCACCTTGTTGTCCATCTTGCTCCAGTTGGTGTTAATGATCCACGGCTCGGATTGGACGAAATCGTCCCAGCTGGTGTTGCCGTTATAGCCCAGCACCTCCACGTCAGGATTGCCAAGCCAGGTCTCGAATTGATTGACCGCCGTATAATCGTTGCCGATGTATACCCCGGTGATCATGGGCCGCTCCGGAATATCCCTGTAGGCGGGCCCATACGTCGGCTTCGGTACGATCTTGATATAATCCAGCGTCAGCGGAGTATCGCCATCATCGAAGCGGACGGCCACCTTCGCGCCGACAGGTACCGGTACATAGACGCTCATTTCCTTATAGGAGCCCTTGCCATTCAGCTGATAGGTCGTGTCGAAATTCAGATCCGTCCGCACATCATTGACGTACAGACCGATCTTGCCCCGGGACAGCGCGGCGTACCCGATCGCCACTTCATCTCCCTCGACGGGGCTGTAGGCGATGACCCGATCCCCAGGCTGCTTGATCCCGGCAACGGTCATCCCCCCCGAGGCATAAGAATCGCTGGCGACGGTGCCCGATCCCGCTCTCGTCAGTGTCTCGGCCTCAAAGTTGTAGTAGACCCGGATGCAATCCACGGCAAGGGCGGAATCCCCCGGATCGACCTGCAGCTTGACGGTCGCACCTTTGGGAATGGTCAGGGCGCCCACAGCATCCGCATAAGCTTCATCGCTTCCCAGCCATGCACCGGTGCTGCCGAAGATGATGCTGCCTCGCTTGGCTCCGTTGACGTACACGCTGATCTGTCCGCCTGCGGCTTGGGCATTGGCGTAACGCAGACCCAAGGTATTGCCGCCTTCCACATTGGTGAAGGTGATGGAATCCCCCACTTCATCCAAGCCGGTGACGACACGCCCATTGGAGGCGAAGGAGTCAGCCTCCACCGTCCCGCCGGTGATGGTCCCCCGCTCCGCCTGATAAGCGGACCAGCCGCCTTTGGGTGGCAGCGTAAACAGCACGTCGATGGGTACATCCTGTGGAGCTCCGCTTGCGAACTCGAAGGTTAGGGTGCGGAGACCCTTGGGAAAGTGGGTGCTCATGTAGCTTTTCTTGATGGTCACCGCATTGCCGAGAACCGAATAATCCGTTCCGGCAGCCAGCGTGGCCCCTGCATACTTGATGGCCTTCAAAGGAGTCGCCGCTTGGTCCTGCATCAAGGTGAATGTAATATCGCTCTGATAGGCCGGGGCCAGGTCGAATTCCGACTTGTTCGGCGTTACGATCACCTCTCCCGTCTTCCACAGGTAAGCGGAGTGAGAGCCTGCCGAGGAGCTGTCCCGGTGGGTCCAGCCCGTCATATCGCCAGTTTCGAAATTCCCGTTGCGGACGAGGTTCGGACCGACCGGATTCCCCTGAATATCCACCTCGAACAAGCTGATATCGTCGATGAACAGAACGGCGCCGTTATTCGCCGGATCCTTCATCAGGAAGATCACTGTCGAGGTATCATTGCTGGTGAAATCACCGGCGAAGGTGACGGTCTTCCAATCGGGAGTCGCCGTGAACCAAGCAGCCGAACGGGGGTCGGCGCTAATGACGTCGGGATTGGGACTCACGAAATCCGGGAGCCAGCCTGAGGGGAAGAGCTTGGCGGCCACTTTTCCCTCTCCCCGGATCTTCACGCTGAACCGGTACTTGGTCCCGTCGGTCTTCAGACCGGTGACAGCCTGGTAAGGGCCGCTGTTAATGACGTTGTTCTGAACCTGCTTCAAGACGTAATTGCCGAGCACCGGTCTGGAATCCGATACGGTGATGCCGAGAGCCCGGTCCGCCCCTTGATCAAAATCAAAGGTCAGCGTAGTCTGTCCCACAGCCAGCGTATCCAGATAGCTCGTCTGCAGAGTGACGGCGGTGCCGTTCGTCACGGTGTAATCCGTATTCTCCTTCAAGGGGAACGAGCCGTTCTTGATCGCGTTCAGATGATTGCCGTTCAGCGCCATCGTCACCTGGATCGGCTCATGATTGGAGGAAGCCGCCGGATTCTTATCGTACTTCGCCGACACGGGCGCAATGTCCGAGCTGGGCGTAGAAGAATCCACAATCGACAAGGCCAGCGTCCGGTCCAGTCCTTTGTTGAAATCGAAGATCAGGCTGGCGGACCCGAGGGGAAGGGTGGCCAAGTAAGCTTTCTTGATGGTCACGGTATTCCCGGATACGGTATAGTCCGTACCCGCCGTCAACGGGAGGATCCCATATTTCACCGCCGACAAGGTGTTGCCGCTCTCCGAAATGGTTACGCTTACATCTTGTTGAAGCCCCAATGCCTTATCGAAGGTGGCGGATGTGGGGGAGATGTACGAATTGCTGTCGGATTCGTCATTGATGGTCATCTTGCTGCCGAAGACGCTCCAACCCGTAGTCCCGCTCTCGAAGCCCGGATTGGTCAGCTTGTTCACACCGCCCTCCAGACCCAGGAACACATCGTCTATGTAGCAGGATTTGCCGACGCCGATGTTCGTATTCTTGAACTCCACGAATACTTTACCAGTGTTCCTTAAGGGGAACTTCCACTTGAGCTGTACCCACTTGCCTACTTCCTCCGGCTTGACCTTGAACCAGGTGGAGGTCTCCGTCAGCGCCTTGTCGGTCATGGTCCCACCCGGATAGGTGAGGGGGAGGTGTGAGGACTCCGAGAACACATACTTGGTTCCGTTGGTGTTCGTATCCGTCAGCTTCACGATCATCTGGCTGTCGGCACTCTCCATCTTGATCCACGCGCTGAATACGAGCTCCGTGCCTTCCGGCTCGGTTACAGCCACCGTCCTGCTGTAGGAATGGTTGGAGTCGATGAAGTCGGTCCGAAGCGATTTTAACCCGGAGCGAACATTCGCCGTCGGAACGTCCTTCACGTTGATCAGCACGTTCTGCTGCGTTACCGACCCACCACCGTAAGCGGCGAAGGTCACGGTATAGGGACCCGCTTGCTCATAGCCGGGCAGCCAGTTGAACAGTCCGGTCGTCTGATTGAAGGCTGCCCCTTCGGGCAGCCCGCTTGCCTTGTACGTTACCGCACCGCCGCTCGGCTCGTCGGCATGAACCGTAAACCCTAACGAGGTCCCCTCGTCCACCTGCTTGTCGGTCAAGCCGGTGAAGACCGGGGCTGCTGCGAATGCCGAACCCGCCGGCAGCAGGATCGCCACCAGCAGGATCAGTGCGCAGAACAATGAAACGGCTCTTCTTAACGTGGCATTCATTCGAACTCTCCCTTCATCCTTTTACTGCCGTACTCGAAAACCCTTGAATGATATACTTCTGGCCGAAGAAGAAAACCAGCAGGAGCGGAATCACCGCTGCCGTCGCCGCAGCCATCATCAGATTGTAATCCACCCCGTTTTCTTGCATGAAATTCTGCATTCCCAGCGGAACCGTGAACAGCTTCTTGTTGGTTAAGAAGATAAGCGGATTCTCATAATCGTTCCACGTCCAAGTGAAATCGATGATGGCGAAGGTGGCCAGCACCGGCTTGGAGAGAGGCAGGAACAATTGCGTGAAGATCCGGAAGTGACCCGCACCATCCATAAAAGCAGCCTCCGAAATTTCGTGCGGAATGCTCATGAACCATTGGCGTATCAGGAATACGCCGAACACCGTGAATAACCCGGGTAGGATCAAGGCCCACTGCGTATTGTAGATGTGCATCTTGGTAAACATGATGAACTTCGGTACGAACAGCACCTGCTGTGGAATCATCATCAGGGACAGGTAGAGCAGGAAGATCGTCTGGCGTCCGCGGAAGTCGATCTTGGCGAAGCCGTAGGCCGCCATCGCAGCCAGAAGGGGCGTCAAGACCATCAGCACCAGCGAGATCTTCAGAGAATTGAGATAATACAGCAGGAACCCGTCCCCTTGGGTCCACACGACCACGTGATTATGCAGAATCGGGTGGCTGGGGATCCATTCGATGGGGTACGCGAATACGTCCATCGGAGGTTTGAACGACGTGCTGATCATCCAGAGCAAGGGAGCGAGCAGCAAGAGACTCAACAGAGCCATGACAAGGGTCGTGACGGTTTTGTGCATCCGTTCCTTCAAGTACAACGGGCTTGCAACCCGCTTGCGGTCAACCAACGGTGTGGTTCCGGCATCCATGGCAACTCCTCCTTTCCGGTTAATAGTGAACCCATTTTTTCTGGCCGATCCATTGGACCATCGTGATGGCGAGGATGAAGGCGAACATGATCCAGGATACCGCCGAGGCATAGCCCATCTCGTAGAACATGAACGCTTTCTTGTAGGCATAGATGGAGAAGAGCATCGTGCTGTTGGCGGGTCCGCCTTGGGTGATGGAATAGATCATGCCGAAGCTCTTGACCGCGCCGATGAAGCCGGTGATCAGCAGGAAGAAGGTGGTGGGGCTGACCAGCGGGAAGATGATGCGCCGGACCGTCGTCCAGAAGCGGGCGCCGTCCATCTTGGCGGATTCCAGCAGCTCCGGGGATATCTCCTGCAGTGCGGCAAGGAAGATGATCATGCAGTATCCGATGCCTCCCGCCACGTTCATGATGAGGACGGAGTAGATGGCCGTATCCGGCGAAGCGAACCACCGGGGGGGCTGCTCCACCCCGAACGCATGCAGCATGGCATTGATCGGCCCGTCCGTCGGCTGGAACAGCACCATCCACACATAGGCGACGGCGATGCCGCTGGTAATATGGGGGGCGAAGAAGGCGGCCCGCAATATTTTCTGAAAGTAGACCCGGTTGTTCAGCAGGACGGCAATCAGGAAGCCCAGGACCGTGGAGATCGGGACCGGCACGAGGACCAGCAGCGTATTCTTCAAGGACAGATAGAACAGCTCATCCTGGAACATGGTGCTGAAGTTGCGGAGACCGATAAAATGCGGCGCTTGGCCGCTTGCGAACACCCAATCCGTAAACATCAGATAGAAGGAGAATAGGGCCGGAACCAACAGGAAGATGGACATTCCGATAAAATTCGGGGCTATGAATACGTACCCCAGTAGCCGTTGGCGTCTCATCCAACTCATGACTGCTCGCCGCCTTTCGTCAGAGAGGGGAAGCCCGGCGGTGCCAGTCTCCCCCTCCCTCCTGCGCTTATTTGCTTGCTTTGAGATTCTCGTTGTGCGCTTGGGTCAGCTGCTTCGCCGCTTCTTCCGCGCTCGCAATCTTCTGGGAGTAATACTTGTCGTAGACCGCCTTCTGGTCCTCTCCCGTCTTCTTATCCAGCTGGCCCAGCCCAAGCGGCAGATTCCCGAACATGACCCGCTTCACCGACTCCAGGTCGTAGGTGTTCTCCACGCCCTCGAACATCAGCTTGGCGACGTTATCCTTGTTGAAGTCCTTGGAGGCGGGAATCCGCCCTCCTCTCGCAAGGGGCAGCATGCCTTCGTCCGCATACCACTTCACGAACTGCCACGCTTCTTCCTTGTACTTCGATTTGGCGTTGATGGAGAGCACGTCGCCCAGTCCGCCCGCATTGATATAATCGGCCTGATCCTTGAACACCTTAGGCGCCGGAGCCGCCGCCACCTTGAAGGTTCTCGGGTAATCCTTCACATTGTTGGTCGTCCGGAACACCTGCTGCGTGGAGAACAGCATGGCCGTCTGGCCCTTGACGAACATCTGGTCGATGGCCGGCTTGGAGGTCAGCTGCTCCGAGTGCGGCATCAAGGATTTGTCCGTGAACATCATGTCGTAGTAGGTCTGCAGCGTCTTGGGAACAGCCGGGGAATCGAATCCGGAGGTGCCGTCCGCCTTCACCAGCTTGGGGCTTGCCTTGAGCAGGGAGCCGGTAATCGGTACGGTAAAATAATAATCGGTCTGCGCCAGGCCCCAGCCCTTATCCACCTTCAGCTTCTTGGCGTACTCGCGCATCTCGTCGATGGTCCAATCCGTCGGAACCTGAAGGCCCTTGGCATCCAGCATATCCTTATTCAGCCATACGAACGAGAGGCCCTTGTTCGTCGGAACGCCGTAGTACTTGCCGTCGACCTTCCAGGTCGTGGCGCCGATGCCCATTTTGTCATCCACGCTGTAATCCTTGAAGGTGCTCAGGTCCAGTGCGGTGCCGGCCTTGATGCGCTTCTCATACAGGTCGAAGGCGTAGCTCATATATAAGTCCACCTGCTGGCCGGATGCCATCATCGTATCCAGCTTCAGGTTGCCCGCGTCATCATTCACGAACCGCTCGTAGGAAACCTGGATCTCGGGATGCTGCTTGTTCCAGTTGTCGACCGCCTCCTGGGGGCCGTTCTCCGGCGGCACTCCGCCCCACATCACGAGCTTGACCGGATCCTTCTTCGGCGCGGTTGTGGCTGCGGCCGTCGGGGAGGCGGAGCTGGCCGGGGAGGCGGCGGAATCCTTCTTCTCTTCTTCCTTGGTGCAGCCTGCGAACGCGGTCAAGGCGATGCAGGCGGATAAGCTGACGGTTACCGATTTTGCGATTTTCATAGGTTATGGACCTCCTCGCTTTGTAGCTTCACTATACCATTGGTCCGAAAGGCGGACGTAGGGTCAAATCTTATGAATCCATAGGAGAAAACCGAGAAGTTGGCCGAAAATGAAAAACGCCCGCCGTCATGCGGCAGGCGTAGGCGACCTTTAGGTCGAGGTGGCCGGCGTACACCGCTTGCGGTAAGCGCCGGGGGTTTCGTTCATCATGCGTTTGAAGATCTTGATGAAATAAGCTTCGTCCGTGAAGCCGACCCTGCCCGTGATCTCCGATACCGGCTCCGCCGTATTCACCAGCAGCTCGCAGGCACGCTCGATCCGGACCCGGTGCAGAAAGTGGATCAAGGTCATCCCCGTCTTCTTCTTGAACAAATTGCTCAAGTAATCCTCGTGTACCGCCATGATGCGGGCCATGTCCTTCACCGTCAGATTGTCCCCGTAGTGCTCCAGCACATAGCGGACCGCGGCATTGACCACGGGATGATCGGTGACGAGCTCCCGCTCCGCCAGCCGGGCCCCCGCCCACTCCTCCACCTGCCGAAGGAGCTCCCGGAACAGCTCCTCATGCGTCATCCCGCACAGGCTCCCCTCCTCGGCGGAGGCCGGCTTCCAGAGACGCTCCATCCGCTTCTTCAGGTAGCGAGCCGACAGCAGAACCGTAGAGGCGGGCAATTGCAGCTCCCTCATGGTATCACGCAGCTGCTCCAGCAGCTCTCGGGCCTGCTCCAGCCTCTGAAGCTGCAGGGCTTGCAGATAGGCCTCCTCCTCGCTCCACAGGTAGATCCCGTCGCCGTCCAGCTCATATGCCTCCTGCCCGGCGGCCAGCCTCCGCCCCCTTGGGGTACCGTCGGCATCCATTCCATACCATACCCGGTCCAGCCGCTCCAGCAGTTCTCTCCACATGGCGGACAAGCTGCCGGGGGACCCCCGGGGCGACAGCACCACGGCAGGCACCATATCCATGCAGCGCCATTCGCCCGCCTCTCCTTGCTCGGCGAACCAATGGACGCGGACCGTGATTCCCGCCCGTTTCAGCTCCTGGGATAGGTCCCCCTCCTGCATATCTGACCGCTCCGGCAAGGAAGGATAGGCAGTCCCTCCGTGGAGTATGCCCTGCAGCTGAACCTGACGGCCCATATAGAAGGGGGGCAGCTCCTCGGCCGGAGATGGAGCGGAACGGTTCTCCGCCCTCCTCCAGATCTCATCCAACCAAGCGGACATCCGGCTCGCGGCGAAGGCTCTCGACTTTTCCAATTCGGCCGTAATCTTGTCCAGCGCTCTGCGGAGCTGCTCGTCGCTTAAGCTCAGCTTCAGCAAATAATTGGACGCGCCATGCTCGACCGCCTCCCGCGCGTATTCGAATTCTCCCATGCAGGTCAGCATGAGGAACCGGCACTCGTAGCCCTCCGAGCGGGCCTGCTTCAAGAGCGTAATGCCGTCCATAACCGGCATGACGATATCCGCAATGACCACATCCGGACGATGCTCCCGTATGAACGTCATGGCCTGGTGTCCGTCCGCCGCTTCGCCGATGACCCGGTACCCGTACGATTCCCAATCCACGGTCTGCCTGATGGATTCCCTTACGATATCTTCATCTTCCACGATTAAGATCGTCCACATCGGTCTCGCCCTCCCCGTAAGGCTTGGATATGAGCAGCGGAATCCGGACGGAGGCCCTCGTTCCCTGCTCCAGAGGGAGCAGCAGAATCTCTGCATCCGTCTTGAACAGCAGCTGCAGGCGCTCCCGCAGATTGGCGAGCCCGATGCCCGAGCTCTTCCTGGGCCTCGGCACTTGGCGGGCCGCCTCCATTCCCACTCCGTCATCCTCCACTTCCATCAGCAGCATGCCTCCGTCGGCCCGGATCCGGACGGTAATCAAGCCCTTGCGCCCCAACGGACCGATGCCATGTTGGATGGCGTTCTCCACCAGAGGCTGAAGGCTGAACTTGGGGACGATGGCATATTCAACCGTCGCGTCCAGCTCGTAGAGGACCTCGAACCGGTTCTGGAACCGGTTCTGCTGGATCGTCACGTAAGCCCGGAGCAGCTCCAGCTCCTGCTTGATCAGCGCCATATCCGTTTCCGTATCCAGACCGGCCTCGAGCAGCAGCCCCAGCGAGACGCAGATATCCGAGATCTGCTCCTGCTGATTGCGGCGGGCGATCCACTTGACCACATTGAGCGTATTCAACAGAAAATGGGGGTTCATCTGCATCAGGAGCACCTGGAACCGGACCGCCTGCTTCTGGCGCTCCTCCTCCTTCAGCTTGCGGATTAAGAGCTGGATGTCGTCCATCATGGAGTTGAAGCTGCCCGTCAGGGACAGGACCTCCCCGGACCATCCGGAGGAGGGGGTGATGCGGATGTCCAGCTTGTTCGAGGCCGCCGCGGTCATCTGCCTCTGCAGCTTGGACAGCGGCCGGGTGGTCCGCACGGCGACCAGATAGATGACGGCGGCGAACAGGCAGACGAAGACCCCGAAGGCCGACATGAACCAGAACCGCAGACGGTAGATATCCCGGTACACCTCATGCAGCGGCACCTCGGAGATGAAATACCACTGGAGGGTATCCATATACCGGTAGGTGATAAGCTTGCCCGTCCCGGCATCCGCAAAGTAGCCGTCCGCCTCGCCGGAATCCGCCATTCTGCGGAAGAGGCTCGGCTCCAACGAGGTGCCGTCAGCCATAAAGATGGATTCTCCCCTGCCATTCAAGACGATCAGATCCTGCCCGGCGGTTGCGTTCTTGGCCAGCTGCTTCGAGAGCCACTGCCGGTAATCGATGCTGATTCGTGCGATTCCATAAGGGTCGCCTCCCAAGCTGTCGAACCGGGAATAGAGGGAGAGCAGCCGGGCTCCGGCTACCGTGCCCACGTCATTCTCGTCATCCGGCACCCATTCATACACGGCGCGGGCATCCGCCAACCGTTTGATCCATTGTCCGGCGTAATCCTTGGAATGGATAAGCTGGGTCAGGGGCATATACGAGGTGTAGCTGTTGCCGGACAGATCGGTCAGCCGGAAATAGAGGTCGGTATCGGAGAGCACGAAGCTGTTGTTGATGCCGAACAGCTTGCTCTCCATGATCTTCTTCCGGTCCAGGCGGTCATACTGCTCCGGGTGCCGCATCATCGCGTAGACGCTCTCGTCCTGATTCAGAAGAATGCTGGACTTGTAGGCCAGTCCCATCAATTCCTCGAAGGAACGGGTAATCTGCTGCTGCTGCCCCGACATCCGCAGGGTCACATCGTTCAGATGATCGGCCTCCATGCGGTGGAACAGATAGTAAAAGGCGAAGCTTGCAGGTAGCAGCACCAGCAAGATGTAGGTGACGAATAACCGGTTGCGAAGCGTGGTTGGGATCAGCCTGATCTTGGCACGAAGCATGGCCCACCGACCTTTCTTCCGTCCATGTACAAGGTCATGTTCGACGGGACCGCTCTTTTTCCTGCTGAATGGAAAAAAAGGGCATTCCCGGATGGGGAATGCCTTTCTGCCGGCGAGCCGGGATACGGTTAGGATTGCACATCCGACTCTCCGTACCCGATCGCGTAACTGTTGCGGGAGAGGATCTGACCGCCGCAGGCCAGAACCAGCACCATCTCGTAGTCGCCGGCGGGGAAACGGTCCATGTGGCGGAACCGGAACGGGCTCAAGGTACGTTTGCTGTCCGGCGGCAGGTCGCAGGCTTGCGTCTCGATCGTTTCCCTGATTCGCCCGTCTGCGCTCTCAATGGCAATCTCCAGCGTGCAGGCCGGATAGCCTGTGTGGAGATCATTGATCACCCAAGGCGTCAGCGACATATACGGATCCCCTCCGCCCTTCTGCATCCTGGACGGCCATTGGGTTCGGCTCAAGGTGACGCCTGCCAGAATCGGCTGATTCACCTGCTGCAGCGTGAAATAGGCCTTCTTCGGAATCCGGGCATGGCTGACGACAGACCAAGAGATCGAAGGCCAGGCATCCATGAACATGAACTGGAAGAAGGAACCGGCCTTCTCGAATTTCGACTTGCGGATGGATTCGATGGCCAGCTTCAGCACTTGGGCCTGATAATCCTGGGAGTTGCGGACGAAGCTTTCCCAACAGCCGCCGGTTTCGATTTTGGCCACGAAGAAGGTCTGGTCATACTGGAAATTATGATACCCCAGCTTCTTGTAATCGGGCGGCCAGGCATCGCTTCTGTTCATCGCGGTCGTCTCCTCCAAGGACGGGAGGGCCTGTGCGCCGAATTCGGACAGCATACGCGCTCCGGACAGGTGCGCATAGTCTTCCTTGACCCCGTAGTACCAGCCGTTGTACGGATGCTCCTCGAAGTGGCTGACCTGGTGGACGTACCGGCTGCCGTCCTCCTCCCTGGCGGCGCGGTACAGCTGGGGGCCTACGATTTCGTTGTTGAAGGCCAGCGACTCGTTCTGGCAGCACCACAGCCCGATCGAGGGGTGATGGTGCAGCTGACGGATCATATCGCGAATCTGGCGCACGGCGCTCTCTACGATCTGCTTGTTCTCCGCATAGCCCCATTGCAGGGGGAAGTCCTGCCAGATCAGGATGCCCTCGCGGTCGCAGGCCTCGTACCATTCCTTGCGGGTCACATGCACGCATACGCGTACCCCGTTCATATGAGCCCCTTTGATCAGCTCCAGGTCCTGCTTGACCGATTCGGGCCGGTAATGGCCAAGCCACAAGGTAGGGATCACATTGGTCCCCCGGACAAAAAGACGTTTGCCGTTGACTCTCCACGTCCCCGTCTCCGGCTCTACGCCGATCTCCCGGACCCCAGTATGAAAATAGACCTCGTCCAGCAGCTGCCCGCCGGCATGCAGCCGGACCTCTACGCGGTACAGATGGGGGTGGCCCAGATCCCAGGTCCACCACAGCCTCGGCCGGTCCAGCACCAGAAGGACATGGTGCTCGCTGCCGGGAACGGTCCACTCCCATTCCCCGCTTGTTACCGCACCGTCTTCGGCGTACAGCTCAATTAATACCCGGAGCGGTATTCCAGGATCAGGACAGCTGTTCAGCCGGAGCTTGAACCACACATAGGCCTTCTGCTGCAAGTCGACCTCGCTTCGGTCCTCCCAATGAGTGAAGAAAATGTCCTCCACCGGCTTGTTGGGCAAGAGCTGCGTATGGGCTCGCACGCTTACCAGAAACATATGCCGGCGGAACTCCAGCCTGACATCTCCCCATATACCGCCTGTGTTGCCGTCCTGGCCGTCTGTCAGATCCCATCCTCCCGGACGGGCATCCCAATGGCTCAGTATGCCCTTAATCAGGTGCTTCCGGTGTGGCCATACCTCACCCGGCAGCTCGTTCGGCGAGAGGACCAAGACCTCGAGCATGTTTTTGCCTTCCTTCAGGAAGGGCCCGACCCGAAACTCGAAGGTCTGAAAGCAGCCCTCATGCTCTCCCACCCGCCTGCCGTTCAGCCACACCTCACAGGCATAATCGACACCCTCGAAGAGAAGGTAAGGCTCCAGCCCATTGGAGGAATACGGAAACTCCTTCTTGAACCTGACAGAACCATAGAAGTTCGGCAGCCCGCCCATATGCCAGTTGCACGGGATTTGCATGTGCCGTACGGCCGGCAGCTCCCTCTCCACCGTCTGCAGCGAGCCGTCCTTCGCCACGAGAAGCCAAGCAACAGGCTCACATTCCCACACTCCGTTCAGATCCAGTGTTTCCCGCATTCCCGCTTCTCCTTCGGACCGCATAATGATGATGGATATCCTCTTGATTTCAAGTATACTGACATTGACTGCGAGGACCATCCTTGCCGTTGATCCGTTTTTAATTCAAATTGATATGCCGTCGAAAGGAAGGAGGCCGCGATTTTATGGGAAACCATCCATCCTATTGTCTCCACCGGGTATTGGAAGCGGGGGCAGGAACCGTCGAGTATCCCCCAGGAGGACGGTTCGGCCCGCGCCTGCAGCCGGACTACCAATTGGTATCCGTCCATAAGGGAAGTATGGAGGTTTATCTGGACGGGGTTCCCCGCCTTGTGCCGGAAGGGCATATTACCCTGTTGAAGCCTGGAGTTCTGGAGGAGTTCCGCTTTGACCGGGCGGTCCGGACCTGGCACCGCTGGATCTGGGTTCGGCTCGCCGAGTGGGAATGCCCGGACCTGTCGGCCACCCCGTACATTCCGTTATCGGATGAGATGGTGCGGATGATCGACCTGATGGTTCTCTTGGACAACGGGACCCGCACTCCGTATCGGGACGACTGCCTGAAGGCCCTCGGGAGCTCCGCTCTGTACCTGTACTTGTCCGAATGCCAGATCAACCGCACCGCACGGATCTCCAATCCGGTTGTCTCCACCGTCATCTCCTATATCCACGAGCATTACCAATCCGAGCTGACGCTGACGGATATGGCGCAGGCGGCGGCCATCAGCAAGGAGCATCTGGTCCGGCTGTTCCGCCTTAGCCGGGGAACGACCCCCGTCAAATATTTGTGGAGCTACCGGTTGGACAAAGCGGTCGGCTTGATCTGCAATACCGGGCTTTCCATGAAGGACATCGCCGATCAGACCGGCTTCCATTCCCCCTACCACTTCTCCAAAGCCATAAAGGGACATACCGGTCTAGCCCCCACGCAGCTGCGCCACGGCAGCCCGCCCGGACGCCGGTCCGGAGCTTCGGCAGACCCGGAAGACAAATAAGGCATTCAAACGGAAATCGTTTGAATGCCTGCGTGTAATAGACTTATTGGATTCCGGCACCCTTTAGTGCCTTCGCCGCGATATCGGTCCGGTAATGAACGCCGTCGAAGCTGATCTTCGAGGCCTCGGCGTAGGCCCGGTCCCGGGCTTCCGCGATATCCTTGCCCTTGCCGACCACGCCCAGCACCCGTCCGCCGTTGGTGACGGTGACGCCGTCCTGGACGGCTGTGCCTGCGTGGAATACCATGGCGTCGGAGCTCACATTCTCCAGCCCGGTAATCGGCAATCCCTTTGGGTACGTACCCGGGTATCCCTTCGAGGCGAGTATGACGCACACCGCCGCCTCGTCGCTCCAGCTCAGCTCCAGATCCGCCAGCCGACCGTTGATGGTGGCCAGGAAGATATCGAGCAGGTCTGTCTCCAGCCGCGGCAGGATGACCTGGGTCTCCGGATCGCCGAAGCGGGCGTTGAACTCGATGGTCTTCGGACCCTTCTCCGTCAGCATGAGCCCGGCGTAGAGCACGCCGCGGAACGGGCGGCCTTCCTTCACCATCGCCTCCGCCGTTGGCTTGACGATGGTCTCGATGGCCTCCTGCACGACCGATTCCGGAATATGCGGCAGCGGGGAGTAAGTGCCCATGCCGCCTGTATTCGGACCCTTATCGTTGTCGAACACCTGCTTATGGTCCTGCGACGGGACCATGGGGCGGACCGTCGTGCCGTCCACGAAGGACAGGAGCGACATCTCCTGGCCGGTCAGGAATTCCTCGATGACCACGCAGTTGCCGGATTCCCCGAACACCTTGTCCAGCATGATCTCCCGCAGCGCCTTCTCCGCTTCCTCCAGGGTCTGGGCCACGATAACGCCCTTGCCTGCCGCCAAGCCGTCGGCCTTGATGACGATGGGCGCACCTTGTTCGCGCACATACGCCAGCGCCTCTTCATACGTCTCGAAGCTGCCGTAGGCGGCGGTCGGGATGCTGTATTTGCGCATCAGATCCTTGGTGAACACCTTGCTGCCCTCGATGATGGCCGCATTCTTCCGGGGGCCGTAAGCGGGAATCCCCTTCTCCTCCAGATGGTCCACAAGACCGGCCACCAGAGGATCGTCCGGGGCCACCATCACGAGATCGATGCTGTTGTCCAGAGCGAACCGGCTGATCCCTTCAAAATCCAGCTCCGACACCGGCACACACTCGGCCAGCGTCGCAATGCCGCCGTTACCCGGCGCGCAGTACAATTCCTTGACCTTGGGGCTCTTCTTCAACGCCCAGACGATGGCGTGCTCCCGGCCGCCTCTACCGATAACCAATACCCGCATATGAGCTGCCTCCTATTCCTTGTTGATGACGAGGAGCTCGGAGGCGCCGTCGTCCAGACGGATGGTTTTGACGAGGAGGGAGATCTTATTCTCCTCATTCAACATACCCCAATAGGTATCTGCGATCTGCTTGGCATCTCCCTTCAAGGGCACCAGCTTCGGCTCGCCGTCGAAGGAGGGCAGCGGATTGCCGTCGCCTTCGTAAGTATGGATCACATGTCCGTAGCCCGGCAGCGCCTTCTCGTACGTGAAGGTATGACGCAGGGTCTGGTCCTCCGTGTTGCCGGCGGACTTCAGGATGGACAGCTTGTAGGCAAACTGCTTGTTAGAGAGATCCACCAGGCCGCTGATGCGGGGGGTGAAGTTGGGCGCGTCCGGCTCATAGGTTCGCTTGGCCAGGGCCGACTCGAAGGTGCCGCCGTGCTTCTGCAGCTCCTCGAAGATGGTGTCGGTCTGGTCGCCGTTGGTCACAATATGGGCGCCCTTGATGTGGCGGACCGGGTAGTAGATGATCAGGGACGGATCGGTCAGCTTGGCGGGGTCCTTGGCCTCGGTGCGGAGGAACCCGTTGTCCTCGGCAATGAACACCCGGTTGCGGCTGTTCTCGCTGCGGCCCATGATCCAGTACACCTGGACGAGCTGCTGTCCGTCTTCGGTCAGACCGATGACGATGCCCCGGCCCGGGTATACATTCTGCTGCAGCTTGGTCCAATATTGCTCCGCCTGCGCGGCTCGGTTCGCGGTCATTTCGGATATATGCCTCCTTCGGATCGTTCGTAGAACCAGAACCATCCCGCTTCCGGGATGGCCGTACACGATATCAGTGATGGAACAGACGGACGCCGGAGTAAGCCATGACCATGCCATAATCGTTGGCGGCCTGGACCACTTCCTCGTCACGCATGGAGCTGCCCGCTTGGACCACGTACTTCACGCCGCTGCGGCTGGCACGGTCCAGGTTGTCGCGGAAGGGCAGGAAGGCATCGGAGCCGTAGGATACGCCGGTCAGCCGGTTCAGCCAGGCGCGCTTCTCCTCGCGGGAGAGACGGGCCGGCACTTCGGCGAAGGCCGCTTCCCAAGCCGCCTGCTCCACGGGAGTCAGCTCCTCCTCGAGCCACAGGTCGATGGCGTTGTTCTGCTCCGCACGGGACAAGCCTTCGCGGAACTTCATGCTGAGCGCCGTCGGGTGCTGGCGCAGGAACCAGCGGTCGGCTTTGTCACCCGCCAGCCGTGTACAGTGAATCCGGGACTGCTGGCCGGCGCCGATGCCGATGGTCTGGCCGTTCAAGGTGTAGCAGATGGAGTTGGACTGGGTGTATTTGAGCGTCACGAGGGCGATCAGCAGGTCGCGCTTGGCGCTCTCCGGAAGGTCCTTGTTCTCGGTGACGATGTGGGTGACCTGGCTCTCGTCGATGACGGCGTCATTGCGCTCCTGCTGGAGCTTCAGACCGAACAGGGTGCGGGTCTCTACCGGCTCCGGCACATAGTCCGGATCGATCTGGAGGATCAGGTATTTGCCGCCTTTCTTGGCCTTCAGGATGGCGAGCGCCTCCTCGGTGTAGCCCGGAGCCACAACCAGGTCGGAGACCTCCCGCTTCAAGAGATTGGCGGTGGATGCATCCACGATGTCGGAGAGGGCCGCCGCGTCCCCGAAGGAGGACATGCGGTCCGCACCCCGAGCGCGGGCGTAAGCCGTAGCCAGAGGAGACAGCTCCAGACCCTCGACGAAGTAGGCCTTGGCCAGCTCCGGCGTCATCGGCACGGCAACGGCCGCACCGGCCGGGCTCACGTGCTTGAAGGAGGCGGCCGCCGGCAGTCCGGTAGCCTTGTGCAGCTCGCGGGCCAGCTGGAAGCCGTTCAGGGCGTCCAGCAGGTTGATGAAGCCCGGATCCCCGTTCAGGACTTGGATCGGCAGCGGGCCGTCGTTCATCAGCTTGGCTTGCTTCTGGTGAGGGTTCATGCCGTAACGGAGCTCCAGCACATTGGCGGAGGTATTGACACTCTGGCTCATGGTTCGATCATCCCGTCCTTTTGTTCGATAGTTGGGTTAAGTCGATGCGTCCTGCCGCAATATCGTCGATGACTTGGGGGTATAGATCATGCTCGATGGCGTGGATACGGCTGCTCAAGGTATCCTCCGTATCGTCCGGCTCGATGGAGAGAGCTCGCTGGGCCAGGATCGGGCCGCTGTCAAGGCCGCCGTCCACCACATGGACGGTGACGCCCGTAATCTTGACGCCGTGGTCCAGCGCTTGGCGGACGGCGTGGAGCCCGGGGAAGGAGGGCAGAAGGGACGGATGGATGTTGATCATCCGGCCCCAATACGCTTCCACCAGCACCTCCGTCAGGATGCGCATATAACCGGCGAGCACGATCAGGTCCACCTGCTTCTCCTGCAGATGGGTCACGATCTCCCGCTCGTAGTCCTGCCGGGAGGCGTACTCCTTCGGGCGGAAGGTGTGGACCGGCACGTCGGCTTGCTGGGCGCGAGTGACGACGGCTGCGTTCGGCTTGTCGCATACCAAAAGCTCGATGCGCACATCGAGCCGGCCCGCACGCACCGCGTCCACGATCGCTTGGAAGTTGCTTCCGCTTCCCGATGCGAATACGGCTATGCGTAATGGTCGGGTGGTCATACGACCGCCCCGTTGAATGTTACGATCTTCTCGCCTTCGGTGACGCGGCCCAGCCGGTATGCGGGGTCCCCCAGGCTGTTGGCCAGCTGGATGGCCGCTTCGGCCTGCGCCTCGGGCACGATCAGCACCATGCCGATGCCCATGTTGAAGGTGCGGAACATATCGTTGTTGCTGATCTGGCCGTCCTTCTGCATCCGTTCGAAGATCGGCAGGATCGGCCAGGAGCCGTAATCGATCTCCACGTTGACGCCGTCCGGCAGGCAGCGCGGAATGTTCTCCAGGAAGCCGCCGCCCGTGATATGGGCCATGCCCTTCACTTCGACCTGCTTCAGGAGCGCCAGGATGGTCTTCACATAAATCTTGGTGGGGGTCAGGAGGGTCTCGCCCAGGGTTCCGTTCAAGCCCTCGATCCGTTGATCGAGCTTATAGCCCATCTGCTCCAGCAGCAGGCGGCGGACCAGCGAGAAGCCGTTGCTGTGCACGCCTGTGGACGCCAAGCCGATCACGGCATCGCCGGGGCGGATGGCGGAGCCGTCCACCATCTTTTTGCGGTCCACGATGCCGACGGAGAAGCCGGCGATGTCATACTCGCCGTCCTGGTACATGCCGGGCATCTCAGCGGTTTCCCCGCCGATCAGCGCACAGCCGGCCTGAACGCAGCCCTCGGCCACACCGGCCACGATGGCCTCGATTTTTTCCGGCACCAGCTTGCCGCAAGCCAGATAGTCGAGGAAGAAGAGGGGCTCGGCGCCGGAGACCACGATATCGTTGACGCACATGGCCACCGCGTCGATGCCGATGGTGTCGTGCTTGTCCATGGCGAAGGCCAGCTTCAGCTTGGTGCCCACGCCGTCCGTGCCGGACACCAGCACCGGCTCCTCGTATTGGTCCTTGTTCAGACCGAACAGGCCGCCGAAGCCGCCCAGGCCGGTCAGCACCTCGGGACGGAAGGTCCGGCCCACGTGCTTCTTCATCCGTTCCACCGCTTCGTTGCCTGCGGCGATATCGACACCTGCTTCTTTATAGGCTTCTGACACCGGGATTCGCTCCTTTAGCTAAAAAAGAATAACGATAAACAAGCTCCAGGCTCTGCGAGTTCCGTACACGCTCCTCCAGAGTGTATACAGCGCCTCTCGATCCTTCCGGTTTATCGGAGTATTTCAGGTTAACGGATATTGATTCCGTTAAGTAGAATGATTGATGCTCTTAGCCGTTCATAGCGGAAGTATTTAACGCAGTGAACGCTGGACGGGGATGTTGAAATCCGCTCGCTTCCCGGGCGGGCGGGCAGGCCCTTAACACCCGCAGCTGACTTCCCCCGCCTCGTCGTTCACCTTCGTCGGATAGTCGTTGTCGAAGCAGCCGAGGCACATGCCCCGGTTGTGCTCCCCGATAGGACGCCCGATGGCGTCCAGGAGCCCCGGCTTCGAGAGGAAGTGGAGCGAATCCGCGTTGATGGCCTGGCGGATCTCCTCCACGCTCTTCTGCGAAGCGATGAGCTCCTTGCGGCTCGGCGTATCGATGCCGTAGAAGCACGGGTTCATGTACGGCGGCGAGCTGATGCGCACGTGCACTTCCTTGGCGCCCGCCTCCCGCAGCATGTTCACGATGCGCAGGGAGGTGGTGCCGCGGACGATGGAGTCGTCGATCATGACGACGCGCTTGCCCTCCACCACCTTGCGGACCGCCGACAGCTTCATCTTGACGCCCTTCTCGCGGAGCTCCTGGCTGGGCTGGATGAAGGTCCGGCCCGTGTAGCGGTTCTTGATCAGCCCGATCTCGTACGGGATGCCGGTCTGCTCGGCGAAGCCGATGGCGGCGGAGATGCTGGAGTCCGGCACGCCGGTCACCACGTCCGCATCCACGAAGCTCTCCATGGCCAGATGCTTGCCCATCCGCTTGCGGGACATGTGGAGATTCAAGCCATCCACGTCGCTGTCCGGACGGGAGAAGTAGATGAACTCCATGGCGCAGAGCGACCGTCTCGACATGGTGGCGAAGCGGTCCTCCGTCATGCCGCGGGAGTCGAAGATCAAGAGCTCGCCCGGCTGCACGTCCCGCATATAGGAGGCGCCGATGGTCTCGAAGGCGCAGGTCTCCGAAGCGAAGACGTAGGCGTTGCCCAGCTTGCCGATCATCAGCGGCCGCAGGCCGTTGGGGTCCTGGGCCACGAACAGCCGGTCGTTGATCAGGATCAGGAACGCGAAGCCGCCGACCACGCGGCGGAGCGCTTCCTTCACGGCCTGGGCCGGATCCTGCGCCTTGGACTTGGCGATCAGGTGGATGAGAACCTCCGTGTCGCTGGTGGTCTGGAAGATGGAGCCTTCCTCCTCCAGCTCCCTCCGGAGCTCATCTGCGTTCACCAGATTGCCGTTGGTCGCAATCGCCAGATCCCCGCCCCGGTACTTGAAGACCAGGGGCTGGGCATTCTGGAGCTTGCTGGCGCCGGAGGTGGAGTAGCGGACGTGCCCGATGGCGATGTGCCCCTTCAACGATTGGATCTTGTCGTTGTCGAACACTTCCTTCACCAGGCCCATGCCCTTATGAACATAGAACTGTTCGCCGTCGGTCGTGCACATCCCCGCCGATTCCTCGCCCCGGTGTTGCAGCGCATGCAGTCCGAAATATCCCAGAGCCGACGCCTCGGGATGTCCGAACACCCCGAACACGCCGCACTCTTCCTTCAGCTTGTCAAACACCTGCGGATCGACGCCTTCGTTATAGTAGTCACCTGTCCATAACGCCGGCTTGGAGACCGGAATCAGGAGTTCATCAGACATGGAATCGCATCCTTCCAAACCTTTTCTAGCTTCGCTACAGGTGTGTTGAGGACAGGGGTACCATTCACTTTCACGTTCAATGCAGAGCCTTCCACAGTGCCGATCCGCTGAACCGGAACGCCGGCCGCAGCCAGCCGTTCCACCAGCGCCGACGCCTTCTCCGCCGAAGCCGTCAGCAGGATGCGGGACTGGCTCTCGCTGAACAGCAGGTGGTCGGCGCGCAGGTCGCTGGCCAGCTCCACCGCTGCGCCTACCTGGCCGCTGATGCAGGATTCCGCCAGCGCCGCCGCAAGACCGCCGTCCGACAGGTCATGGGCCGAGGCCACCAAGCCCGCTTGGATAGCGCCTAACACGCCGTCCAGCAGCTTCTTCTCCACGTCCAGGTCCAGAACCGGAGGACGCCCTTCGGTCACGCCGTGTACGGCATATTGGAACTCGGACCCGCCCAGCTCCGCCTTCGTCACGCCGGTCAACAGAATCACGTCGCCCTCCTGCTTGAACGCCTGGGTGGTGATATGGTCCGTATCATGGACCAGGCCGACCATCCCGACGACCGGCGTCGGATAGATGGCCCCCTTGGCGTTCTCGTTGTACAGGCTGACGTTGCCGCCGATGACCGGCGTATTCAGACGGCGGCAGGCTTCGGCCATGCCGTCGACGGATTTTTCCAGCTGCCAGAAGATCTCCGGCTTCTCCGGACTTCCGAAGTTCAGGTTGTCCGTAATGGCCAGCGGCTCGGCGCCGGAGCACACGATGTTGCGCGCCGCTTCCGCCAGCGCGATAGCCCCGCCCACCTCAGGATCCAGGTACACGTACCGGCCGTTGCAGTCGGTGGTCATGGCCAGCGCCTTGCGGGTGCCCGGCACGCCTACGACGGCAGCATCGGAGCCCGGCCGCACGAATGTTTCCGTCCGAACCATGTAATCATATTGGTTATAAACCCATTCCTTGTTCGCCACCGTCGGGGAGGCCAGCACCTTCAGAAGGGCTTCCTCGAGGTTCGTCACTTCGGGATAGCGGGTGGTGTCCACCGACGCATTGTCCCGGTAATAGGCCGGCTCGGCGGAAGGCTTGTTGTACACCGGACACTCGTCCACCAGAGCGGTGACCGGCATGCAGCCGACCAGCTCTCCATGGTGGAACAGCTTCAAGTTGCCGTCGTCGGTCACCTTGCCCACCTTCGGACAATCCAACCCCCACCGTGCAAAAATCGCCCTAGCCTGCTCCTCATGCTCCGGCTTCACCACGAACAGCATCCGCTCCTGGGATTCGGACAGCATCATCTCATAGGGCGTCATGCCCTCCTCGCGCTGGGGCACGGCGTCCAGATACAGCTCCATGCCGTTGCCGGCCTTGGAGGCCATCTCGGAGCTGGAGCAGGTCAAGCCGGCCGCTCCCATGTCCTGGATGCCCACGACGATGCCGGAATTGATCAGGTCGAGGGTGGCCTCGAGCACCAGCTTCTCCATGAACGGATCGCCCACCTGAACGGCGGAGCGCTTGGCCTCGGACTCAGCGGTCAGCTCCTCGGAAGCGAAGGTCGCCCCGTGGATGCCATCCCGGCCGGTAGCCGGACCGACGTAGAAGACCGGGTTGCCCACGCCTTGGGCCACACCCTTTTGAATCTTATCGTGATCGATGAGTCCCACACACATGGCGTTGACCAGGGGGTTCCCCTCGTAGCTTTCGTCGAACATGACTTCGCCGCCCACCGTCGGGATGCCGATGCAGTTGCCGTAGCCGGCGATGCCGGACACCACGTGCTCGAACAGGTACTTGACGTTGTCGCTCTCCAGGCGCCCGAAGCGCAGGGAGTTCAAGAGGGCCACCGGACGTGCGCCCATGGAGAAAATATCCCGGATGATACCGCCCACACCTGTCGCTGCGCCCTGGTAAGGCTCGATGGCGGAGGGGTGGTTGTGGCTCTCGATCTTGAAGACGACGGCCTGGTTGTCGCCGATGTCCACGATGCCCGCGCCTTCGCCCGGTCCCATCAGGACGCGGGGGCCCGTCACGGGGAACTTCCGAAGCACCGGCTTGGAATTCTTATAGGAGCAGTGCTCCGACCACATGACGCTGAACACGCCGATCTCGACGTAATTCGGCTTGCGGCCCATGAACCCGCAGATCTTGGCATACTCGTCGTCGGATACGCCGAACTGCTTGTAAATCTTCTGCTCTGCGATTTGCTCTGCCGTAGGCTCCTTAGCCGATAGCTGCTGCGCCATGTTTTTCCCTCCAAGTGCTTAAGATCGATGTGAACATGCGGACCCCGTCCTCGGAGCCCAGAAGCTGATCCACCGCCCGCTCGGGATGGGGCATCATGCCGACGACGTTGCCTTCCTTGCTGCAGATTCCTGCAATATCCGCGACCGAGCCGTTGGGGTTCTCCGCCGCATAACGGAACACGATCTGGTTGTGGGCTTGAAGCTCCTTCAAGGTCGCTTCATCGCAATAGTAGTTGCCTTCGCCGTGGGCGATCGGAATGTCGATCTTCTCGCCGGCGGCGTATTGGTTGGTGAAGGGGGTCTTGTTGTTCACCACCTCGAGAGCCGAGGGATGGCAGCGGAACTTCAGCGTCTTGTTGCGCATCAGGGCGCCCGGCAGGAGACCCGATTCGGTCAGAATCTGGAATCCGTTGCAGATGCCCAGGATGTACTTGCCGGCCCGGGCCGCTTCCTTCAGCGCGCCCATGACGGGAGCGAAGTTGGCGATGGCCCCGCAGCGCAGGTAGTCGCCGTAGGAGAAGCCGCCGGGCACGATGATGCAATCATATTTGGACAGGTCGGTTTCCGTCTGCCACACGTAGTCCACCGGCTGGCCGATGGTGGATTCCACCGCCTTGTAGCAGTCCAGGTCGCAATTGGAGCCCGGAAACACAAGCACTGCGAAGTTCATCTTAATAGCCCTCCAGTTCAAAGCGGTAATCTTCGATGACCGTGTTGGCGAGGAGCTTCTCGCACATGGTCCGTACGCGGGATTCCGCCTCGTTCCGATCCGTGGTGTTCAGGTTCAGCTCCAGATATTTGCCGATGCGCACCTTCTCAACTTCGCTGAAGCCGATGGAATGCAGGGCGCCTTGAACGGCATTGCCTTGAGGGTCGAGCACGCTTTGCTTGATCGTGACGTATACGGTCGCTTTGATCATGAGGATTCCTCCTAGTCTGGAATAACGATGTCTACCGCAGGGGCAGCGTGGTGGAAGCTTAGTACCGGCCTGCCGTCAGGCAGCCCGTCTATGAGAACCGGCCGCATTGAGGGCCGTTTGTTGTTTTACTGGGCCGTCAGCCGGCGGTAAATCTCCCGGTAGCGGCTGGCCGTCGCCTCCACCACCTCGGCGGGCAGCGGGTCGGGCTTGCTGTTCTTGTCCCAGCCGGAGTGGGCCAAATACGTGCGCACCGGTTCCTTGTCCATGCTGTCGATCTCGATGTCGAGGGCGTAGTTCTCCTTGGCCCAGAAACGGGAGGAGTCCGGCGTGAACACCTCGTCGATCAGGATGATCTCTCCGCCGATGATGCCGAATTCGAACTTGGTGTCCGCCAGGATGATGCCTCGGCTGTCGCAATACTGGTGAGCCAGCATGTAGAGCAGAATGCTCCGGCGCTCCAGCTCCGCCGTCAGCTCGGCGCCGACCAGCTCCTTCATCCGCTCGATGGAGATGTCCTCGTCGTGGCCCACATCGTTCTTGGCCGACGGAGTGAAGATGGGCTCGGCGAGGGCCTGGTTCTTGCGCAGTCCCTCGGGCAGCTTGCGGCCGTTGATTTCACCCGTTTGCTGGTATTGTCTCCAGCCGCCACCGGTGATATAGCCACGCACGATACATTCGATGTCGATCCGCTCCGCCTTCTTCGTGACCATGATGCGGTCCTTCAGCAGCTCCGGCGCGGTCACCAGGTCCCCCAGCTTCTCCACATCCGTGTGCACCACGTGGTTCGCCTGCATGCTCTTCGTCAGCCCGAACCAGAATGCGCTGATTTGGTTCAGCATATTGCCCTTATCCGGCACTGCCGGATCCAGCACGTAGTCGAATGCCGAGATCCGGTCCGTCACCACAATCAGATAATGCTCGCCCAAATCGTACAGCTCCCGCACCTTGCCTTTGTACAGCAGGGGGGCTTTCACCAGGTCCACCGCCGTGGACAGCGCCTTCGTCTCCACTCCCGAGGCCTCCTTCTCGTTTACCTTCCGCTTGCCTCTATCCGAACCAATCCTTTAATTCAGCCCCAGCTTCTCAAAAATCGTATCGACATGCTTCAGATGCCATGCCGGGTTGAAGCAATCCTCGATCTCCTCTGCCGTCAGTGCCTCGGAGATCACCGGGTCCGCCTCGATGATGGAGCGGAACGAGCGCTGCTCCTCCCACGCCTTCATAGCGTTGGGCTGGACGGTATCGTAAGCCTGCTCGCGGCTGAAGCCCTTGTCGATGAGCTTGGTCATGACGCGGCCGGAGAACGGTACGCCGTAGGTGCTCTGCATGTTGCGCTTCATATTCTCCGGGAATACGGTCAGGTTCTTGATGATGTTGCCCAGACGGTTCAGCATGTAGTCCAGAAGCGAGGTGGCATCCGGCAGGATGATCCGCTCCACGGAGGAGTGGCTGATATCCCGCTCATGCCACAGCGGCACGTTCTCGTAGGCCGACAGCATATGGCCGCGGATGACGCGGGACAGGCCGGAGATGTTCTCGCAGCCGATGGGGTTGCGCTTGTGGGGCATGGCCGAGGAGCCCTTCTGGCCCTTGGCGAACGGTTCCTCCACCTCGCGGAACTCGCTCTTCTGGAGCGCGCGGATTTCGGTGGCGAACTTGTCGAGGGAGGTAGCGATCAGCGCCAGGGTCGCCATGTATTGGGCGTGGCGGTCGCGCTGGAGGGTCTGGGTCGAGATCGGAGCAGCCTTGGTGCCGAGCTTGCCGCAGACGTATTGTTCGATGAAGGGGTCGATGTTGGCGTAGGTGCCGACGGCCCCGGAGATTTTGCCGTATTGGACTTGGTCGGCCGCATATTGGAACCGCTCCAGGTTGCGCTTCATTTCTTCGTACCACAGGGCCATCTTCAGGCCGAAGGTGGTGGGCTCCGCATGGACGCCGTGGGTCCGGCCCATCATCGGAGTGTCCTTGTAGGCCTTGGCCTTGTCCTTCAGGATCTCAATGAAGTTCACCAGATCCTTCTCCAGGATCCGGTTGGCCTGCAGCAGCAGGTAGCCCAGCGCCGTATCCACCACGTCCGTGGAGGTCAGGCCGTAGTGCACCCACTTGCGCTCCTCGCCCAGAGTCTCGGAGACCGCGCGGGTGAAGGCGATGACGTCGTGGCGGGTGTCCTGCTCGATCTCATAGATCCGGTCGATGTTGAAGGAGGCGTTCTTGCGCAGCTCCGCCACATCCTCCTTCGGGATGATGCCCAGCTCGGCCCACGCCTCGCAGGACAGGATCTCCACTTCCAGCCATGCCTTGAATTTATTCTCTTCCGTCCAGATGGACGCCATTTCCTTGCGGCTATAACGCTCTAACATAGGAATCCTCCAATAAGTTGATTGATGGCTTAGCCTTCCTGCTCCCGGTTCCAAATCCCTGTCCGCTCAACCCATGCAAGCGCGGTTTCCGTGTCGCGGGCCAGCAGGTTCACGTGGCCCATCTTCCGCTTATGCTTCGCCTCGGCCTTACCGTACAAGTGCACCTTCACACTGACGCCAGGCTCCTCGGCCTTTTGGCTGCCGAGCCATTGCAGCAGAGGCTCCACATGCTCGCCCAGCACATTGACCATCACCACGGGAGTCAACAGCTCCGTAGAGCCCAGCGGCAGGTTGCATACCGCCCGGACATGCTGCTCAAACTGGGAGGTCATACAAGCCTCCATGGTGTAATGGCCGGAGTTGTGGGGGCGCGGTGCCAGCTCATTCACATAGAGCTCCCCGTCCGGGGTCAGGAACATCTCCACCGCGATCAGGCCTACGACATCCAGCGTCTCGGCGATCTTCACCGCCAGCTCCTCCGCCCTCTTCCGCACCGCATCGGTGGTCCGCGCTGGGACGATGGAGAGGTGGAGAATGTTGTCCACGTGAATATTCTCCGCGATGGGGAACACCTTAACCTCGCCCCGGGGGCTCCGGGCCGCGATGGCCGAGATCTCCCGTTCGAAGCGGATGAACTGCTCCAGCACCAGCTCCGTGCCCGCCCGGCTCAGCGCCGCGTAGGCCTCGGCGCATACGTCCGCGGAGCGGATCACCCACTGTCCCTTGCCGTCATAGCCGCCGGTCGCCGTCTTCAGCACGCAGGGCGTGCCGAAGCGGGCCACGGCGGCCTCCAGCTCGGCCAGGCTGCCGATCTCCGCGTACGGCGCCACCGGAGCGCCGGCCGCTTCCACGGCCCGCTTCTCGCGCAGGCGGTGCTGCGTCGTGTACAGCAGCCGGCTGCCCTGGGGGACGTAGGACTCGCGCTCCAGCATGTCCGCCACGGCGGCGTCCACATTCTCGAATTCGTAGGTGATGACATCCGACTGCTTCGCCAGGGCTCTTGCCGCTTCGGCATCCCCGTAGCCTGCCGTAATCTGGTAGCTCGCCACTTGCCCCAGCGGGCAGTCCGGCGTCGGATCCAGGGTGGCGAACCGGTAGCCCATGTGGCTGCCGGCCAGTGCCAGCATCCGGCCCAATTGGCCGCCGCCCAGCACGCCGATGGTGCTGCCGGGCAGGATGACCTTGCCGGGATCATATGCTCTGCCGACGGGGGCCGTCCCTTCGGTTCTTCTCATTGCGCCGCTCATATCAGCTGATCACTCGTTTCCATGACGCTCTGGGCGATGCGCTCCCGGCGGTCGGCCACGGCCTGCTGCAGCGTCGGATCGAAGGCGCCCAGCAGCTGTGCCGCCAGCAGGCCCGCGTTGGTGGCTCCCGCTTTGCCGATGGCCACCGTTGCCACCGGAATGCCGCCCGGCATCTGCACGATGGAGAGCAGCGAGTCCAGCCCGTTCAGGTTGGACGACTTGACAGGCACCCCGATGACCGGCAGCACCGTCTTGGCTGCCACCATACCCGGCAGGTGGGCGGCGCCGCCCGCTCCGGCGATGATGACCTTCAAGCCCCGCTCCACCGCGCTTGCGGCGTATTCGAACATCAGGTCCGGAGTCCGGTGGGCCGAGACCACCTTTTTCTCATAGGGGATGTTCAACTCGTCGAGCACGTCGCACGCATGCTTCATCGTCTCCCAATCGGACTGGCTTCCCATGATTACTCCAACAACAGCGGACATAATTCCCCTTCTTTCCTGTTCCTCGATATCCTGATGATTCCATCTTAGCACAACTATAAATTTCTCCCAAAAGCCATCGGCGCCCCCTTAACGACGCCGTATTCCATTGCGGCAGCCCCCGGCAAACCGCTTCCGAATACGCAAAAAAACGTCCGCGACCAGGCCTGCTTACCGAAATGTCCCTTGCAACCTGCCGGACAGAGCGGATGCTACCTGTGTACGCCGACGCGCAGACAGAAAAAAGCATCTTCGCTCGTAGTCCGAAAATTTACGGTTTCCGGGTAGAAACGTTCGGGCCCTATTCCCGAAGGTATACGAGTAAAAACGACTTGATTCGCACAATATGTGGGTTTTCCCATGTAAGCTTAGTGTAACAGCCCCATCCCCCCCATGTCAACCGATAAAGACGAACGTTCCTAAGTTCACAAATTACGAACATTCGCTTTTTTCGACGCTTTCACAAGGTTTGAGACACTCCGTCACAACATTCCCGCAATCGAGCTCCGGCCCACACGAAATGCCACCAGACGGGCGTGGCTGAACCATAAACTGGCTTGGCTGGTCCACCTCCCTAGGCAGGCGTGGTTGCCTGTCTCCTTATGTCCCCGCCCCCTCCCTGCCCGAGGATAGGGCCGTGGTGTGGATTTAAGGCCTCCCACCGCCTTATTTCACCCCCCCCCTTTCTCCAGGGTCGAGTTATGCTGCGGAGCCACCCGGGCGAGGATGGGGTCAAGCTGCGGGATTCCCCTTCGGTGTTACCCGAGCGGGGCCATATTGAGCACATCTGCCCCTGCCCTAACGAGGCGCCCTCGACAGTGACACTCCAATAAACTGCCCCCACCGAAAAAAAGAAGCATCCAGACCCCCGGCCTGAATGCTCCTCTCTTCTACCGCCCGGCCGCCACCTTCAGGGCCGCCTCCAGCTGCGGATCACTCTTGCGGATCAGCTCCCGCAGGAGCTCGATCATCCGGCGGGTCGTCTTGCCGGATACGACGCCGTTCGCTTCCAGCCCTTGGGCCTGCTGGAAGGCCAGCACCGCCGCCTCGGTCTTCCCGTCGAAGTAGCCGTCGGTCCGCCCGGCCGGATACCCCAGCGCCTCCAGCATCATCTGGATGCTCTTCACATCCGTGGAGAAGCTGTCCTTCCTCCACTCCTTCTCCGGATCCACCAGCGGCAGTCCGGCGTATTCCGGAAGCTTCACCTCCACGTCCGGCTTGATGCCGGTCTTGTGGATCCAGGTGCCGCCCGGAGTCAGCCACTTGGCGTTGGTGTACTTGACGGTGGAGCCGTCGTCCAGCTCCACCACCGCCTGGGCCGTGCCCTTGCCGAAGGTCTTCTGCCCCACCAGCTTGGCGCCCCCCGACTCCTGCAGCGCGCCCGCCAGAATCTCGCCAGCGCTAGCCGTACCCTCGTCGATCAGCGCCGCCATAGGCAGGCCCGCCACGCTGGGGTTGGCCCCGCTGCCGTTGGACGTATAGATCTCCTTCTTGCCGCTGCGGTTCTCGACCTGCAGGATGGTTTTGCCCGCCGGCACCAGCATCTCCGCAATCTCGAAGGATACCCCGAGCAGGCCGCCCGGATTCTGGCGCAGGTCCAGCACCAGCCCCTTCATGCCCTGGTCCTTCAGCGTCTTCAGCTGCTTGGCGAATTCCTGGGCGGTGGACTCGGACACCTTGGTAATCTGCAGGTAGCCGATCTGCCCTTCCTTCATCTCCCCGTAGACGGTTTCGATGGGAATCGTATCCCGGACCACCGTAACATGCAGCGGCTCGGACTCTCCGGGACGCTCGATGGTGAGCTCCGCCTTGGTGCCCTTCTCGCCGCGCACCTGCTTGACCGCCTCGCTGACCTTCATCCCCTCCAGGCTCGTAGCCCCGACGGAGACGATCCGGTCGTTGGGCTTCAGCCCTGCCTTCTCGGCGGGAGAATTCTTGATCGGCGCCACGATGACGATATGCCCGTCCAGCTCCGTAATCTCCGCACCGATGCCGACGAAGGAGGAGGTGATGGACTCCTCGAAGCCCTTGGATTCCTCTTGGCTCATATAGACGGTATACGGGTCGTCCAAGGCCTTCAGCATGCCGTCGACCGCTCCGTCCATCAGCTTGGTTGTATCTACGGTTTGCACGTATTCCTTATTCAGCATGGAATAGACCGATTTCAGCTTCACCCAGTCCTTGTCCTGCTCGCGGGCCCACACCAGCGTCAGGCCGCTGGATACCAGCGCGGTCACTAGGATGGCGGGAATGATCGAACGCGACCGGATGCTCATTTAGGGGGACCTCCTGTTTTTTCCGGATTGTGCTAATATCCTAACACATCGGTCCGCCCGAATCCAAACCCTTCAGTCCTCGCCGCGCCACTTCTTATAATACCGGTAGCTCTTGCGGACCCCCTCCAGCAGCCGCTCGGGAATGGGCACCGGTCTCCTGAGCAGAAGCGGCTTGTAGAGCTTGCGGTACGCTTTTTTGAAATCATCCCACATCCGGCAATACTCCATCTTCAAGAAATCCGACACGTCCAGCACCAGTCCCCGTCCGTCCGCCAGCATCACGTTCTTCGCATGGATGTCATGGGGATAGAGCCCTTTGGAGCGGGCATACTCCAGCGCCTCGTCGATATCGCGGATCACCCGCTCGGGAATGGGGATCCCTCTCCGGATGCAGTCGTACAAGGTTACTCCCTGCAGGCGCTTCAAGATCAGGAAGCTCTCCCCCGACCCGTAGCATTCCGAAAAAGCCCGGTGCCGGCCCAATCGCCCGTACACCTGAAGCTCATCTTGAAGCCCCGGTTTTCCGGGAGCGTAGACCTTCACCGCATAATCCGCATAGTCTGGATGGACCAGCACCGCCGCATAATTGCCGACGCCCAAGAGCTGCCAGGGCGACGGAACCTCGAGCACCTCGACCGGGTCATGGGGATCCGGACTCTCCAGCGTCAACCGGGGCAGGAGCCCCTCCTTCACCAGGTTCAGGAGCTTGTTCATGAGGCTTCCTCCGTTAATATCCATGAATTCTCTACTTATATTGCGTTACGCCCGCTCCTATGCACGATCTAGAGCACCTGCAACGAGGCGCTCCCCTTAAGCCGCGGCAGGAAGCTCCAGCACCAGCTCGGCCCCTCCTTCCGCTCGGTTCCCGGCGGAGATGGAGCCTCCGCAGCGCTCGACGATGGCCCGTGCAATGGCCAGTCCCAAGCCGGATTCCCCGTCCTTCCCCTTCACGAAGCGGTGGAACATGTACGGCAGCAGCTCCCCCGAGATGCCGTCCCCGTCATCCGCCACCCGAAGGACGACGCGTCCTCCATGCCCCTCCGCGGACAGCCGGATCCGGCTCCTCGCATACCGGGCCGCATTCGAGGCCACATTGAGCAGCGCCTGCAGCAGCTTGTCCTTGTCGGCATCCACGTACAGCTCCCCTTGATCCACGGGCACATCCATCTGGAGCCCTCTGGCGGCGAGCACCGGGTTCAGACGCTCTGCCGTCTCGGTCAACAGCTCCGTCAGATTCACCTTCGAGGACTTGTAGATGTCTTCCTCGCTGTCCAGCTTGGCCAGCAGCATCATCTCCGACACCAGCTTCTTCAGCCTATTGCTCTCCTTCATGATGATCTCCAGTCCCCGGTGCATGCCTTCTCCTTCGAATACGCCGTCCCGGATCCCTTCGGCATACCCGGAGATGGACATCAGCGGAGTCTTCAGCTCATGGGACGCATTCTGGAAAAAATGCTTCTGCGCCACGCTGTACCGGTGCAGCTCCTCCGCCAGATCGTGGACGGTCTGGGCCACGGCCCCGATTTCCCCTCCGGCCCGGACCCTCCGGACATCGGAGAACCTCCGGTCCTTCACCTTCTCCAGCTCCGTCTTCAGCAGCATGAGAGGCTTGGTCAGCTTCCGGGTTAGGAGAAGGCTGAGCAGGTAGACCACTACCCCGCCCGCTGCAAAAATCCACAGCAGCCGCAAAAACAGCGCCCGTTCCATCTCTTCGATCCGCTTCATGGGGGTCATCAGCGTCAGCGTCCCCTCCGGGATCGGGCGGACGTCCATCAGATAACCCAGCTTGGTGCCGTTCCAGCCGGGCTCCGCTTCCGCGATAGGCTGTGCGGGCAAGGCCCGTGCGGCCGCAACGGCAGCCGTCAGCTGGCTGGCCCCCTCAGGCATAGCCCCATAGACGACCCGGCCCTCCTTGTCGGCAACAATCGCCTGAACACCGGCCAGCGAGACCGTCACCTCCGTCCGGTCCACTCCATTACCCGCCGGTTCGGAAGCCTTCAGAGTCAGCACGTCGCTTACGGATTGGCTCATGATCTTCAGGTCTGCCTTCTGCACGCCGATCAGATGGTCCAAGAGCGCATAGTGAAGAACGACCGCCGTCACCGACATCACCGCCAGCAGCATCAGGCCGAAGGCCAGATTAATCTGATGTCCCAGCTTCATCGCCTGCTCCCCCTTCCTCCGTACGAAGCCGATAGCCGTGGCCCCATACCGCTTCGATCGGCACCTGCTCCAGCTTTTTGCGGACCCGCTTGATCAGGTGGTCCACCGCCCGGTCGCTGCCGTAGTAATCGTCCCCCCACACCTTCACCAGCAGCTCCTCCCTCGTGAAGGCCCGGTTGGGATGCTCCGCCAGAGTCTTCAGAAGCTCGAATTCCTTCATCGTGACGTCCGCCTCCATCCCGTTCCAGAATACGCGGCGCTCCTCCGTCATCAGTTTCAGCCGTCCGGCCTCCAGCAGACTCTGCTGTCCCCGGTGTTCGGCTGGGTGGCCCGCTGCCTGCCAACGGTGGAGCTGTCTCTTGACCCGGGCTACCAGCTCGCGGAGGCTGAACGGCTTCACCAGGTAGTCGTCCCCGCCCAGCTCCAGCCCCAGAACCCGGTCCACCTCCGCATCCTTCGCCGAGATCATGATGATGGGCACCTCGGCTTCCTGGCGGACTCTCCGCAGGAACGTATACCCATCCATTCCGGGAAGCATGATGTCCAGTACCCACATGTCGGGCTCATGGGAGCGCCACAGCTGCAGCGCTTCCTCCGCACTGCCGACCCCGACCGTGGCATACTGCTCTTTTCTTAAGTAGGCTTCCACCAATTCCCTTATATTCGGATCGTCATCCACGACGGCAATCAAAGGCTGCTGCTTCATGACCGGCCTCCATCTACGCAGGTTCTTGGATCCATTATAACAACGTGGCAGCCGGCCTGGGGCGTATGCCATTGTTTTTCCACAAAAGCGCGGATGTTCTGCCACACCCGCCCTCTACAATGAAGCCTGTAAGACAATATCCCTATTCGAAGGAGTGTAACCATGATTCCCATGCAGACCCTGAAGAAATCCGCCCTGACCGCCATGCTCGCCGCATTCGCCGCCGTTCCCCTGACGGTGAACGCCTCTGATGACACGTCAACCGATGCCGTTCAACCGGCCCAACCCATGGCCCCCGCCGTTCAGGTGTCCGCAGTCTCCGCTCCGGCTCTCCAGGTTTACCGGATGGTCGATCCTGTTGCAGCGGCCGAGACCTATGCCCCTGCCACCGTCGAGGATTGGAAGGCTACGCTGGACCGGTACGATGCTCTTAGGCCGAAGATGAAGGTCATCCTTACGAAACCGTCCGATGACGAAAACACGGTCCCCCGCCCCGATAAGGTGGCCATCACCATCACAGCAGCCGCCCCGGGAGCCGAGGGACCCGGGCCGGTCCGAATCTTCTATTCAGCGGCAGTTGCCGCTGACACTGGCAGCCCGGATCAGCCTGCCGCCGTGGCCGGCCCTGACGGGAATGTCGTGATCGGAGCAGCCCACCTTCCCGAAGGAGAGCCCGATGCTGTCCCCGCAGTGCCTGCGTGGATCCCGGGCGCTACGCCGGATCTGATCCCGGACGGAGCGCCGGATATGATTCGGGCCGTATCGGCGGTAACGCTCGACGGCGCACCGGATGCCGTACGTGCGATTCCGGCGTGGATGCCGGACGCGTCCCTGATGGAAGCGGAGATCGCCTTATCCCAAGCGGTGGAGGCCAAAGAGGCGGAGGCCATCAAACAGGCCCTTACCAAGCTGCTGGAGAAGTACAAAGAGAAGATCGCCGAATGGGAAGCGGCGTCCACGGCAGACACCGGCTCGAACGGTTAAGCCGCTAAGAGCAGTCTGACGTACAGTTTGGTCACGCAAAAGAGACACCCCACATCCGTGAGGTGTCTCTCTTATTCCGGTGATCCTTCAAAACTGAACACGAGTAAGTAACATCAGCCGATTGTCTTGCTCATTGTACCGTGACGCTACGGTCACGAGGTACTCCATAGAAAGGAGGTGATCCAGCCGCACCTTCCGATACGGCTACCTTGTTACGACTTCACCCCAATCATCTACCCCACCTTCGGCGGCTGGCCCCTTGCGGTTACCTC